>CAYUBD010000022.1:0-17286 GCA_964442905.1 uncultured archaeon | reverse complement strand
AGCAAGGTTTAAAAAATTTAGCTGCTTCTTAGGTGTATGGGAATCAACAGGAGAGACTTCTTAAGGACGGCAACGCTCGGAACAGTTGGCGCGGTGTCCGGGCTTTACACGTTCGGCCAGTCCCAAGAACATAATGGAGACCCTTACGCTACTGAACAGGACATATACGGGATTCGGGACCTTGGACAATACTATGGAAGCTTGAGAAACACGCGTGACCGGGGGGAAATAAGCGTTTCGGAGTTCAGGGACCGTTACACCAAGTATGACAACATCTACAGGCTTGACGCAAATGGCAAGGACGATATCGTGGTCGTTTCATATTTCATGCACACACCACCGGACAGCAACGCATCAACCGGATACTGGGGTCTCGTAACCGATGCGAAAAGGGTTGCCAATAGGGACCTCTCGCTCTATCTCACTTTCATGAAATCCGGAGGGAGATTCGATGATTTCATGGAGGTCAAGCTGGATTCGAAAGGTGACAGGAAATCACTCTGGATATCACTTAACAGTATAATGGAGAAGAATGGCCTTAAGGTGAAGGAGATTCGTAAAAGGTTCGACGTGACTACACCTGTTCCGCTCATACAGGCCGCTCATGTGAACGTTTCCAGGTCAGCGGTGCTGTACACGAACATGACAGGTGAAGAGGATCTTATCCATATGGCCAGGGAACCGCTGGAAAATTATGCGTGGCTGTGAAGACTTTATATTTTTTCATATCACATTATTAGAACATGCTTGAAATGATAGAGAAGGCCTTCGCGCTGGAACTTCTTTCGGTTTCACACAAGGCTAGCGAGTTAATGGATTTCGCATGGGCGGTCTGCAACATAGGAGGAGCAATGCCCATCAGCGCTGTCCAGACACAGTTCAAGAATGCCGAAGATTATGTGTCGATACTCTCAAAGGCCGGTGTCATGCGCTATGCCATGGGAGGATTCATAAACCGTGACCAGAAGAAGCAGTCACTTTCCATTTCGCTCAGCGAGAACCTGCTCGGTCTGCCTTCAAAGGGGGTGAAGAGGAAGGAGTTCGAGAACTTGATTTTCAGGAACCATGGCGACAAGCTTATATCCCACTGCAGGTCGGACCTGACTGAGCCGCTTTCGGTCATGCTGACGAGCATCATATTCTACGCGACCCCGGATAAACCGGCCTTCTCGAACAGTGTGGTGAGAAAGGCCGCCAAGGTATCCATGAAGACTCACATGGAATGCCAGAACATACTTGAATATTATCTTCACAGGTTCCTCGGACTGGTAACCTTCGATACGGGTTCGCTATTGAACCTCTCAGTGAGGTCCCAGCAGAGGGTGAGGAACTACCCAAAGCTGTGGGAAACTTACGTGAGGCCTTATCAGGACAGTGAAAAGACGAAAGAGGAAGGGATAAAGAGGCCGGAGCCCGTTGTTCAGACCAGAGAGCCCACGACAAAGGCAAGCGAGCAGGAAAAGAAGCTGAGAGGATACTTCCCCTGGCTTAAGCTGTGACGGACGGGTAGCGGAACGAGACGTCCGGGAAGAACTGCGTTATAATGTCGGTATCGGTCCTCGTGATGCCGTCCTCCACCCTGATGCGCCAAGCGTCGCCGTCCGCATTCTGCCTTCTGAAGGCGTAGCCTCCCATGTCAAGGACAGTCAGAGCATAATCAAGGCTGCCCTGAGAGGTGCCCTCGATGAATAAGTAACGCGTTCCTCCTGCAGGGGCCATTAGGATGATTTGGGCGTAAACGTTTTAAACTAATCGGCAGCGAGTGACTTCCCTATCACCCCCAAGCACCTTGCCGTAATATTTCATCAGTGTCTTACCGGCATCCAGAGCGGCCTTTTTGGCTACCTCTGACTCTCTTTCCATAGAAACACATAAAAAATCAGGGATTCAGCCTTCAAGAAGCCAGCCTTCTTCACCGGCGTACCATGACTCGGGATTGTTCATGTAATCAAAGGCGTTCCTGATGAACATGTAGTGCGCCTGCTCCTGCTCCATTAACCACGTCAGGAATTTCTTCAGCTTCTCGTTTTGCGTAGCATCCGCACCCTTCTTGTAGTACTCGTATCCGTTCTTCTCTAACTGCATGGCTACGTCCCTGGACGTGTTGTCGTCGTCGCTTGCCTTTGACTGTTCAATGAGTTCGGACGTAAGCTTGCCGAAGAACGTCTTTGTATCCTCAAGTGAATCGCCCTCTGTCATCGAGTCGATGTCAATGTCACCGTAATTCTCGGATTCAAGGAACTTCTGTATATCCGCTATGTGTGCGAGCTCCTCGTTGGCGAGGTGCACGAACACCTTCTTGGCCATATCGTTCCTGACTGTGTTGGCATACTGGATATACAGCTCCCTTCCCTTTATCTCGTTAGCCAAAGCAGCCTTAAGCACGGCCTTCTCATCGTTAAAATCTATCTCATCATTTTTCACGAACCCATTTTCATCCATTCAGACCCCTCCATCACCACTTTTGGGTACGCAAACGCCATAACTGCAGTAATACTCTTCCTTGCTTTTGTAATTCTTCTTTATTTCTGCCTCCACGTCCCTCAGGGCGTCCTGAAGCTTCCTCACGTGGAGCTCCTCCTCCACCAGCATCCGGTTGAGCTTATTGGCGGTGTCCTCATCGTCCGAGGCTTCCGCATCGTTTATCATGTTCTTTATGACCTGCAACTTGTCCTGCTCCCTCCTGAGCGCGGTCTTGAGGTTGAGCAGGGTCTTCGTGCCTCCGGTATGCTCAGCGTGACCCTCCTCCTCTGCCATCATCTCCTTGAACATCGTCGCTATCTTCCTGAAGCCTTCGGTGTCAGCAGCCTTGGAGAACTCGTCGTAGCGCGCCTTCTCCTCGGTCTCAAGGGTCGCGAGATATCTCATCCTGTCAACGCCGACAGGCGCACCCAGACCGCCGCCTGAGGACTGAAGCATGGGCCTGTAATCCGGGGATTCGTCCTTGTTCGATTCTATCGCATCGAGATCTATATCTTCGTACATAGGCAACACAGTTTTATTTTACTCTATTATAAAAGATAAAAACAGGATTTAAAAGTGATAGTGAATGCTTCGGTTTTATAATACGATTACACGGAAGAAGGAGGACTTCAGTCAGCTAAAAGGTAAAGAAGTCCGGATGTACGCCTGCGGCCCCACCGTATACGACTACGCACACATAGGAAACTTCCGTGCTTATATATTTTCAGACCTGCTGAGGCGCTATCTCGAGTACGCGGGATTCAAAATCAAGCTGATAATGAACCTCACTGACGTGGACGACAAGACCATAAAGGGTTCAATAAAAGAGGGAGTAAACCTGAAGAAGTACACAGAGAAATACAAGGCCGCATTCTTCGAGGACATAAAGACACTGAACATAAAGCCCGCATTCGCCTATCCCGAAGCTACGGAACACATCGGGGAGATGGTCGGGATTGTGAAAGCGCTGCTCAGTAAAGGCTATGCCTACAAGAGCAGGGACGGCACGATATACTTCGACATATCAAAGTTCAAAGACTACGGAAAGCTTGCAAAGCTGGACATGAAGGGACTGAAAGCAGGCGCACGCGTCAGCCATGACGAGTACGAGAAGGAGCAGGCGCATGACTTCGCCTTGTGGAAAGGCTGGACAAAGGATGACGGAAACGTGTTCTGGGACACTGAAATAGGGAAGGGGAGGCCGGGATGGCATATAGAGTGTTCGGCAATGTCAACCAAGTATCTGGGCAGCAACTTCGACATACACACAGGTGGTGTTGACCTCATATTCCCGCATCATGAGAACGAGAAAGCGCAGTACGAAGCTGCGACCGGGAAGAAGTTCGTGCGATTCTGGCTGCACAACGAGCACCTGCTCGTAGAAGGCAAGAAGATGTCCAAGTCACTGGGCAACTTCTACACGCTGAGGGATATTTTTGAGAAGGGATACAAACCAAAGGCTGTACGCTACATTCTTCTGGCAACGCATTACAGGCAGAAGCTGAACTTCACGCTGAAGGGACTTGACGCGGCCGAGGCCTCTGTCAATCGGCTGCTTGATTTCATGGATATGCTTGACTCACCTGGCGGCCAGGAATTCGCAGGCCTGAAGAAGATCGTGGAAAAGTCCAGGAAGGATTTTGGCGCCGCCATGGATGATGACCTGAACATGGCAGAGGCTCTGGCAGCTGTCTTCAACCTCGTTAAGGACGTCAACGTGCTGTCCGAGAAGGGGAAACTTGGCAAGAAAGGCGCTAAGATGGTCAGGGATCTGATGCTGAAATTCGATGGGGTTATTGGTGTCCTTGAGGCAGATAAGAAGGACCTGAGCGCTGAGATAGAGAGCCTGATTATGGAGAGGGAGAGGGCGCGGAAGAAGAAGGAATGGAAGCGCGCCGACGAGATACGCGACAGGCTGAAGGGCATGGGCGTGATACTCGAGGATTCGCATGCTGGTGTGAAATGGAAGATAAGGGATTGATATGACCAGGCTTGACAGGAACAAACTAAGGCAGGAGCTCATCGCCGTTTATTCTGCGTATGTAAAAGAGCCCACTGATATGCATGCCAAAAAAACTGCCAGGAAGCTGCATCAGGAATATGGTAACGCAGGTCAGTCCGTTGACAAATACATGATGATTGCAGTCAGCCTTCTGGCCAACATCGGCTGGGAGACCATACAACCAAAACCGACAGCAGAGCAGGCTGAGAAACTGGTCTTCGCACTGGCCACGCAAAAAGCTTAAATACTTTTCCTTAGCAACCTATTTATTCTTTACAGATAATCTATTATCATATATGCTGGTGGTAAAATGATTAAGAAAATCGGCGATATTTCGATGATTCATCTTTCTGACTCAGACTCAAATATCTACGTGGTGGGCAACACCGTAATCGATGCGGGAACAGGCCTGAACTTCACAAGGATGATGGACATGTTCAGGATAATGGGCAAGAATATGGACGAGATTGAATGGGTCATCAACACTCACGGGCACTTCGACCACGTCGGCGGCAACGGATTCTTCTTCGATGCGAAGATCGCGATACATGATGAGGACGCTGACGTAGTTGAGAAGGGTGATCAGGAGCTCAGCTTCGCGGACTTCTTCGACGGGAACATAAGAGCGCACAAGGTCGAAAAAAGGCTTAAAGATGGCGACGAGATTGCAGGCCTCAAGGTCATACACACTCCGGGGCACAGCCCCGGTTCCATATGCTTGTACGACGAAAAGAACAGAATCCTTTTCTCGGGAGACACTGTCTTCGCAGAAGGGCGCGGGAGGACAGACCTTCCGGGCGGAAGCGAGGCGGAGATGAAGTCATCCATAGAGAAGCTGAAAGGTCTCAAGATAGACAAGCTGCTTCCTGGTCACGGCAATCCGGTTCTCACCAACGTCAAGATGGTCCTGGACAAGGTCTCGGAGGATTTCTACTAGGCGGGCCGATATGCATTTATAGTTACCTGGCCAAATATAACGAAAATTATTAATAACTGCTCATAATATATGATGTGTTAGGTATGCTAGTGGAAAGAACGGAATATCTCTCAGCGGGTGTGCACATAGGCATGAAGTCATGCACGAAGTACCTGAGGAAGTTCATTTACAAGATAAGGGACGACGGGCTTGCAGTCTTCAACCTTAGAAAGGTGGATTCGAGGATAGCCATTGCAGCTAACTTTCTCGCCGGCTTTGAGAACATACTGGTAGTCTCAAGGAAAAACAATGCAGCCGAGGCCATAACAAAGTTCGCTGAGGTAACCGGATCAAACGCCATAGCGGGCAGATTCTCACCCGGAACTCTTACCAATCCTTCTTACAAGCACTTCTTCGAGCCAGATGTTGTCATTTCAATTGACCCGATTGTTGACGAAAACGTGATAAAAGAGGCCAAGAAGAAGAGGATACCCATGATCGCTCTCTGCGATACATTCAATGAGGCCAGCGATGTCGACTTCATCATACCGGCCAACAACAACGGTAAGAAGTCACTTGCCCTGATTTTCATGCTGCTTGCAAGGGAACTTCTCAGGAAGCGTGGGAAGATAAAGAAGGATTCTGATTTCAAATACACGATTGAGGACTTCGGTGGTGAAAGTCCTGCAAAGCCCGGAGAAGAAGCTGCGGCTGAAGAGAAAAAAGAAGTGAGAGAAGGGAAGCCGGTAAAGAAAACCACCAAGAAGAAGGCAAAGGGTGAATGAAATGGATACATCTTATCAGAAGAGGCTCGCAGCGAGAATTCTCAAATGCAGTCCCAAGAGGGTAAAAGTTGCGCAGGATAAAGACATAGAGGAGGCGCTTACCAGAAACGACGTAAGGCATCTTTTGGTGAAGGGCCTGATAACAAAGAAGCGTAAGAAGGGGACAACACGGATCGAAGCCAATAAGAGGCTCACTCAGAAAAAGAAAGGGCGCGGCGGAGGGACCGGAAAGAAGGGCGGAACAAGATATGCAAAGGTCGATAAGAAGACAATGTGGATCAGGACTGTCAGGGCGCAGCGGACGCTTCTGAAGGAACTGCGTGAAAAGGGTCAGATAGAGAAGGGCGTTTATGGTACAATGTACAAGAGGTCGAAGGGCGGGGAATTCAGAAACAGGAATCACATGCTTGCATACCTTAAGGACAACGGATTAATCAAAGGCACGAAAAAGGAAGGTGCAGCACATGCCTAGGGGAAAGAAAGTCATAGTTCCGCACAGGAGACGGAGGTCGCTCAAGACTGATTATCATAAGAGGCTCAGTCTGCTGAAGAGCGGTAAGCCCAGGATTGTTTTGAGAAAGTCAGTGAAGAACATGACCTGCCAGGTGGTTGAATACCAGCCTTCAGGTGACAAGACTCTGTTCTCTGCGGATTCAAAGGAGCTGAAGAAGTTCGGCTGGAAGGTGGGTACGGGAAACATCCCAGCAGCTTACCTTACAGGGCTGCTCTGCGGCACGAAGGCCAAGGGAAAGATAAAAGAAGCTGTTCTTGATTCGGGTCTGTACAGGTCCACGAAAGGCAACAGGTTGTATGCTGCGCTTAAGGGCGCGGTAGATGGTGGCCTTAACATACCACATTCTGAAGAGATACTTCCAAACGAAGACAGGCTGAAGGGTCAGCACGTCGCTGCTTATGCCGAGCATGTCAAGAAGGAGAGCGCGGAAAAGCACAAGAAGATGTTCTCAGGCTATGCCAAGGCAAAGGTGGCGCCGGAAACGCTTCCCAAGCACTTTGAGGAAGTCAAGGCCAAGATACTGAAGGGATAGACGTAGTTTTTTATTCCCAACGACCAATTACTTAATTGATGAACAAATTATTGCTTGCTATACTTGCTCTTGGGGTTGTTGTCTTATTCTCAAGTGTGGATGTGCAGGCACAGGTTTCGCATTCTGCAAGTGAGATAACTAGTGGTGGAACTATTGCCGGTGTGTTAACAATTGATACAGCAAATACCAGGGTCGGCATAGGGACGAGTCCGGGAGTGGAACTGGATGTTGCCGGAGATATTCGGGCAAGCGGTCCTATCTATACTACGTCTCCCGGCGACTATTCGCAGACTTCACTCCAGCAATGGGGATTGTCTTCGCCGGGAACGATGTACATAGAGCCGGGACCGGGCAGCACGCTGTACCTGACGGACCAGTGGTCGAAGACCGGGACATTGAACATACAGTTCGGTAACACCATTTTTGAATCAGGCAGCGTCGGCATAGGGACGTTAACCCCGAATGATATGCTCACAGTAGACGGTGCTCTCAGGCTGCTGCCTCAATCTTCTGCAACATCGACATGCACCGATGCGAGCCATAAGGGTGCAATCTACTACGACAGCATCAATGATATGGTATACATATGCAAGGGTGCCGCCGGATGGAGTGAGTACAGAGGGCCGCAGGGGCCAGCGGGAGCAGAAGGGCCGCAGGGTATTCAGGGTATTCAGGGAGAAGATGGGCCGCAGGGTATTCAGGGAGAAGATGGGCCGCAGGGTATTCAGGGTATTCAGGGAGAAGATGGGCCGCAGGGACCAAAAGGTGATAAAGGTGACCAAGGTGATCCTGGGACTGATGGAGTTCAAGGGCCGGCTGGTCCGACCTTGGGAATCTACGATTCGCTGGGATTGGCGAGCTCCGGAGGGCTTTTGGCAGGAGATGCTGGAGGGCGAAAACTTTACAACCTAGCAGTAGGTTTAAGCGTCGGAAGCACTGGTGATTATTATTCTGCCATTTATGCCGATGGTCGTACGACACTTTACGGTGTGCATGCGTTTGGTGATGCTGTCGGCGTGGTCAGTTGGGGTCAGAATTTTGGGGTGGTCGCCAACAGCAATTACATCGGTGTCGTCGGCAACGGTACTTATGCTGATTTTGAGGCTAGAAAATCTGGTTACAGATTTCCCGATGGAAGCATGCAAAAAACGTCAGCTACTGGTGGGGTTTGCAGATTATGTCTGAGTTGCGGTGGCAAGTGGCCAAACTACGGAGGCAGTGTTAGGGGTACTACTGGTGATTCCTACGGATATGGTGCCGCATGTAGCTCTACTATGGCCTATTATAGCCGATTGCTGTTATGTTGCAAATAGTTTCCAGCGGAAATCCCCCAGCATCATGAGTTCAAATAAAAAAAGAAGTGGGGTCTATGGGATTCCCAGCACCTTCCGCGTCAGCTTACTTTCCGGTGCGCGCTTTTGGGCGTTTACCTGTCCAAAAGGGTGCTTTTGAACCCATATAAGCGGGTTTCTTCCTATCATCCGGCTTATCGAAGCCTCAATAAACCCGTCAGCTCTCCAGATGAAATCTGGAGCCCGCAAGGATAGCCAAATTACCTCAAGACTTTGTGCAAGCAGCTTTATTTTGCTTGTCCCACATCTTGGACCCCGAACAGGACCCCCAAGCGGTTTCGCTTTTCATTTATTCTAAAGTTTATATTATTTAAAAACGTTTCGAATGAACGGGGCTTTATAGCAAAAACCATACCTTTCGTTGGACCGTGTCTATTTTCAAGTGCATCAACGGTCCATAAATTGGTAGTCTCAATATCTAAATCAGCCAACATAGACCTCAACTGTTCCATAAAAGATTTACCATTTTTGAGCAGCTTCTCATTTTTATGCAACTTAAATCTTATCCTCCATGCATCCGACCTATCTTTCCATATACTGCCTTCTGAATCAAACGCTATCTGAAGATAGGCAGTTGAAAAATCATTGTTTGCGATAATCCACTCAGGTACAAGAAATTTAGTAACACTCTTATTTCCAGAAGGGGTGCCTGCAAGTAGGAGGAGTTGCGAAAACGCTCTGCTGAAGACTCTATATTTTTTACTTATACCGAAGCCTTCTCTGCAAATTTCATATTTACCGCAAAATTTAAAGTGAATTTTGATCAAATCTGAAAAACTTCTTAGGAAATTATCGTCCTTAGAAGAAAGGTAAATCTGCTTCAAGTCCTTGGATAGATGTCCATCAAAAGTCAGATAACTTACAAGTTTCGCAAGTTCCACATTTCCCTTAAGAGGGATAAGATGGGAAACACATTTCAATAGCCGTTGACCGCTAGATGAATCTTTACACGAATTGAGAAATTGTTTTTTCGTTATTATCATGAGTATATATTCACGATTTAAGTTAATATGTTACCCCAAATATAAAATTCTTACTGCACGCCCTTGATTTTCCGCAGGGGGACGCGCTTCTTGTACTTCTTCCTGTATTGCTTCTTGTCGAGATTCTCGAAGTATTCCTCGTTTTCATCGTCAGTGCCCATAATTATTGTTTGCGTGCCGTTTTTAAAGGAACGTGAGAAATATTGTGTATGAAAGGCGGTCTGACTGTTATCGCGGGTATACTTATCATCGTTATTATACTGGTTTTATTCCTGCTTGTCTTCATCTGCGACACACCTGTGCATGAAGACGCATTATACTGCCAGCCGTTCAGTCCGCTAATGGAAATAATCGGTTCTACGAGTGGTTAGTAAATGAGCATCAGGTTTATTTACTCCTGCAAAACTGCGTAACATTTTATATTGACCCTCCGGCATATCTTTAGTATGATGACCAAATACATGCAGGTCGTTTGGCTCTACGTCATCGGCCTGATTATCATCTTCGTAGGCATCTATACCCTCATGACCAGTCCGGGACCGACCAGCTTTATAATCATGCTTGTCGGTCTGGGTATTGCGGCTATGGGTGCGGCCCACGGACGAAGGATGAGGATGATGGGCCAGCTTGACATCGAGCAGATCATGAAGGAGAAGGGTTTCCAGCCCGAAGAAACTGAGAAGCCCAATACCGATGACTTCGAGAAAGAAGGTGAGAAACCCCCCGGCGAAGCGCAACAAAGAGCGGCGGCTATGGCTGAAATGGGTACGAAAATAAGAGGATTGATGCAGTCTTTCAAGAGAAGGCCTGCAGATGAGCCGATGAGCCAGGAAGAGATACTGCAACTGGAGATAGATGACATAAAAGATGGGAAAATAGTTCCGACAGAAGCTGATATCATAGAGTTCGTGTGCCCGAAGTGCGGTGCAGAGAACGAGGAGAGGAACTACTTCTGCTTCAAATGTGGAAACAGGCTGAGGAAGAAGACACCTGGAGAGGATGATACAGGAACGCATCTCAAGGTAGAGCCGGGCACCATCGAAATCGTCGAAGACCAGAGGGTGGCCAAGGTCGTTATTTGCCCGAAGTGCAATGTCCCCAACAAGGTTGGTGACAAATTCTGCTGGAGATGCGGCAAGAAAATCAGGTCTGAAAGCAAAGAAGCCAAAAAGATTGAGATGGAAGAATCATTGCTGCCGAAAAAGGACAAGTCCAATAAGAAAAAGAAATCAATTTAAAAAACAGTTCTATATCTAAGTCATGACAGTATCGGCAAGAATAGAAGGGATGTCAGAATCCGCGACCCTTGCCCTGAATGCGAAAGTCAAGAAGATGGTGTCTGAAGGTGTCGATGTGCTCAACTTCACTGCAGGGGAGCCTGATTTCAACACGCCTGACAATGTAAAGAAGGCGGCCATAGATGCGATAAATTCTGATTTCACGAGATACACCTCAACTGCAGGCACTCCGGAGCTCAGGAAAGCTATATCTGAAAAACTCAGAAAAGAAAACGGACTGAAATACAATAAGGAGCAGATAATAGTGAGCTGTGGCGGCAAGCATTCACTCTACAACGCGATGATGACGCTCTGCAATCCCGGGGATGAGGTCATAATACCAAGCCCTTACTGGGTGACTTATCCGGAGCAGGCGAAACTCGCCGGAGCAAAGCCCGTAATAGTCGGGACCGGAAAAGAGAACGGCTTCAGGGTGCTCGCTTCTGACATCGAGAAGAAGATCACTGAAAAGACCAGGGTCATAATACTGAATTCTCCCAACAATCCGACCGGCGCAGTCTATGGGAAGAGCGAACTGAAAAAGATAGCGTCCATTGCGGTGCAGAATGACATCTATGTCATCTCGGACGAAATATATGAGCATCTCGTATACGACTGCGAACATGTCTCGATTGCCGGTCTGGGTTCCGACATCATGGAAAAAACCATCATAATAAACGGCGCGGCGAAGTCATACGCGATGACCGGCTGGAGGATAGGCTGGGCAGCAGGCCCTGAGGATGTCATCAACGGAATGACCAAGTTGCAGTCGCAGACGACATCGAATCCCAATTCAATCGCGCAGATGGCCTATATGGAAGGGCTCAAAGGTGACCAGAGCGCTGTGAAGAAGATGGCAGCGGAGTTCAAAAAGAGAAGGGATGTCATTGTCAAATATCTCAACGGGATTCACGGGATATCATGTGCAAAACCGGAAAGCTCATTTTATGTCTTCCCAGACATTTCCAGAATCAGCAAGAGCTCGGTGGAATTCTGCGAACGGCTTCTGGAGAAGGCTAAAGTGGCTGCAGTGCCTGGGATTGCATTCGGCTGTGAGGGCCATGTCAGGATGTCATACGCCTGCTCATTGGAAGCCATAGAGAAGGGTGTCGAGAGAATCAGGAAATTCGTTGGTTAATCTACAGGTAGCGCAGGACCTCCCTGAGGTCCTTTTTTGTGATAACTGCGTCGCATACCTTTTCAAGTTTCTTGGTCGGGTTGAATCCTATGCCAAGACCGGCTGCCTGCATTATCCCGATGTCGTTATCAGAGTCGCCGACAAAAACGCACTCATCCAGTGTTATGCCTTCCTTTTCAGCAAGCATCTTAAGGCATCCTGCCTTGTTTTCAGCGCTGTCAAATTCCTCCGGCACCATCACCCCATTCAACCTTCCATCGTCATCAAAAACCAGCCTGTTTATGATTATGTGATCGTATATCTTCCCGGCGTCGGGAATGAAATGCTCAAGAACTATGTCCAGCCCACCGGATATTATGGCAAGCCTGTAGCCTCTCTTCTTCAGCTCATTGATGGTCTCCATCGCTCCTCTCATCAGCTTGAGTTTCTGTTTCTTAATGCATCTCATGATGTCCTCTCTTGTGACACCCATTTCAATCCACAGCGCTATGTCGTGGTCTGCCCATTCTTTGAATGTGATATCACCGCTGTAGAATCTTTCACTGGCGTCTCCGAGCCTTTCCAGGTCCACCCCCATCTCACTGTGCAGCATCGTCCAGATGTACTGCAGCTCATCCACGAGCGTTCCATCGACGTCAAATGCAACCAGTTTGTACTTCATATCAGAACTTCCCGGCAACTTTCTGAATCTCGTCCATGCTCATCTGGCTTATCTTCTTTTCCAGAAGCTTCTCAGGCAGACCGATATCATCTATTTCATCTCTCGCCCCGCGCTTTGTCTTTTCTTTGGTCTTTACCAATGCTTCCCTCAGCGCATTCTTCAGCTTCTTGTCATCCTGCAGAGCCATCTCCCTCAGGACTGTCTCCCTCGCATCCTTCGGCTTGTCAGGCGTAATTCTAACCACAAAGCTCAATGTATCAGGCCGTGGCGCCCATGCGTTCTTCTCGACCCTGAACAGCGTCTCTATCCTGAAGAAGACCTGCGCGAACATCGAAAGCCTTGAATAAGCATCCTCTTCCGGATTTGCGGTCAGCCTCTCCACGAACCTCCATGGAAGCGTGAGTATTGCGGTCCTGAAATTCTGCGTGAAGAGCGCCTTTACAAGCGCCTCGCTTATCGCATACGGCGGGTTGGCAACCATCTTGTCGAATCTCAGATTTCCTTTTTCGAGAACGTCCAATGCATTTCCCCAGACAATATGTATGTTCTTCGTTTTCCCGAACTTCCTCTCCAGGTCTGTTTTCATCCTCTCATCAATCTCAATGGTTATCAGCTTTTTGCATTTCTTCGCGAGCGCCTCCGTAAGATTGCCTGGTCCGGTTCCTATCTCAAGGACGGTCTCGCTTTTCTTCACATCAGAAATCTCTACTATCTTTTCAAGGATGCTGGCATCGGTCATGAACACCTGGTCGAGTTCGGGGTCCTGGAAAAAATCGTTTTTGTCCATGAGTTTAGTTACATAAGGAAAATTAAATTATTTCTTTCTCTTTTTCGTGATAAGCAGCCCGTCCAGTCTGGCCACGGCATTTATTATGTCGTTCCTGGTGATTATTCCTGTCAGCTTTCCTCTTTTCATCACAGGTATCCTGTTTACCTTGTATGTGTCCACGATTCTCGCGGCCTCCATTATGTATGCGTCTTCATCTATAGTCACTGGTTCCTTGGTCATGAAATCCTCTATCTTTAGTTTGGATGCGGCCATCACCTTCTTCTTCAGTTCAGCAGCCTTTTTCCTGTTCTTCAGGCCCGCAAGCACAAGGAAGAAGTGTGGCATCGAAGTGAAATGCACCTTGGGTGTGTATATGTCAATGACCTTTATTATGTCCAGCTCGGTTATGAGTCCTATAAGCTTCCCGTCTTTTACCACGGGTGCACCCGATATGCCCCTCTCTGTGAATACTTCAAGGGCCCTGTGAAGACTATCATCCGGCTTGAATGTTATCAGATTCTTTGTCATTGAATTCTTTACTTTCATATCACTTCACTGCGGTTATGTAGTAGTACTCAGCCGTCAGACTGCTGCTCTTATCTATGTCTATTTCTTTGAATCCTGCGCTATTAAATGTCTTCTTCATGGTCTCGTTGGATTTGAGGTATTTGGCCTTAGGTACGAACAACGCCCTCCCGAAGTCGAGGATGCTTATTTTCCCGCCTCTCCGCAAGACTCTCCTGAATTCTTTGAGAAGTTCTGTCGGGTCCTCCTGATAAGAGAGAACGCCTACAGATATAATCTTATCGAATGTGTTCGCCTCGAACGGCATGAGCTCCTTGCCTTCCTTGACGAAGACCACATTGGGCATGCCGGGTATATTCTTCGCCCTTGCGACGCTTTTCTCGAGCTGTTTTATGGATATATCCACAGCGACAATCTTTCCATTTCTCCCGACAATCTTTGACAATCCGACAACATCCGCACCGGTAGCGCAGCCGTAGTCGAGTACTATGTCTCCGGGTTTTACTTCTGCGTTGGTTATCACCATTTCTCTCCTCCCTTTCCCGTACCATAAAGGTGAAAGTACATCATAAAGCGGTGAGAATGTGTTGTAGAATTTCTCCAGGAACTTCTTGTCGTATGTGACCTTTATCATCATGTAGATGGGTACGCCGAATGCTATCAGCATGAGGCCTGAAAGCATAAGCTCAAAGGGTATCTGTGTGAATAGTACCACACACATGACAAATGCCATCAGCGGTATCACAACAGGCAGGTCTATGAGTCTGTCAACGGGCTTCTTCTTCAGTTTTATGACCGAAAGTGCGCAGAGCGCATAGAGTATCAGCGCATTGGCCATGAGAAGGAACACCGCCCCTTCATATGATCCTGTGAGTGTTATGACGAAGGCTATCAGCGCCTGAACAAGGAGAGACCTGGAAGGGGTATTGAATCTTTTGCTTATATTGCCGAACGAGTCCAGGAACAGCTTGTCCTTGGCCATGGCATATGGGACTCTTGCTGTCGTGAGTATCCACGCATTCAGGCAGGCAAGGCTGACTATTATCGCGCCGCCTGTCATCATCGCGCCCATGAAGTTGTTATAAGCAAAAGCCATGACATCAGCCATAGGTGAAACGGATTCAGCCAGCATCTCCCAGTTCATGACTCCGAGCGTGACGAAAACCGTAAGCATGTAGAATGCCATTATGAGTATGGTTGATATCAGAAGTCCCAGGGGTATGTTTCTTTTGGTGTCCCTGACCTCGCCAGCTATGACCGTCGTGGTCTCCCAGCCTATGAACGGCTCAACTATAAGCACTGCTGTCATACCCAGTGCAGAAAGTCCAAGAGGAAACAATGGGTCGAAGTTCGCGAGGTCTACCTTTGGAAGTCCGAATATTATGAAAACTGCAAGTACGGTGAACGTTCCCAGCGTAAGGAAAAGCTGTGTCCTTCCGCCCTGCTTTACGCCTGCGTAGTTGACCAGTGTTATTATGCCTATTACGCCTGCGTAGAGCACCGCTGACTCCACGAAACTGAGGTCGTAAAAGAAATCCAGATAGTATCTGATAGCCATTGTGTGCGTACCTATATAGATGCATGCCATCAGCCACGCGCTCCACCCCGTTATGAAACCCCAGAAATCACCAAAGGCCTCCCTGACATAGACATAAGGCCCGCCAGTAACGTTATAACTGGATGCCAGCTCGATGAAGCAGAGGCTTATGGGAATCGTGAGCAGGCCTATGAGAACCCAGAGGATCATCGAACCCGGGCCCATCAGCCCTCCGGCCACTCCGGGTATGATAAAGATGCCGGTGCCCATTATGGCTCCGGTGCAAAGCATGACGACGTGTATGAGTCCCAGTTCTTTCTTCAGTTCTCCCGCCATTAGAATATATTACCCGGGTGTCAATTTATAGGTTAATAGCATGATGCAGAGCGGGGATGCGTAGTAATAAAAGCGTCAATCTCCAATGTATTATTATAGATGAAATAATGATAACATTCTTCGATATTCTCGAAAGGATAGAAGAAGCGGAAAGCCCAGTTTCTGTAAATTCTTATAGTGCATCATCTGCATACAGTGGCGACGATTCGTCATATGGATTGGAACTTGAAAGATTAGCAAGAAGACAAATTAATGAATATAGGAAAGCATCCGGAAGATGTCAGAAGGAAATATATCGCCATTCTGACATGGAATTGACAGAACGAAATCATTCTTTGGTCATTGAACTGAAAAATAATCTTGATTATGACCGGCATTCGGCACCAGTAAGTGAAAGACCGGCTGTTTTTGACATCCAACCATACAGTCACGTTACGTTGTCGGCTTGATTCTGATTTCACGTTAAGTGCAGTATGACGCGGAACGGGAATTTATCTCTTAAGAAGATAAATCGCTATCAGATTTACAGCACCTAAAATCAGTGGGTATATTTTATACATCTGGAAGCCGTTGACAAAAATGCCAACCAAAGAATAAGCAAACAATCCCAGAGCAACTGCGACAATTAGCCATATTGCATTGTTCTTGTCATCCATATCCATTATTCAGTTTCATCCATTATTAAATTTTCGTCAGGCGGCTGCCGGATATACTTTCTTCATCTCTCCTGCCATTGGATACATTATCCGGGTGTAAATTTATAGGTTAGCAGTCGCCTGCGGAACAAATAGAGGACGCCTTTTATAAAACTTCCCGCCGACACTCTTAATGATACCGCAACTTCCGCCGGACCTTTGCAAGAGGATGACGGACTGCTACGCTTCCCACGTAAAAATGGAAAAGGGTTATGGGAAGAAAACGTATATAATCGAGATCATAAAGAGGCCGGATTTCCTTCCGGAGGATATCCAGGAAGGTGTAGACTTCTACAGGGGGAAAATGCCCCAGGATGAATTCATTCTCGGCCAGTCGGGGTTCATGTGCGATTTAGGGTATATTATTTTTGGCGGCCGCAGGGCGTAACGAATTTAAACTCCAGTGAAAAAGACTCCATAATGGACGAAGATGTTCTGAAGAAGGCCAGGGAACTGCTGAGAGAGCCGGAGATGATAATAGACCTCTACGACCTCACGATAATCTGGATGGGAGACTCCCTGAAAAAGCTGACGGGCTTCATCAACGATGAGCTTATAGGAACAACCATAATGAACGAGTTCGCCCCGAGCGAGAAGGACAAGAGAGCGAAGGCCATGGAGCACATGAGCAAGAGCCACGGGTTCATGGACGTCGCCCTGAAAAGGAAGGGAGGGGGAAGCTTGAAATTCAACGTGGAGTTCTACACGTTCGAGCTGAAAGGTGGATTCTTTCACGCGGGCAAATCGCTGAAGCACACGAAGGTGCCTGCCCCCGGAAGAAGTAGTTATTAACTCAGGATT
>CAYUBD010000021.1:0-17367 GCA_964442905.1 uncultured archaeon | reverse complement strand
GGTCCAGCACCAAGCTGACGCTGATGGCGCAGGACCTCCTATACACCATGGACGAGAAGGGTGTGGACTGGTTCAGCTTCACTGACGTGAATGCAACGCTTTACGATGCGCTTCCCAGAACCATGGGATATGCCTTGCGGACAAAGCAGTCTGTAAGGCCTGTGATGAATGTGGGATGCGTATGCAACAACGACAACTTTACAACCATTCAGGGAATTCTATCTTACTTCCCACTGAATGGCGTTGACAGGAATTTCAATCTCGAAAGGATAACACCCGGCAACATGGATTTCGATCTGGATGGAATTCATTTTGACAACGATGTGATAATATTCTTGGGCTCACCGACGTTAACATCATCGGAGGCACAGAACCTCAGCGAATACCTCAGGGCCGGAAACGGTGTAGTGCAGTATGCGGGATTGACACAAGCAGAAGTTGAGTCACCGTGGCATGGGGAAACCTTTAAGCTCAAATGGGTGGATGCTACTTCGACACGGCCGTCTGATACTGATGCCGAGTTCCAGGCGCTGAGCCCGACAGAGAATGCATATGAAGCTATGAAGATATACAACGCCATCAATTCTGAATCAGACTTCAGCAACTTCGGGGAGGAAAAGGTATATCCGTCTGATGATACGGAAAACAGGATACTTCTGAAGCAGGCAGTCCCATACTCAGGAGGCGATTATGACAGGAAGTCCGTCCCGTTGGCTGTCGTTAACTGGGCTGTTCATGGCATGGGAAGAACCGGATGGATGTCAAACGGCAGTCTGACAGACACCCGGAACAGTGATTTGCTAAAGGCGATTGTCATCTGGGCGGCCGGCGGGAAGGATTACATACTCATAGATGACATAATGACAGAGAATGCGAAGTCTTCCATGAGGAAGATACTCAATGCTGACATGTACGAGCCCGTGAATATAGAACTCACGCTCGGCTACCACTTCTAAAACTTAAAAACCCTTTCTTTAGTATATGGTCATGGAAGAGGAGACTGTAAGGGTGAGGACACCACGAGGCGATGAAGTCCTGGGGACAGTCATAGAGGTATTGGGCGGCAGCAGATTCAGGGTTGACTGCACTGACGGCAATGAGAGGATATGCAGGGTTCCCGGCCGTTCCAAAAGAAGGATGTATGTGAGGATTGGGGATGTAATCATGGTGAGGCCCTGGTCAATTGAGGGCAAAGAAAAGGGCGATATAGTTTGGAGATACAAGCCCGCTCAGGTAGGCTGGCTGACAAGAAAGGGGCTTCTTACCCAGTAAGTGCCGAAAGGCGGTTCTGCATGATAGAAGTGATCAGGATACCTGAAGAGAGGATACCGATTCTTATAGGAAGGAGTGGTTCTGTGAAGAAAAGGATAGAGAAATCCACTCACACGGAAATAGAGGTTTCTGATACAGTCAAAATCACAGGGGACGATCCCATTGGACTGCTTAATGCCAAGGATATGGTAACCGCGATAGGAAGGGGATTCTCTCCAAATGAAGTCAGGAGACTGGCCGAGGATGACTGCGAGCTGCATGTCATCTCCCTTCATGGGGAAAGCCTGAAGAAACGGATAAGGATGCTTGGGAGGGTCATAGGAAATGACGGGAGGACGAAAAAAATAATTGAAAATGAAACAGGTGCATCCATTGCAGTCAAAGGGAAGACCCTGTCCGTCATAGGCAAACCTGAAGAGATGAAGCCGGCTGAAGAAGCACTCGGTGAACTGCTTGACGGAAAGACCCATGCGCATGCATACAGCATGATGCGCAGGAGAAAATCAGGGTCATAGATTCTCAGAAATATTTTTCGCAACAGAGAAAATATTAAAAAGGAGAACAACTTATCCTTAAGTTAAAGAAATAAGATGATTATATGGGAATTGCCGAGGAGATGGGAAAGCAGCAAAGGGCGATATCAGTATCTGAATTCTTCGAGAAGAACAGGCACCTTCTCGGATACGACAACAAAGCCAAGGCTATGCTGATTATAGTGAAGGAGGCCGTCGACAACGGGCTCGATGCATGCGAGGAGGCTGGCATACTTCCTGAGATGTATGTCGGCATAAAACAGCTGGCTGAAGAAAAATTCCAAATAACAGTGAAAGACAACGGACCAGGTATTGTCAAGGAGCAGGTACCAAAGATATATGGCAGCCTGCTGTACGGCAGCAAGTTCCACAGGCTGAAACAAAGCCGCGGTCAGCAGGGACTGGGCATTTCATGCGCTGTTCTTTATTCGCAGCTTACCACTGGCTCTGCGACAACTGTAAGAACGAGCACGGGCAACGGAAAAACACACATGTACCAGCTCAGGATCGATGTCGGTAAGAACAAGCCGATAGTCATGGAGACAAGCGTGGATGAAAATGATGAGTTATGGCACGGAACCGAAGTCACATTCGTTTCAGAGGTCACTTACAGGGAGAACAAACAGTCGGTGCTCGAGTACATAAAGCAGACGGCAATTTCAAACCCGTACGCAGACATAGTATTCGATTCACCAAACGGAAGGGTTGAATTCAAGAGAGGTGTTGGCAGGCTGCCACCGGAACCGAAAGAGATATTGCCGCATCTGGAGGGTGTCGAGCTTGGCGTTCTCATGCGCATGCTGGAAAGCACTAAAGCAAGGACACTGCATTCATTCCTGACAACTGAATTCAGCAGGCTGGGAAAGCACAGCGCCAATGAAATACTTCTCAAGGCCGGCATAACCAGAGAGATGAACGGCCAGAATATACCTGATACGAAGCTTAAGCCTGGCAAGGTTTCAGATGAGATGGCAAGGATGATCGTAGAGGCTGTAAAGCATGTCAGACTGCTCAGGCCGCCGACAGACTGCCTGTCACCACTGGGAATGCAGCTCATAGAGTCTGGTCTGTTAAAAGAGCTGAATCCAGACTTCGTTTCGTCTGTCACAAGACCGCCTGAAGTCTACCGCGGATGGCCGTTCCAGATAGAAGCCGGCCTGGCGTTTGGCGGTTCCATACAGTCATTCAGCCTGCTGAGGTTCGCAAATCGTGTGCCTCTTTTGTATCAGGGCGGTGCCTGCGCGATGACCAAGGCAGTCCAGGAGACAGACTGGCGAAGATACAGCATTGATGTAAACAGGCACAGTGTAGAAGAACCGCTTGTGGTGTTCGTGCATATATCGTCAGTCTGGGTACCCTTCACGTCCGAATCCAAGGAGGCCATTGCCAACTATGATGTCATAATCAGGGAGATCAAGCTTGCTCTGCAGGAATGCGCACGGAAGCTGTCGATCTGGCTTTCGGGGAAGAGAAAGAAAGCTTTACTTTCAAAAAAGAAATCAGTGTTCGAGCGTTACGCCGCAGAGACAGCGCACGCACTTAGTATAATCACAGATTTGCCAGAGGAAGAGATAGAACGAAAAATAATTGATATAATAAATGAAAGATGGGAGGAACTTAATGGAGGAAAAACCGATGAAGTCGAAGGAGAAGATCATGAAACTGGGGAAGGAAGTAACGGATCAGCTCCAGAGGAAGGAGAATCCGAGTATAGCGCTTCCGGTGAGAAGTCTTTCTAACATATACTTCGACCACGTGCAGAAGCTGATAAGAATAGGGGACAAAAAGAGCCAGAGGCTTTACCTCAATGTAGCCCACACTAGGAAATTCATGCAGACATTGCTGGTTGCATCTGAATGCAAGAAGATAATAGAGCAGGGAGTGACGACGAGTATCAGGGATATGTACTACACACTCAAGCACACTATCAAGGGCACAAAAGAGAATACGTTTGAAGGACAGGATGAAAGCGATCCGGTTCTCGAAGACCTTGAATCGGCTTTGAACCTTCTGAGAGAAGAGCTGCATCTCAGGGCTGACAGGAAGGGCTACATGGCCGGGAACATCTTAATAGATGATGCCGGTGACAGGATAAACTGCGCGAAAATGGGTTCTTCGGGATGGGCCATACCCAGCGATGTGGAGCCTGAGATGATAAAGTTCATTGAAAATGGTGCAAAATATGTCCTCCTTGTCGAGAAGGACGCTGTCTGGCAGAGGCTCAATGAAGACAAGTTCTGGAAGAATGAGAACTGCCTGATAATTACAGGAAAGGGGCAGCCTGCAAGGGGATGCAGACGCCTGATAAACAGACTTCACAATGAACTCGGACTCCCCGTATACGTGCTCGCAGACGCGGACCCGTGGGGGTATTACATCTATTCTGTCATAAAGCAGGGTTCCATAAACCTGTCCTTCCTATCGGATCGGCTGGGAACGCCAAGTGCCAGGTTCATAGGACTCACCACAAAGGATGTTACTGATTATGGCATTTCATCGAACGTCACGATCAAGCTCAACAAAGGTGACCAGAAGAGGATAAAGGAGATGCTGAAATATGTCTGGTTCAAGCCGAATGAATGGCAGCAGGAACTCAGGCGCATGCTCAAGGTAGGCTACAAACTGGAGCTGGAAGCGCTGTCATCCAAAGGAATAAGGTTCATTTCCGAGAAGTATCTCCCTGACAAGATAAGAAAGAAGGATTTCCTTCCCTAACACATTTTAATCATGAAAACAATTTTTCTAATGCAGGATTATCTGAACAACGACGAGTCATTCACATTCTACTGCAACAACGAAATAATAGCCGCCTGCAGAGAGATGAGACGCCATTATAGAAAACCACTCGATCATGTTGTCGACAAAATGCTTTCTGACACGGATATAAAAAATAACAACCATGACAGCCTTGAATACCAGGGACTTCTGGCTGAATACAGGTTCGCTGACATGCTTGACTGGCTTTCAGATAATCGTGGATGGGATGTGGTCCACCTCCCGAAGATGTCTATACAAACATCACCTGAAATGGTTTTCTTTCCCAGATGGAGAGTCAATTGCATTCTTCCTTACAACCTAGGCGAAGCCAAATACGGCCCGGAACTCGATGCGATATTCAGGATCGATAAGTACTGGGCCATAGGCGAAGCCAAATCCGGCGCCAACAGCTTTCATTTCAATGAAGCAGAGGAAAGGGTCAGGCTGATACAGAATGAATTCGGCATCTATAATCCTGCTTACATACTGGCTGTTCCCAAGGATCATGTCAGGAACGGCGACAGGAAGCGTGAGATTATGAAGAAGAGGGGAATAGGCCTGGTGACTTTTCCAGAGAACTCTGAAGATTTTGTCATGAAGGGGAAAGAGATTTTCAAGGTTATGGAAGAACGCTATAACGGAAATCCATACTGAAACACAGGCAATTGCATGGAAAGAGAGACATTTATTAAAATATATATGCACATATTCTTAGCACGTGCCCCTGTAGCTCAGCGGTAGAGCGCTCGGCTGTTAACCGAAAGGTCGAAAGTTCAAATCTTTCCGGGGGCGCTGATGGGGCGGTAGCTCAGCCCGGGAGAGCACTCGACTGAAGATCGAGCTGTCGGGGGTTCAAAATAACTATTCCCGCTTCGCGCAAAGCGTTAACGGAAAAATTATGAGATTCCCTCCCGCCCCATGCATTTTAACAGAAGTGGTATCCATGCCAAAGAAAGCCGCGGAGAAGAAAAATGCAGTTCCAGTAGCTGAGCTTCTTGTCAACAGAGCAGTTGTGGAAGACGGTCAGGATGAGCTGCTTGAGAAGGCATATGGAAAGGCTTCGGGCAATAAGCTTGAACTTTCTTTCGTCGAAGCTCTTTACCTTCTTGAGAACGACAAGATCATACTCAGGAAAGATGGCAAAGAAATGGGCTTCAATAAGCTCCTTACGAAAGGTCTCAAGCTGGATGAGAGACTGCATGAGAGATTCATAGTTTACCAGGACCTAAGGGAAAGGGGGCTCACAGTGAAGACCGGATTCAAGTTCGGATGTGACTTCAGAGTGTACAGGCGCGGGGTCGCTATGAAGAAGGGCATCAAGGCAGCAGGAGAGCACACCAGATGGATAGTTTCAGTTGTTCCGGAGGACTACACATGCTCATTTCATGAGATGAGCCGGGCCGTGAGGCTGGCACACTCGATAAGGGCACGCATGCTATGGGCTATAGTCGACAGCGAGAACAATGTTACATACTATGAAATTTTAAGGCTAAGGCCCTAATAATATAGGTGATAATATGGGAAGGATAAAGAGCACCCCGGTAAAAAATCTCGCAAGGGACATAGTTTCGGAGCATGGTGACCGCTTCACTACGGACTTCGATAAGAACAAGACCATCATAAAGGAAGTTAAAAAAATAAAGAGCAAGAAGATAAGAAACGTGGTAGCCGGGTACGTAACAAAGCAAACAGCAAGTAAAAAGAAGAATTCTGGATAATGTGTGATGCATATGACATCTGACAGTACTGGTAATGAGACAACCAGCCACGGCGATGGTATTTCCAGGCATGCTGATGGATTGCAGATAAGGGTTGCCGGCCTGCAGGAAGAGGATGTATTCATCAGGGATGGTATCTATAACGAGGCGGAAGGGACATTAAAGAAACTCGCGAGCATAATGACGGTTTCTGATTTCACACTCAACGTAAAAAAGCATCACGATACAGGGAAGAGGAAAAAATACTCTGTCAGGATACGGGTGCTGAGCGATAAGGGGAGTTTCCGGGCCGATGACTATGAATGGGATATATTCAAAGCGGTTAAGAAGACACTGGAAAAGCTGGAAAGAGAAGTTTACAGGGATGAGAGCAAGTCAAAATCTTTTACCATTTCACACTGACTACTTCAGCAATTTCCCCGCCTTTTCAAAAACGAGTTGGCCTTTAATCACCTTTCCGATAACATCCGTTAGATCTTTTATCTTCACTCTGACCTGTTTCTGATTGTCCCTGTTCCTAAGGGTTACGGACTTGTCTTTCTTGGTGTCATAGTCGATTGTCACGCAGAAAGGCGTACCCGCCTCGTCCTGCCTGTAATACAATTTTCCTATAAAACCCTCGTCATAGAGAGCATAGAAACCGGCATCATTCAATTCATCATAGATGTCCCTGGCCATTTTCGGGAGCCCGTCTTTTCTGACAAGCGGGAATACGGCAACCTGGTAGGGAGAAACAGCCGGTGGAAAAGTGAAATATATCCTGTCGCCGTCTCTTTTAACTGAAGATTCAATGACGCAGTATAGCGGACGGTCCACACCGTACGCCACTTCGATTACATGCGGTATGAATACTTTCCCGTCGATGTTCACTTCCATCTTCTGCTTGCTGAACTCCTGATGCCTTTTAAGATCATAATCCGTTCTGTTGGCTATACCCACAAGCTCTATCCGCCCGAATGTGTCTGAAAGATATTCAACGTCCCACGTATCGGACGAGTAGAAACTCCTTTCATCATCTTTATGCTGCCTCAATCTCAGCCTTTTTGGGTCTATACCCATCTTCCCGAAGAGTTCCCATGCAGTTGCGAGATGATAGGCTATCCATTCGTTCGTGTGCTTCTTTTTTACCATATCCGAAACTAACATTGGTTTAGCATCCGAGCCCTTCTTCTGATCACCCTTTGTAAGCACAGTGATTTTTCTCTTCTTGACCCGGTCAAAATGTGGGTGCTTCTCAATGTCATTTGGGTCCATGAAGAATTGCACTTCTGCCTGAGAGAACTCCCGAAGTCTCACAAGACCCTGCCTCGGGGAGATTTCATTCCTGTACGACTTACCCAGCTGTATGACACCCAGCGGAAGTTTCTTCCTCCCGATTTCAAAAAGTCTTCTGAAAGGCATGTATGTGGTTTGCGCAGTTTCTGGACGAAGGTCGGCGGTTATCTTGTTTTTTCCCGGTCCTATGTAAGTCTTGAACATCATGTTGTAATCATACGGTTCACCAAGTTCACCACCACACTTGGTGCATTTTATGCCATGCTTTTCTATACCGTCCATTATCTCTTTGAGGCTGAGTCCCTCCGCTGATTTACTGGTCTTTTCCTCAAGTAAATGGTCGGCTCTATGAGGTTCGCCGCATTTCGTGCACTCAACGTTCATGTCTGTGAATGATTCTACATGCCCGCTCGCAACCCACGGGTCCTCAGGCGTCAGCATGGGAGCCTCGATAAGCAGGCACCTCTCTTTGTTGATATAATAATCCCTTATTATCTTCTCTATCCTCAGCTTGAGCAGCGCTCCTAATGGGCCGTATGTGTAGAAACCTGCGCAGCTGCCGTATATCTCGAATGACGGCCAGAAGAAACCCCTCCTCTTTGCTATATCGATAACATTGACGCCTGACATAATTAATCATATTTTCATAGTTATTTATTATTTCAAGAATTGAAGATGGTGATCTCACTGAGGTTCACGGATTTGTTCACGGCCGCTTGGACATCATCCAATGAATCATATGGTGATTCTGAAAGGTTCTTCAGTCCATCGGCCATGTCCCCCGGCAGCTCCTTATATACCGTCTCCTTGTACTGGTCTATGGTGGCAGTTATGTTTGTGTTTGCCTGTTCAACCAACGGAAAAGAGAGCAGAAGAAACGCAATTATCACAACCGGGAGTATGATAAATTCAATCCACAGCCAGTTCATGAACTTCAACTTCTTACCCATATTCATGCTGAACACAATAAGAATGACCGAAACAGCAAGGAGAATTATGAGGGGGAGTGCGAAGCTGTAGAGTACTATGGACAATATATATGAAAATGCTGAAAACAAAGCTACTGACGCAAGAAGCCACTTGTTATTCTTAATCGCTCTCCCCTTAAACCTGAATTTGTAGACGAGGTATATGGACATATACACAATCGAAAATGTCATTATTATCCAGAACGGAAACCTGGAAAGGTCGCCGGTAAAGGCGAACCAGCCTGATGAATACTTGAGGAATTCTATAAGCGTCATGTTTATGGTGGTGGGTATTACCCTCTTCTTCAGCTTGATGTATGGTGAAGAGTGCAGAACGTTCAGAAAAATCAGAACAGCCATTATGTTAAGGAACCATCCGCTTACGAGCGCCGAAATCAGCAGGCCGGCTACCATGAAAGCTATGCCTATCGCCATTGCAGCTTTTTTACTCAGAACCCCGCTTGCCACAAGCTTCCACTCATTCTTCTCAGCGTCCAGATTGTCTTCCCTGTAGTCAGCGATGTCGTTGAAGAAATATACTGACGAGTATGCGAGAAGGAATCCGGAGAGCGCTACACCAAGCGTGATAACATCGAACGGGCCGAATGTCAGCCAGTAGAGAACAAATCCGAGGAAGAACTGTATGATGTTCTTCGGAAGACTGATCGTTACGCTGTTATAAAGGATATTTTTTAGTCTCATTTTTTCACCAAGCTTTTACCTTTTTGGTTCTTTTCCCTTAAATTATTAAATGTTTTTCGCTAATATCTAACAAGCCGCTAGGTGTTTATATGCGTGTTTCTGTAGTTGTCCCGGCATACAATGAGGAACGTGTGCTGGAAAAGTGCCTGCTTTCCCTAAAGGCGCAGACAGTTCCCTGCGAAATTGTGGTATGTGACAATAATTCCACAGACAGGACATACCAGATAGCGAAGAAGTACGCAGATAATGTCGTGAAAGAAAAAAGACAGGGTGTGGCTCATGCATTCAATGCTGCTTCTAAAGCAGCCACATGCGAGTTGATAGCTTTCACCGGTGCGGATTGCATCGTACCCAAAGACTGGATTGAAAAACACATTCAACCCTTCGATGACCCAAAGGTCATAGCATGCTTCGGTCCTGTGCATTCAACAGGAAAGAGCTACAGGAGAGTCCTGAAATATTACAGCATCTTCCACCGGATAATAGTTAAACTTAAGATAACATGGGGCATCTCCGATGCCAACATGATAATGAGGAAGCGCATCCTTGAGCATGTGGATTATTTTGACCCTGATGTCCAGATGATGGAGGATTCGCATCTCGTACGTAGGATAAGGCAGTACGGCAGGTTCAGATTCCTCAAGGATAACATAGTTATAACGTCACCAAGGAAATTCGAGAAGGAGGGCGCAAAGAGTATATTCCTCAATTACTTCATATCTCTCATTCTGCTTAAACTGAAAGGAAAGCTGCGTGCCAGACGGCTTTCAAACGTCAGGTAAGTTAATAGTTAAAAGATAAAAACAATATTTACAACATCGCATGGTGATTTTATCTACAGATTAACTGAAGAGGGAAAGAAATACCTGAAGACCGGACTGCCGGAGGAAAGGTTGCTCAGGGTTCTAAAAAAACCCATGGTCATAGTTGAAGTGAAAAAGAAAACACCAGACTTCAGCATAGCTCTTTCTTGGGCAAAAAAGCACGGGTGGATAAAGCTTGAAAAGGGCAGGCTGATAATCATCAAGAAACCTGTGAAGGTGGAAGAACGGGAAGCACTGGAAAAAGTGCATGATGGCAAACCAGTGGGAGAACGGATGATGCGTATTCTTGTTAAAAGGAAGCTGGCCGAGAGCGGGAAGGAAGATGCCTTCAAGAGGGCCAGCAGATATGCAGGAAAAGAGGTGACGACGCTGAGCCCCGAACTCATAAAGACAGGCATGTGGAAGAACGTCAGGATAAAGCCATATAATGTTGGCGTTCGCGGGGAGAAGATATATCCCGGGAAGAGACAGCCCTATAACAGGTTCCTTCTGCAGGTAAGACAGAAACTCGTAGAACTCGGTTTCAAAGAGATGGACGGACCTATCATAGAGTCAGAATTCTGGAATTTCGACGCGCTTTTCCAGGCACAGAACCATCCAAGCAGGGACTGGACCCAGACGTACAGCCTGAAGAGTCCGAAGCAGGGCATGCTTCCGCCCAAGAGCATTGTTGAGAAGGTCAGGGCTGCGCACGAGGACGGCTGGAAGACCGGAAGCACAGGATGGGGCTACAGGTGGGATCCCATGAAGGCCGCGCAGCTCATGCCGAGGGCACATGGAACCGCCTGTTCCGCAAGGCAGCTGGCAAGCGGAGTCGAAGTGCCGGGGAAGTACTTCGCCATAAAGAGATGTTTCAGACCGGATGTGATTGACGCAACGCATGGTGTTGAATTCAACCAGTGCGAAGGTATAATAATAGACGAAAGCATGACGTTCGACAAGATGCTCGGGATACTCAGGCTTTTCGCGATAGAGATCGCCGGAGCGGAGGACGTGAGGTTCTATCCTGATTACTATCCATTCACTGAGCCTTCAGTTCAGATGTCAGCCAAGCATCCAAAGTTGGGTTGGATAGAGTTCGCGGGCGCTGGCATATTCAGGCCTGAGATGACAGAGCCGCTGGGCGTAAAGCAACCGGTTCTTGCATGGGGTCTGGGTATCGACCGGCTGGCGATGTGCAAGCTTGGAATAAATGACATAAGGCAGTTATTCAGCCAGGATATAGACTGGCTAAGGAAACAGAGGGTGATGGTCTGATGGAAATGACGTACCCCGGAGTTGGATGTGCAGTGATGCTCATCAGAAACGGTAAAGTTCTTCTTGGACACAGGCATGAAAATCCTGAAAAAGCCGACAGTCTCCTAAACGGTGAAGACACATGGACATTTCCGGGAGGAAAAATGGACTTCCATGAAAGGCCGAAGGAAACAGCAAGACGTGAATGCCTTGAAGAAACCGGGATAGAAGCTGGCGATATTGATTTGATAAGTGTCAGTAATGACCGTGTAGAGAAAGCGCACTTCGTTACGCTTGGTTTCAAGTGCACTGACTTCAGTGGGGAAGCAAAGGTAATGGAGCCCGATGAGATAACCGAATGGAAATGGTTCAAACCGGATAATATGCCTGAGAAGATGTTTCCCCCGGCAAGAAAGATAGTTGAGAATTATATCAGCAACAACCTGCTGCATGAGGATGACTGAAATGCCGACAATAGAAGTAAACTATCAGGACCTGCAAACGCTTGTAGGCGAACATGTGCCACTTGATGTCCTTCAGGAAGAGGGCATACTATATGCAAAGGGAGAAGTGGATGAAATAGAAGGCGAGACGCTGAAACTGGACATGAAAGATACCAATCGGCCTGACCTCTGGAGTGCGGAAGGCGTGGCACGTGAATTGCAGGGGAGATATGGATCGAAGAAGGGTGTACCACGATATGATGTCAAACCATCCGGGCTCGTCGTCAGGGTTGACAGAAAGATGAAGAACATAAGGCCGCTGACCGTATGTGCGGTGGTCAAGAATCTTAACATAAACCCTGATGTGCTTTCTCAGATGATACAGCTGCAGGAGAAGATTTCGATAACTTTCGGCCGCAACAGGAAGGAGGTCGCGATAGGCGTATATGATCTTCACAAGATAAATGGGCCGATAAAATTCACATCCGTCAAACCGGATGGGATAAGATTCGTGCCATTGGAGTTCGAAAAACCCATGACGCCTGCAGAGATACTCAGGAAGCACCCGAAGGGAATGGAGTATGCCGGTTTGCTCAAAGGACTGAACGAGTATCCGATATTCATAGATGCTGCTGGCGAGGTCCTTTCATTGCCACCCGTAATCAATTCCGATCACACGGGAAAGGTCACCACAGCCACGCGCGATGTATTCATAGAATGTTCAGGTTTCGATTTCAAGTTCCTGCTGCCCGCTCTCAATACAATCGTGGCAGCACTTGCCGACCGGGGCGGAGAAATACAGTCTGTTAAAGTCGAATATGCCGATAAGTCGATGAACACGCCAGACATGAGGCCCAAGAAAACAAAAGTCAGCGTCGGCTACGTAAACGAGATATCTGGATTCAGGCTGAGCCGCGGAAAGATATGTGAACTGCTGGAGGAATCAAGGTACGAAACCAGCGGCAAGGGGAAATTTATAGACCTTCTCTACCCGGCCTACAGGCAGGACATAATGCACCAGAGGGACGTGGTCGAGGACGTCATAATCTCATATGGATACAACAGGATAAAGCCTGCAGTCCCGAAGCTGCCTACCATAGGCGCTGTCAGCAGACTGCAGAACTTCAGCGATTCCGTGGCAGACGTAATGGCTGGGCTGGGATTTCAGGAAACGCTCTCTTACGTGCTTACGAACAAAAACAATATTTTCAGGAGAATGAACCTCCCGGAAGGCGGTTTAGTTGAAATAGAGAATATAGTTTCATCCAATTGGAATGTATTCAGAAACTGGCTGCTTCCGAGCAACATGGAGTTCCTGTCCAAGAACAAGCACAGGGAATACCCACAGCCGATTTTCGAGATCGGCGATGTTGTCACTCTTGACCCGAAAGCCGAGACAAGAACATCAGATGTCCTCAGGCTGGCAGCATCAATCTCGGGTGTAAGGGTTGGATATGAATACATGGCGAGCGTGCTTGATGCACTGTTCTCATCACTGGGTCTTGAATACAAACTGACTGCTACAAATCATCCCACGTTCATACATGGGAGGTCAGCTGAAATAAGATGCAAAGGCAGGCCAGTAGGCATCCTTGGTGAAATCCACCCGAAGGTTCTCAATAACTGGGAAATAGAGAACCCGGTAGTGTCATTTGAAATAGAACTGGAGAAGATTTTATGAAAAAGAATTTCAAGAAGCAACTGATTGCATGCATGTTCCTTTTTTGTTTTGGTACCGCACTTTTACCGGTATTTTATATGGATGCCGTTCTGCTAACAGCTATATTGGCTGTGGTCGGTTTAATCACCCTTAAATTCTGGCACGAGAAGAAAGATGTACAATACTTTTTCGTCGGCTTCATATTAGGACCGGTTGCAGAAATCGTAGCTACAAACTTCGGCGTATGGTACTACACCAACCCGACATTTCTGAACATTCCTTTATGGCTCCCGGTGTCCTGGGGATTCTTTATGTTATTGATAAGAAGAATCACTGACTTATTTGGAGATTGAACTTATTTCAGCCAGCCGAAAAGCTTGTGGCTCATCTGTGACCGCGGTTTGTATTCTTCACCGACCAACCTTGCGGCTATGCTCATGATATGCTGGGATGCAGGTGACATCGGCTTGTGTACAATAACGGGCTGCTTCTTTGCCACGGCCTTCGAGACTTCACTATCTTCGGGTACTTTACCCAGAATCGGTGCTTCCAGGAAATTTTCCACAGCCGGAATCGAGAACTCATGTTTCGTTCCCTTGACTCTGTTTACTACAACGCCAAGGTTGTGCGTACCGTACTTTTCAGCCATGTTTCCAAGCTTTAATGCATCGGTGAGCGCCGGAAGCTCCGGGTTTGTGACTGTTATCATCTCATCGGCGGCTTCAAGCGCGGCGAGTGCCTCTTTTCCAAGACCTGCGGCAGAGTCCACGAGTATGAAGTCGCAGCCGCCTACAAGCTTGTAGAAAACATCAACGAGCTCATGCGAGTTGGCCAGCCTGAGCTTTTTAAGTGATATGTCCGCTGGTAGCACAGTGAAGCCTGCCGGATGGTAATACATCGCGTCATTGAGTCTGGCGTTACCATTAAGAACATCCTGAAGTGTTACTGGATACAGCGGTATTCCCAGGTGAATGCCCAGGTTTGCCGTTGTCAGATTACCGTCAACAGCTATCACGGACTTCTTTAGTTTTGCCAGTGCTGTGGCAAGATTAGAAACAAGCGTGGTTTTCCCCACACCGCCCTTTCCGCTCGCAACTGTTATTATTCTGGTCATATAAACACTTCTTTTATATTGCCTCGTATATTTTTAATGCTTTCGTGATTTTATAATCACTATTTGGGAGTAGTTTTTATAAATCTATTGTGACAGCGGACCCGAAGGGATTTGAACCCTCGACCTTCACCTTAGGAGGGTGCCGCTCTATCCAAACTGAGCTACGGGCCCTTATCCTGCACAAGCCCGTACCCATATTTTCCGTTAACGCTTTTCAAGTTTGCCCTGAAAAGGGTTATGAGCTACGGGCCCATCTACAGTAAAGATAAGTAGTGCTTATTAAAATTTAAAAACTGATGCCAGCCAGGAAACGAGCATTTCGTATACCCCTTGAAGCACGCCGGTGGACTCTTTACCTGCAGCCGCCATTCCCGTAATCGGAATGTCGTTCTCTTCATTTCCATCAGTGATTATCTCTATATCATCAAAGACCTTTGCATTTTTCTCAGCTTCAGGCGCCGGCGTAACCTTCATATCCCTTGTGATATCAACATTCCTTTCCAAATATTTGAGCCTGATCCTGAATGTGTATATGCCTGGAATGGTCCCATTCTCGAATGCGTTCTTCAGCGTGATATCAAATGATTTTCCCGGTGCCAGTTCAAATGAATTTTTGTTCGCAGTCCACGTCTTTTTCCATTCACTGCCATCAAAACCAAGTGAAAGGCACCGGCTGCCTTCGTATGCATATGAATACACAGAGAAGGTCTGTTCCCGGTTCTCTGTATTTTCAATTCTCACAGTTGTTTCAAACGGTACCCCTGCGCGAACAGTATCATCGTATGCCAGCAGCTCTATAAATTCAGTTTTTTCACCCTTCGTAGCAGAATAAGTATTGCCTGTTGAACAACTGCATTTATTATCAGGGCAGTCGCAATCATCACATTCATCGCAGCAGAAAATGGGATTGTTTCCGCTGATTGTTATGTTGAACGTGTCCTCATCAACTTCTTTATCCTCATCTCCCTCGTATACCCTTACATTGCCCGTATACACACCGTTTTCATACTCACCGTCGCAGTTGCTTTTTATGAAGAGAGGCAGATGAAGTATCACATCTTCACCGTTTTCAGGAATTTCGATTTCCAATGCAGTCTGGGTTTCATTCAGGTAATAGTGTATATTGTTCCCCTCAAGGTCAACACTCACCCAGTGGGGCTTGTATATGTATGTTACTATCCTCAGCGGAACTTTGTTGCCTCCAGTGTGCAATACGGCCTTTACCTGAGAAAAATCACCGAAACGCACAGGCATCGCAGGCCCGGAAACATCCAGAAATATACCACTATAATCAAATACCTCCGTTGCATTTTCAGTAGTCGCGTTACCGTCAGTGCCATTCACATGAACATACCCGCTCTCTTCAGGGCACGAATTCTCAGAACCCGGAGTCGCGTTTTCTGTCTCAGTCCACGTTCCGTTACAAAGCGACCATGAATGTCCAGTCACTGATGAGATGTAAACCATGCTATCCAGAAGCACAGTGGCATTTAACAGGTATACAGTGTCACCGTCATTATTCATCCAGGATTTCCCATACGAAAGGTTAACTATCGTGAAGTTGGCCGTGCCAGGCACGGCCTCGAATAGGTCCTGCCTGTTTGCTACGATGACTAACGTGTCGTTTGTCAAGCCGTTCAACTGCTTAGAAAAGGAAGAACTATCGTTTAGTCTGATATCCGAAAGATTGACAGTCATGTTACAGTTGTTGCGTATTTCCAACCATTCATTTTTGGCATCTTCCGGATTCGGATAAATTTCATTTAACAGAAGGCACGCAGAAGCGAGAGGTGCGATGCAGGAAATAATAATGATAGAGACGAGAAAACATCTTAAGCTACATGATAGCCGCATTAAGATGAGTTGACACTAGAAAATAAATGCTTATTCTTCGGATATGCATCCGGGGCACATCCAGCGGTTGCCCATCTGTTTGAGCCGGTCTGAATATCCACCGCAGTCTTCACACATGCCGGATATTTCTTCGCTCGCCTTTGGAACAAGATTTACCCTGTTCTTGAGTTTCTCTGACATGATCTCTATCAGTTCAGGTGATATCAGAAGGATCTCCTTGTCAGCGATTATACCAATGAGCTTGCCATTTTCTACCACCGGTGCTCTTTTGACACCGTTCTTCACCATGAGCTTTGTCACCTGCAGTATATTGTCATCCGGCTTCACGCTTATGAGCGTAGGCCTTTTTTTAATTCTCTTCGTTCTGAGGTCGCTAATCTTCAGTTTCTTCGGATCCAGTCCCATAGCCACCACTGTTGTTATATCAGACTCAGTGACCATATCCATTGGTTCATCACCATTATCCACAACCACCAGAGAACCTACCCTGTTGTTGGTCATGATTTTGGCTGCATCTACTAATGACGTCTTCGGACTGACCTTCATCACTTCTGTTTTCATCACTTCTTTTACCTTCACCATGACAACACCCCAGATGTAATTAATTATTGAAAAACCGCCTTAAATATAAACAGGAAAACCGGTATATTGTGAATATTTTCGTCTCCTTTAAGTTGTGAAACCTTTAAAAAACTTAACCCCTCTATTATTAATTAATTATGTAGTGGTTGCAATGCGATTCGAACTCATTTCATTAGTGCTGGTAATGGCCGTTGCGGCAGGACTTCTTTTAGGCGGCGGAATGCCTGGTGGCTTCTTTACGTTATTTTCCAATTCGTATGATGATTCCCAGCTTTCCGGAGATGAAGCCAATCCTGTCGACACGTCAGGATTTGAAGTTGATATTAAAAGCACAGGAAGCAAGACATCAGAGAATCCACCTTCGTCCGAAGAAGGGACAGATATTCCTGATGAAGTCACATCACCGCCGATAACAGGAATGACGGGTGG
>CAYUBD010000020.1:0-17471 GCA_964442905.1 uncultured archaeon | reverse complement strand
TCCTTCGCTGCCACGGAGTTTTTGAAAATCTTTCTGGCTTCCTTCTCGAGTACCTTCTCGTCCGTGTAGCGCCTTGAGAAGTGCGTGAGAATGAGCTTTTTCACATTCGCCTTCCTGGCAGTTTCGGCCGCTTCCTTTGCGCCGGAATGCCTCCGGTCTTCAATCTCTTCTGTGAATGTCGAGTCATGTATGAGCACATCGGCGGATTCTGCCAGCTTCACCATGTTCTTGCATGGACTGGTATCGCCTGAATAGACAATCTTTGCGCCTTTCTTTTTGAAACCGACATCGTCCAATGTTATTTTCTTACCTTTAACTGTCACTTCACCAGTTTTCTTCAGCTTTCCTACCAGAGGACCTTCCTTTAGCCCGTAGAGCCTTTCAGCCTTCTTTATGTCAACATTGATCGTGTCGTGTTCCTTGAAGCAGTAGCCGACAGAAGGAACGCTGTGCTCAACCGGTATGGATGTTATCTCAAAATCTTTTGTTTTCAATACGCTGGTTATTTCATCTCCTTCATAAGGGATGTGCTTTGGTATGAGCCTGAATCCTGCTCCCCAGTAGCCGAGATCCAGTATGTCTCTGATGAACCTGTCCGCCTCCGGCCCGTATATGTAAAGCGGCCTCTTTCTCTCTTCCATGTTCATGGTCAGTATAAGGCCTATCAGCCCTGCCCAGTGGTCTGCATGCCAATGAGTTATGAATATTCTGTCTATTTTCATGAAATTGTGGCCTGACTTGAGTATCTGCGTCTGAGTGCCTTCACCGCAGTCGAAGAGCATGACTTCGCCTTCGTGGCGAAGCCAGATGGACGCATGGTTCCTCTTTGCGGTGGGTATGGATGATCCTGTCCCAAGAAATGTAAGCTCAATCATGATAACCTATTTATCTTTCTACTTAAAATCGTTTCCAGCTATGAACGTCGCATTTTAGTGTAAAAAAATTTAAATCATGTTGTGATATTTTAAGTGGGAAGAGTGGGAAGATGTTCGGAAGGTGCAGTAACTGCAAGTCTTTAGGACACACAGTCAAGTGCCTCAAGACAGGAAAGCCTCTATGCAGAACGTGCTGTGACATAGATTGTCCTAACACCTATTCATGTTGGGGCAGGTATTACTAGCGTTCATTCCTTCTTCTCTGCCACTTCAGGTGCATTTTGCTTACTGGGAACGGGTTCTTTGCTTTTGCTCTTGTAGGCTTCGAGAAGAGTCGGATTCTTTGCTACAACCTGTGCTGCTCTGGTTGAAAGGTTCACGGCAAAAGATCCCACCGGCTGGATAAGACCCAGATACTTGAAAAGATAGTATTCAAGCAACTCTTTGGCCTGATTCAGCGACTCTGGGGTGGCCTCGCCGTCTATATTCTGACCCACTGCCCTGAAAACCTTGTTCAGGAATGCAGGCTCTTCTGGGGTAGCATATGTTATTACAGCTGAAATCACAGTGGAAAGTCTTTTGATGAGATCGTCCAATTTGTACCTCTTTCCCATGTCTTTTGAATAGCCATCGACAATGGTATCGAAGATGTCCGTTACTGATATGTCATTGAGGTTCTTGTTTATCAGTCTGGTCTCGAACTTCTCGCTGAAGGCAACCATCTTTTCATTCCCTGTGTCCATCTCCTTCAGTATTCCCATTTCAACTAGGTTCTTAAGATCTCCACTTGCATCAGGGAACCTGGGGGTTATTATGTTGTTTGAAACCGAACCGCCCATCCTGAAAACGAACCAGAGAATCTCCGAGAGCTCATTTATCTTCGGTGAAAGCCTGATGAACTCTCCCAGAAATGCCTTTTCAGTGATTTCTATGATTTTTTCCATGTCATCTTTATGATGTTAATAAATAAAAGCATTTTGGTAACGGAATGTGATCGTTGATAAAAATCGATCTGTTTATAAAACTTTTCATCAACTAGCACACATGACCGTGATAAAGCCTCTAGGAAAATATATGCAATACGAAGAGATGGACGTATACGTACTAGAAAGACACCTACCGGAATACTATTCTCCTAGTGATAAGCCGTTTGCCATGGCAGTCGGCGCAAGGAATATAAAAGAGGGAACAGTGATAAGAGCATTCCATCAAAACGTCTATGGTATCGATCCTGATGATGTAACAGTGGCAGCATGCAACTTAAGTAAGCTACTTGAACAATCGGCTAATGATTATGATTTTGTTCTCACCGGTTACATGGATGGTGATGCCAGGAAAGATTATATCTGGCAGATGCCTTTTCATCAATCCGGTAGAATGAAAGAGCGATACGATCTGACTTACATAAGAAACCCTTCATTAATGCCGATGGATGATTGGGTAGATATTTTCATGAACGCCCTTATGTGGACTGATAAGAATGGTGCAGTGGTTACACTTGTTCAAGATAAAGATCTCGACACTTATGATTATTTTCTTGATATACTCAAAAAGAAATGTGTGAAGCCTGTATTTTCCGGGGAAGCACATGAAGGTGTGGAACTAAATTATCCCCATCCTATTGTTGATACACATCACACGATAGGCATATTTAAACCATGAAAAAATTGAAGAGAGGGCTTAAAGCCCAGCCTCTTTCCTAATAATTTCTGCCTTCTCTGTGTTCTCCCATGTGAATGACGGACCGTCCCTTCCGAAGTGGCCATAGGCTGCGGTCTTTAGATACTTGGGTTTTTTCAGGTCCAGCTCCCTTATGATATCCGCGGGCTTCAATGGGAAATGCTTCCTGACAAGCTCGGTTATCTTCTCTGTCGGCACATTGTTGGTCCCGAAGCAGTCCACATGTACAGACACGGGTTCTGCGACGCCTATTGCGTATGCAAGCTGTATCTCACACTTTTCAGCGAGTCCTGCCTTTACTACGTTCTTTGCGGCATACCTCGCGGCATAAGCGGCAGACCTGTCAACCTTGCTTGGATCCTTTCCGGAGAATGCGCCACCACCGTGCCTTCCGACACCGCCGTACGTGTCCACGATTATCTTCCTTCCTGTAAGGCCGGCGTCCGCATACGGGCCGCCCCGGACGAATGCGCCGGTAGGATTCACATGGAACTTGGTATCATCGTCAATCCATTCCTTGCATACAGGCCTGATGACCTTCTCAATAATCTCCTTTTTTATCTCGCTGTGGGTCACGTCCTCGTCATGCTGTGTCGATACGACAATGGTATCTGCCCTCAGCGGCTTCCATACCTCGTCATATTCAATGGACACCTGTGACTTCCCGTCCGGCCTGAGCCACTTTATCTCACCTTTCTTCCTGGCCTCTGCAAGCCTGAGTGTAAGCTTCTGTGCGAGTGTTATGGGAAGCGGCATAAACTCCGGTGTCTCGTTACAGGCATATCCGTACATCATGCCCTGATCACCTGCGCCCTGTTCCTTGTGAAGGCCCTTCTCATCGCTGACTCCCTGATCTATGTCAGGCGACTGCTCGGTTATCTGCACCCACACCGTGCATGTCTCGTCCTCTATGCCGTATTCTGCTTTAGTGTAGCCGATTTTCTTTATGGTTTCCCTGGTTATCAAAGGCACATCTATGTACCCGCCAGTTGTCATCTCACCGAAAATCATGACACCACCGTTCTTTGTCCCTGTCTCTATGGCGACCCTGCTGTTGGGATCCTGCCTGAGAGCTTCATCGACTATGGCATCGCTTATCTGATCGCACATCTTGTCTGGATGCCCTTCGGTAACGGATTCCGAAGAAATTATGTGTTTTTCTACCATTAAATCACCTCATTTTTATACCGCGAGATTTACGCGAATATACAGATTTGGCAAAACCAGTTTATATACTTTTTTATATGCAGTAGTTTAATATTATAACTGTTGGTTATATGATAACCGGAAAGTATATTAAGACTCTGAGGGAAAAATCAGGGCTTTCGCAGAACGAACTGGCACAGCTTGCAGGCATAAGCCAGGCCCACATAGCAAAAATAGAAACCGAAAGAGTTAATCCCAGATTATCGACTGTAAACAAGCTCCTTACGATACTGCAGCAGAAAAAGAATGTTGTGCTGTGTGGTGACATAATGTCCAGAAAAGTCATTCCGCTTAAGCCAGGAGACACGGCCAAAAAGGCCATAAGCGTCATGATGAACTTCGACATATCCCAATTGCCAGTGATGGAAAAAGGCACAGCCGTGGGAGCTGTCACGGAATCTACCATAATAAGGAACATGGGGAAGAATCCGGCCTACATAAAGGTAAGGGACATGATGGATGCACCGTTCCCTATGGTAAGCGAGGATGATTCTGCAGGCATGCTTCCTGACCTGCTCGGGCTGAGACAGGCCGTCCTCGTGAGCCGGAAGGGGAAGATAACGGGAATAATAACGAAGTTCAACCTTCTCGACGCACGGTGACTAACGGTAGCGAAGGTAGCGGTCCAGGTCCGTGACGAACTTCCCCAGCTCGGAGACGTGCATTCCTTCCCTCCCGCCGGGTCCTCCTCCATCGTAGACATTCACGAGCAGGCCCCTCGCACCGTATTCGGTGCGCATGACCCCGCCTATGTATGCCGCCGTGTCGCTGTTGCCGCAGGGGGAGATGTCCACGTAGAGGGGTAATCCAGATTCTCTGGCCTTGGCTAAATTGTCCGTCTCGAGTTCCCTGCCCACATACGCAGGCGTCAGCACGACGCTTTCGCACAGCAGGAGCCCGCCTGAGCCGTTCCTGTGCTGCTTAAGCTTCTGCGCGCTCATAAGAAAGCTTCTTCCGCCACCGTTACTCATCATGATGAGAGAATCGGCAACCTGCGGATGCTTCCCTATCTTCCAGTCAGACGCAGGAATATCTATCACATCGAGCAGCCTTGCCGCCCTTTCCATGTCGCCGTATGACGTTATGCGTGCCATGACAGGGAGCCCGAGCTCGTGCCCGGCCTCGGCAAGCTCCTCCATGGCGCAGAGATCGAGCATCTGCTCCCCCGACCTCTTCTCCTTGTACACTTCGCCGCGCAGGGCGTTCATTCCCGTGTCCGCTGCCACTTTTGCGAACTCCATTAATTCCCCGGGTCCGCAATCGAGGCCTGCGATGAGCTGCAGCGCCTGCCCATCGCCGCCGTTCACATTCATTTTTTCATCCATTACGCTTCCTCCAATTTTTCTATAGCTTCAGCTCACCAAAAATTTTTCAAAATTTCAAGAAACTCGATTTCAGTTCCGTTCAGAAAGAAGAAGTGGTGAGCTTAGGGCCAATGCTAACGATTACTCAAAAAAATACCAATAAGAGTTGTTAGCAAAGCTCATGGAATATATTTATCGCTAAAAGTATTTATAACATATGGAAAAACAGAAGGTTTTCTTTGAAAACAGCAAAGGTCTAAAGCTCTGTGGGATACTTTCAGCACAAGATGATAAAAAAGTCCCATTAATAGTTCTGTGTCATGGCTTTGGTAGGACTAAAGAAGGTTGGACACATCTCGAGCTTGAGAAGACGCTTAATGAAGAAGGGGTTTCTACACTTAGATTCGACTTCTTCGGCCATGGGGAAAGTGAAGGCAAATTCGAAGATATAACAACATCAGAAGCGGTCGACGATGTGATTAGAGCTGTAGAGTTCCTAAGACAGAAAGGTTACGAAAAAATCGGTCTTTTTGGTTCAAGCTTTGGTGGGATGGCAAGCTTGATTGCAGCATCAAAAAGAAATGATATTTACACACTTGCATTAAAATCACCAGTCTCGGATTCTATTGGCAGCATGATTTGCAAAAGGATTGGAATAAGTCCGAAAGAGTGGAAAGAAAAAGGTTATATGATATACCAGATGCCTGATGGTGGTAAAAAGAAACTCAATTACTCATTCTTTGAAGATGCTGAGAACTTAAGTGGGTATAATGCGGCAAAAAAGATTGAAGTGCCGACTCTTATAGTTCATGGAAGTTCTGATGATATTGTACCAATTGAACAGAGCAAGAAGCTATCGAAAATCATAAAGAATTGCAGACTTAAAGTGATAGAAGGGTGTGATCATAAATACACGAATGAAGAGCACAAAAAGATGTTGATAAAAGAGGTAACAGAATTCATTTTCAGAAATTCTAAATGATTTACTTTTCGCCGGCGATTTTCAGAAGTTTTTCCCATTCTTCGTCCATGTGTTTCTGGGCATTCTCGATGACATGTTCGTTTCCAGGAATGAAGAGATGCTTGAACCTTCGCTGCGGCTTCATGAAATCAACAACCGGTATCTTCTTCGCAGGCTTGTAATTGACCTTGTACTCACCGTTCTCTATCTCGTACAGCGGCCATGCACAACTGTCGACAGCCATCTTGGCAAGTGCTATGGTGTCCTTTGGCATTGTTCCCCATAAGGTCGGGCAGGTTGAAAGCACAACGAGAACTGCGGGTCCCTTCACATTGAATGCCTTCTCAGCCTTCATCGAAAGGTCCATGAGGTTGCTCACGGAAGCCTGGGCAACGTAAGGTATACTGTGAGCGGCGCATATCTTCACCAGATCTTTCTTGAACTCCTGCTTTCCCGGCCTCTTCTTTCCGGCGGGGTCGGTGGTCGCCGACGCTCCATACGGAGTCGCTCCGGATCTCTGGCCGCCGGTGTTCATGTACCCCTCATTGTCGTAGCAGACGTAAACGAAATCATGTCCCCTTTCAAGCGCTCCTGAAAGCGACTGAATACCTATGTCATAGCTGCTGCCGTCACCGCCGAATGCGATGAACTTGACATCATCCTTCATCTTACCTTTCCTTTTCAGCGCTTCGTATGTGGCTATGACGCCTGATATGGTTGCAGGTGCGTTCTCAAAAGCGGAATGTATCCATGGGATATTCCAGCTGCTGTAAGGATATATCGTACTTGCGACTTCAAGGCATCCTGTTGCATTTGCTGCAACAACCGGCTTGTCAGTTGCCGCAAGTATCGTCTTAACTATAATCGGTGCTGCGCATCCGCCGCACATCCTGTGTCCTGAGGTGAACTTGGGATTGTCTGAAAGATTCTGCGCTAATTCTTTAGGATTCATATTGTCTCCTCCCTAAGGCCGAGATACTTCTTCTCATCAGTTACTTTGCCTGCAAGCATCTCATTGTAGACATGCTCGACATGACTTTCAAGAAGGTCCCTGCCCCCAAGTCCGAATGTGTAGCTTTGAAGTCCTGGCTTCTTCGCCATCGGGTAAATGGCATTCATTATCTCACTGTAAAGAGGAGCATGCGCACCGAATGACATTGACCTGTCAAGAACAGCCACGTTCTTCGCCTTGCCAAGTGCCTTTGCCACTTCCTTGAATGGGAACGGTCTGAATAACCTTATCCGAAGGAGGCCGACCTTCTTGCCGTCAGCTCTCATTCTGTCCACAACCGCCCGTGTAGTTCCTGCGGCTGAACTCATTGTTACTAACACCGCATCGGCGTCTTCCATCTTATATTTTTCAAAGAATCCGTAATCATTACCAGTCAATTTGGAAAGTTCTTTTCCAATCTCCAGATAGACTTTAGGCACATTCTCCATTGCATCCTGCTGCTGCCTCTTGGTCTCGAAGAAGTAATCCTGAAGTTCAATCGCGCCTACTGTTATGGGGTTCTTCAGGTCAAGAAGCGCATGTTCCGGCTTTCTGTCCCCGCCTACGAACTTCTTCATTACATCATCATCATATATCTTGACGTTCTGAACACAATGTGACGTGATGAATCCGTCTTCGCATACCATGACAGGAAGCTGTATATCATTGTGCTCTGCCAGCTTCAGTGCAAGGAACATATTCTCGTAAGCCTCCTGTGCAGTCTCATTGTAAATCTGAATCCATCCAAGGTCGCGTGCACCCATGCTGTCCGAGTGGTCGCAGTGAATATTGATAGGAGCTGATATTGCCCTGTTAGCGACAGGCATGACAATCGGGCATCTGAGACCGGAAGCCACGCCGACTATTTCCCACATGAGGGCCAACCCTGCCGAACAAGTGGCAGTCATCGTCCTTGCGCCTGCCATTGAAGCGCCCACGCATGCAGACATTGCGGAATGCTCCGACTCCACCCTTACCATCTCGGTGTCAACTTTTCCGTTGTTCGCGAACTTCGAGTATGTCTCGACTATCGATGTCTGGGGAGTTATGGGATATGCAGCCACGACGTCCGGATTTATCTGGCGCATCGCCTCAGCTATGGCATAATTTCCTGTCAGTGGCAGTATCTTTCCTTTCGCTGTCATTATCATCACTTCTTGAATTTTGTCTCCTCTTCCATCTTTATGCATTTGACCGGGCAGACGCTTGCACAGATGCCACAGCCCTTGCAGTAGTCAAGGTCTATCGGGCTCCTCTTTCCGTCCTTGAAATGCACTGCATTGTCCGGGCAATGCGTTACGCATAAAGAGCAGTTTATGCACTTGCTTTCATCTATGACTGGCCTGAATGCTCTCCATGAACCTGTCTTGTTGTCAAGCGCTGAAGCCGCTTTGGTTATGAGACCACCTATCGGTATCTCTTTCCATCCAACCTTCTTCCCAAGGCTTTCCTTTGTCGGGTATTTTTCCCTGCTCATTCCTTTACCTCGTCATATGCTCTTTTGATGGCATTGATGTTGGCCTGTGTCTTCTCGATTCCAATCTTCTTCAGGAACATCCCTTCCACCCTCTTCTCGATGTACTTCATCTCGATGATGCCTGTTGCCTTTATGAGAGCACCTATCATGGGTGTGTTCGGCACGTTCCTTCCGAGAAGGTCTATCGAAATGCCGGTTGCATCAATGGTGTATATCCTCCCGGAGAATCCTGTCTTCTTTCTTATGCCAGCCGGGCTCTCAACTGTGTTAACTATGAGTATGCTGTCCTTCCGCAATCCCTGTGTCACATCGACCTGTCCTATCAGAGTCGGGTCTATCACCAGAACAGTATCGGGCTCAAGAACCGGCTCGTAAGTGGCTATCGGCGTGTCAGATATCCTGGCATAGGTTTTCATTGGCGCGCCCGTCCTCTCAGGCCCGTATTCCGGGAATGCCTGTATCTGCTTCCCCTGGTCGAGCGCTGCCTCAACGATAAGCTGTGAAGCCGATTTTGCGCCCTGCCCTCCGCGGCCGTGAATCCTTATCTCGAACATAAGTACACTTCATTTTGTGGATAGAATATTAAATAATAGCAGCAACTTAAATACGTTGGCGCGGTTTTGATTTTTTAATAATATAAACGTATATATCAATTAATAAACATGCAAATGCGCGCCAGAGATGCCGGCATGGTGGCTTGTGTAATACTTCTGACTACATCGTACGTTGTGGCGGCAGAGGGTGACGGTTCCTGGAACCCGCTCGACGGGATTGTTGATTTCTTTTCAAGGCTGTTTTCGGGTCATGGAAGCGTGACAGGATTTGTTGTCGCACCATGCAGTACAAACGGATGCGAGTCAGATGGTGAGAAGATGTGCTTTGGGAATTATGCGAGGACGTGTGGAGATTATGGCGGGTGCCTCCAGTGGAACTTGGGACAATATTGCACCAACGGCTGTGAGAATGGCGAATGCCAAGCCGGCCCCTTGCCAGACTGCACGGATTCCGACGGTGGCATCACGCCGGAAGTCCGCGGGTATGTTATTTACAATGGATACAATGTGTATGATTCCTGTAACAGCGACAGCACTACCGACCTGAGCGAAGCCTACTGCAGCGGAGACATGCTGATGTGGGCTGGAGTGCGCTGTTCAGCAGGTTGCAGCGAGGGCGCGTGCCTGCCGGGCAGCCAGACATGCTTGATGGAGTGCAACTACGAGGGGCAGACGCAGTGCTCTGGGAGTTACATGAAGACATGCGGCGACTATAACGACGATTCATGCCTTGAATGGGACTCCGGAGGTTACTGTAGCAACGGCTGCGAGCATGGGGAGTGCTTGCCGGACAGCGTTACCGACAATGGCCCAACTGGATGCGGAGCCAGCCAGACTCTGTGCAGTGGTGTCTGCTACAACAACACGCAGCCCTGCTCCATTGCTAATGGTGTCGGCTCGCAGTCAGGCTACTGCAAGTTGCTTCCCTCCGGCGGTGTCTGGATGTGGTATGATGCATGCAATCCACAATCATGCAATTCAGGCTACCTGATAGAAGGGGACTCCTGCGTTCCTTCTGCAGACAACATTGTCACACTCTGCCAGGATTCGGATGATGGCATAGATACGCAGACCGCGGGGTCCATCCTTTGGACGGATATCGAAACGGGTGTCGTTACGAACAGCACGGACGTTTGCTATGACTTCACAAAAGTGAACGGCAATGACGTAGGTCCCGCGGCATACTGTGCGGCAGGTGATGAATGCGGTATATACGAGTATTATTGCGTGGTAATCAACGGCAGGCTGATCAACGCGCTTATACTCAAGCCGTGTCCGAATGGGTGCTCTAATGGTGCCTGTCTGTCTAGTCCTAGCTGCACGCCTTCATGCTCAGAGATGTCCTGTGGATCAGATGGATGTGGAGGGAACTGCGGACAATGCGAAGAAGGATATGAGTGCGATGATGGGCTGTGTGTTGAGGCCGAACCTGAACCGGAATGTCTTGTCGTGGATACGGAAATGGACAGCTCAATAAGCGGCGCTGCTGATACATGCGGGAGGAAAATCAGCGATACCGGAGCTGAGCCTTACGTTTCCTGCGTCAGCTACGAAGGCGACACGGAGCAATGCGGCGTCATAGAGAGTACGTGCATAAGCGGCGTCAAAGGGGAAGCGACCTTCGTTGCATGCGAGTATGGCTGCGAGGGCAGCGCGTGCGTGTCGCTGGAGGAGAGCACTATCATATTCGAAGATAAGAGCGCAGCAGGCTATATGGATGAAGCAGTAGACATCGGGCCCACCATCATATACGTGACCGAAGAATCGGAGAAACAAAATGAAGGTCCTGACTGGGGATTGATGCTGGCCTTCATATTCGGGACCGCGCTCTTCGTTGTGCTAGGATTCATGTTCGTCAAGAGCAGGACAAAAAAGAAGCCCGTGCCCGAAGCTTCACCGCAGCAGCCAGGCATCGGCGACATACCATGGTCCGACACGGGCTGATAACCATGCAACGAAAAGCCAACAGTTCTTACCGGGAATTTATTTTTAATCCTCAATGAGAATAATTTAACCGGTGTTTCCGTGGAAGAAAAAGTCAGGAAGATACAGGAAGGCCTGGATATACTGCTTTCGCTGCAGAGGAAGTTCCAGGAAGAGCACAACTTCGATTTCTGGAAGGAGAGTCCGGAAAAGCGAAGGGAGATGTTTATACGGACCCTCTTCGCTGCCATCTCGGAACTGTCAGAAACCGGTGATGAAGTCAACAAATGGTGGAAGAAGGGTAACAAAGAGCCGGATGCTCTGGATATAAAACGTGACCACATACTTGAGGAAATGGTTGATGCTCTGCACTTCTATCTCTCATGCCTGCTCATACTGAAGGCCGACGGAAGGGAAGTTGCTGAAAGCTATCTGAAAAAGCTGGGCGTAAACTTCGACAGGCAGAAAGATAAAAAACACGGATATGTGTGATGATATGAACGAAAGAATCAAAAAGATGTTTGTGAAGAAAAGGGAAGCCCCGAGGAACCCTGTCCAGGAAAAAGTGGAGCAGAAGCGCCAGGAAATTGAGAAGAAGCTGCGGATACCAAAGATCATGTTCGCCATATTATTCGCAGCACTATTCATTGTGCTTACAAAGACCAAGATGTTTCCCATACTCGGAACTGAATTCAACTTCTCTCTGGCTGTGATGTTCGGTCCGGCTCTGGGCGGACTTCTGGGAATGGGTCTGGGTGTTGCAACCATTATACTTTCACAGGGAATAGGCACGGCTATAGGAATCTATACGATAAAGGACACACTGAGCCTTATGGTTTTCTTTCCCATACTGTTTGGTTCAGTTTACTTCTCAAGGAGCTTCAAAGGAGACAAACGGATGATAGCGATTCCGATCGTTATGATAGCAGGATTCCTGTTGCACCCGACAGGACGTGAGGTATGGTTCTACTCGCTCTTCTGGCTAATCCCGATAGCTGTGACGCAGTTCAAGGGCAGGATAGATGCGCTTCTCAGGCATCCAGTCGCAAGAACTTACTCTTACTCGCTGGGAACCGCGTTTGTTGACCATTCGGTAGGATCCGTTGTATACCTGTGGTTCCTTAACATACCTGCGCAGTTCTGGGTGGCTGCGATACCTATAACACTTTTAGAGAGGCTGCTGATTGCACTTGGAATAACATTCAGCTTCCATGCAGTGAAAGCTGCGATGGGAGCACTGCAGGATGTGGCGATGGCCGTAGCGCATGCAACACCTGAAGCACAGAAAGAGAAGCATCCTGTTCCTGTTCCGGCCAGATAATCACTTCTTCAGGCCTTCTGCGAACTTCATGGCCTGCTCGAGATGTTCTGGTTTTGGATAACCGCGCCTGATTATTTTAAACATCGTTCCGGGGCATACGAAGCTGTCCCTGACAATGTAGCCTTTCTTTTTGAGTATCCATTTCATCTGCTCTCCGGCCACCATCTTCCTGCCGTCACCCGATGTCTCGAATACCGCAGCCTTGCCTGATTCGACTTCCGGGATATCTTCAAGGAATTTGATGATTCCATTACCTGCCTTGCCTCCGTATACACCAGACCCCACCACGAGGAAAGCGCCTTTAGGGACCTCTTTAACACCCTTTACGTTGTGCGCTTTGGTGTCAAGGGGTTTGGCAATGGCTTCAGCTATCTTCTTGGTGTTACCAGTTTTCGTATAGTAGATGACAAACGGATTCATGGTAAACAATTACCTGAATGGTTTATATTATATCCACACAAATGAAAGTTATGGAAAATTTCGCTGACCTTCTTATGGAAGCTGTTGGGTCTAGACAGAATCCCTCTGTGGTAAGTCTTGATTCGGACTACTCAAGACTTCCCGACTCGCTGAAGCAGGATTCTGTAGAGAGCCCGGAATCCGCATCGAACGCCATGCTGGAATTCAACAAGGTGATAATAGACTCAGTGAGGGACATAATACCCGCTGTGAAGCTGCAGTCAGCTTTCTACGAGATGTACGGTTCATTGGGAGTGAATGCTTTCTGGAAGACTGCAGAGTATGCCAAGCTGAGGGGCATGATTGTGATTGGAGATGTCAAGAGGAATGATATAGGAAACACCAGCAAGGCGTATTCCGACGCATATCTCGGGAAGGATTCACCATTCGACTGCATCACAGTGAACCCATACCTGGGAAGCGACGGGATAAATCCTTTCATTGATAATGTCAATGCGAATGGAAAGGGGATATTCATTCTTGTGAAGACATCGAATCCATCCTCAGGTGAGATACAGGACCTTGTATCGGGCGGTAAGAAGGTATACGAAAGAGTAGCCGAACTTGTAGACGGGTGGGCGCAGAACTCAATAGGAAACAATGGGTATTCTTCAGTCGGTCCTGTAGTAGGAGCGACCTATCCAGAGGAGGCAAGAAGACTGAGGAACATCATGCAGAAATCGATATTTCTTGTCCCGGGCTATGGCGCGCAGGGAGCCGGAGCATCTGATGTTATGAATTCTTTCAACCGTGACGGCAACGGTGCACTCGTTGTATCAGGAAGGGGTATAATATTCACCCACCAGAAATCCGGCGATGACTTCGGTGAGGCTGCGGAGCAGGCCGCGCTAAGAATGAAAGAAGACCTGACAACAGCCATGAAAGATAAGGGTTTCTATCCATGGTGAATCCCAAAATCGAATCAATGGAAGGATAATTTCAACAAGTTCTCAACCCGATTATCTTCCAAGGTGATCTGTTTTTATATATTGCATTCAAATTAGTCTTGAGGCAATTGTCATGTCAGATTATGAGAAGCTCCTGGACAGGGGTATGGAAAAGCTGCCCAATGAGTGCAGGGATGGCGTAAGGTTCACTATACCGAAAGCTGTGGTGCTCATACAGGGGGCAAAGACCATATTCACGAATTTCTATGATGTGGCCGACTGCCTCAGAAGGGATCCAAAGCATCTGCTCAAGTTTTTCCTTAAGGAACTGGCTACGTCATACGAAGAAAAGGATAAGACCGTTACATTCACGGGCAGGTTCCCGGGTCCGCTCATGAACAGGAAGATTGAGCTGTATGTAAAGAATTATCTCCTCTGTCCGAACTGCGGCAAGCCCGATACAAAGCTCCTCAAGATAGACAGAATAGAGTTTATCAAGTGTGAGGCATGCGGGGCCAAGCAGGCTGTAAAGAAAATCAAGTAATTAATACAAGAAAACCCAAACATTCTCTATGGTCGCCAGAAAAGCCCAGATGTTCGTTGTGACTGCGGTCTTTCTTGCAAGCATGCTGTTCGTTGTGCAGGAGATGTTCATAACATATTCCGTGCTGGACACTTCGGAGCCTTTCGAGACAAATGAAATATATGTAATGAATGGTATCATAAAAAGCGTTAACGATACGATAGGAAGCGGTGGTGATACACCGGATGACTGCCAGGACTTCAAGAAAAACATTGATGAACTCCTGACAATTCTGAAATATGATGCCAGTTCTGATGGCTATCTGCTTGAAACTGGATACAGGAACATAGACTGCAGCGAATGGATGACAAAATATCCCGGGAAAGCGCCGCTATCATTGAGCATAAGACTGTCAGAAACGTATGATATCAGCGGCAATGTGATTGACTTCTACCACAACCAATAATGGGCCCGCCCGGACTTCCAGCACCTCCCGCGTAAGCTTATTTTCCGGCGCGCGCTTTAGCACGTTTCCGCATCAGCGGAGACAAGCGAACTTGTTCGCGCTGTTTACCTTCTGCCAAAGGGTGCATTCGAACCGGGGACCTCTGCCGTGTGAGGGCAGCGTCATAGCCGCTAGACCACGGGCCCGTCGTTGATGATTATATAGGTATTTGGAATAAAAGCTTTCTTTCCGGCTATACGGATGGGGGCATGAACCGTATGAAATTCACATACCCGAAGAGAACGAATGCCAGGATTATGGCTAATCCGCTCAGAACTCTTCGAGTGAGCGATATATGTTCATATTGATGTGGATTGGCATACTGATGATAAACACCCTTTACGTAGAAAGGTGTCATGACGAATCCTACAATCATGATCAGTATGTAGGTTCCCGGTGAGTCGAGGAAGCTCAGATAATCCACAGTATCAACGAGGAGCAGATAAGTCGAATTTATCACGTCTATTATGAATTTCCTGATTATATCAAGCATTCTGTATAACCTCTTCCGGTCAGCATGTTACATGGAAAATGCCTACAACCTTCTTCCCCTGTTCAGCGAAGGCATTGAATATTTCCACGGCCTTGGGTGTCTTTTCCGTGTACAGCGTCACTTTCTTATCCTCGGCCCACTGTATCACCTCAGGTGTTATCATTTCAATACCTTCCTGCCCGGTACCTACTACAACAATGTGGGGACCGGCTTTCAGTACACTGATAAACTCGCCAAGTTCTATGGTGTGTTCTTTGGTCCTGTAGTTCACCTTTCCGTTCCAGTATACGGTCATATCGGAATCGTAAGGTTTTCCGTTTATCGTTATCTCGCCGAACTTGGTTCCGTTTATCTTTGCTGTCTTCATAAGAAATAATTGTCTTAGCTGGAATAAAAATTATTTTCATTTCTGTGAATAAAAAGAGGCTCGGATAATAATTATTTATGGTTCTGAATGACGAGGAAATAAAGGATTCGATGAAGTCATCCATAAACGATGCGTTCTTCTCGGCAATACTTTTCTATCTGACATCATCGTTCTTCGGGGCATTTGCCATTGCACTGGGCGCAGACAATATGTTCATAGGCCTGCTTGCATCCATACCGCTTGTATTCTGGACGCTCGCCCAATTGCCTGCGGCAAAAGTGGTGGACAAAAAGGGCGATAGAAAAATGATAACCGTAGTGGCACTGACAATATCCAGATTATTGATAATACCTGTAATACTGATACCGACATTGTTCATAGGAAATGCGCTCGTTTTTCTGATAGTATTCGTCTCTTTGTCATCATTCTTCACTGCGTTCTCAAACCCTTCGTGGGCATCCTGGATGGCTGACATAGTTCCAAGCAACATAAGAGGGAAATTCTTCAGCGACAGGCTAAGAAAATATACAATAGCATCGATAATAGCATTGGTATTTTCCAGTGTCGTATTCGCAGTGTTCCCGAGAACGGAGATTATCGGTTTTCAGATAATATTCACTGTCGGGGTCATTGCTGGACTGATATCAACTTTTTACATATGGAGGATGAAAGATCCGGGCATCGTGAATGTCGGCGGTAGTCCGAGCAGCATACGCTATTTCTGGAAGAACATCACGATGAGGAAGTTCATAATTACATTTTTCATATGGCAGTTCGGCATGACGCTTTCGATTCCTTTCTACGTAGTTAGGCTCGTCAAATACATGGGTGCAGGCTATGAATGGGTAGCAATCCAGCTTCTGGTATTCAGCATCACTATGGTCGCTTTTCAGAAGCTTTGGGGCAAGTATCTGGACAAGTTCGGCAGCCGTGTGATACTATCACTGTGTGCAATAGGCTCTGCTTTCTACCCATTCTTCTGGCTGTTTGTAAGGGTGCCATACCACATAATACCGATAGAGATACTGAGCGGTATAGCATGGAGCGGGGTGAACCTCGCGTACTTCAACTACCTTCTGGAGATAAGCCCTGGCCAGAAAAGACATTTCTATCTTGCGCTTTTCTACATAGTCTTCGGTCTCGCTGGTGTGCTGGGTCCGATTGTGGGTGGTCTAATAGCTTCGGCATTCGAAACGGAGACATTCATCATATTCGTTGGTCTGGAAGCCGTCTTCTTCATATCATGGATAGTAAGACTTATTGGTGCTGGCCTTTTCATGAAGTATCTTGATGAGATACCGTTAAGGCAGAGAGTAAAGACGAGCTACGTATTCGGGGAACTGCTGAAATACGGTCAGAAGAAGGCCATAACAAGCGTATACCTTACGAGAACGAGAAGCACGAGCACACTGAAGAAAACATACAAGAAAGGTTATAGCGGTGTCAGAAAGAGCGCTGTTAAATTTAACAATACCAGGAAAAAAATTAAAGTGAAAAGACCGAAACATCTTCGTGAACCGGCCCCTTGGGTGTAAGCGTACTCTTCCTGAGCTTGAACTGATTCAGTTCAAACTCTCCGAAAATTTCTGTCTTTAATTCCACTATGGACGCCTTTAGTTTTTCCTTGTCTTTCACTAACCTGACCCGTCCTATGGTAGCATGCGGATGGAATCTGGATTCTTTCTTGAAACCGATGGGCTCTAACGTTTTTTCAATCTTATCACTGAGTATTTTAAACTGCGACTCGGGCTCTATACCTGCCCACATGACTTTGATATAATCTTCGTTGGGAAATGTGCCGAAACCTTTCACTTCGCATTTGAAAGTGTCATGCTTTACAGTCTCCAGTGAATCATTTATCTCACCGACTTTTCCGTCGTCAACATCACCCAGGAATTTCATAGTAATGTGAATATTCTCTTCTTCGACCCATTTGACTTTTCCG
>CAYUBD010000019.1:0-18784 GCA_964442905.1 uncultured archaeon | reverse complement strand
CCTTTTGCTGCGTACTGCGTCGAGACCTGGTAGGTTAGTCTTGATTTGTAGAAGTTGACGTCCCCGTCTTCTTCTGAAGAAATTTTTATATCGTACCTCTTTTCCTTGTTTTCATTTATCTCACTTTCAGGAACCTTGATGACGAATTCGTACATGTCGTTGTGCGGAGGTATGTATGACGGCGAGCCGTCAGTCCTGAACTTCCATATAAGGCCGCCAGCCTCCGAATCCAGTGCATACACGTGGCAGTCGTACGAGCAGAAATAAATCCTCTTATCCTCGGCAGCGACGCCCCACCAGTTGAGTTCCTGCGTTCTGAAATTCCAGACAAGCTTACCTGTCTCTGCGTTTATGCAGTACATATTCTTGTCCTCGCAGGTGAAGTACACCTTCCCATGATGAACGGTAACGACGCCCACTGGCTTCGTGGTTGAGAACTTCCATTTGATGTTGCCGCCGGTATCGATCCTGAATACGTTGCCGTCATCAGATGGCACGAACACGTCGCTTTCGCCCATGGTCGGACTGCAGCACAGGCCGTAACTTGCCATCTTTTTCTTCCATATAAGGAACCCGTCCTGGAGACGGATTTTGTATAGCATGTTGTCCATCGACGTGAGGTAGACATGCTCTCCGTCTATTGCGAACCTTCCCGAGTTGACTATCTCATCCTGAGTCCTGAACTTCCAGAGCAACTTCCCGCTCTTCACATTTACGCAGTAGAAGTTCTCGTCATGCGAGCCGAAAAGCACGTTGCCATTGAAGGGCGTTGGATCCGAGGTCACATGTCCCATTGTCCTGAACTTCCAGAGCAGTTGGCCGTTATCCTTCCTGAGAGCGTAAAAATTCCTGTCCACTGAACCGAAGCACACGGCATCATCTATGACTACCGCACGTGTCGTTATCTTGTCCTCGGTCTTGTACTTCCATATGAGCTCGCCTGTCCTGGCGTCGAGCGCATAGAAGTTCTGGTCGTAAGAGCCTATGTAAATTATGCCTTTGGAAGCCACGGGTGCGGCCACGCCTATCCTGTCGCGGGTCCTGAACTTCCACGCAAGCTTACCCGTTTGCGCATCGAGGCAGTACATGTTGTGGTTGAAAGATCCAACGTACAGTCTGCCATCGTAAAGCAGCGGAAGCTGAGCCATGCTCCCGCCTGTCGTTATTTTCCATATCCTGTCGAATGTGGCTGTCTTCTTTACCTCAAAATCCCCCATCTCCACGGAGAAACCGGGAAAGCTTCCTTCCATAAGACCTGTTTTCCATGCTCAGAAATATAAACATTTAAAAGCACTCCTGTATAATAACGATAATACCTGAAAAATGACTCGGGCGGTGGTCCGAGGATTAATGGAGGTAATGAAATGCCAGCGTATGTGAAATTCGAAGTACCGAAAGAATTGTCTGAGAAGACATACGATGCAGTTGAAAAGGCAAGGGATACAGGAAAGACCAGGAAAGGTGTCAACGAGGCAACCAAGGCGATCGAACGAGGCATCGCAAAGCTTATTGTGATGGCCCAGGACGTAGAGCCAGAGGAAGTCATGATGCACCTTCCGGTGCTCTGCGACGAGAAGAAGGTACCGTACTCGTACGTGCCATCCAAGTCTGAGCTTGGAAAGGCCGCGGGTCTTGAGGTTCCGACTTCGTCCATAGCGATAGTCGAAGAAGGTGAAGCAAAGAAGTTCATCGAAGAGATTGCCAAGCAGACTGCAGATCTCAAGAAATAGAAGGTGTTCTGATGGCCGTTCCGGCAGAAATATTGAAGGTCTTAGGAAGGATGGGACTCAAGGGTGTGAGCAGGGTCAGATGCAGGGTTAATGATGGTCCTGAGAAAGGCAAGGTGCTCACTAGGAACGTCGTAGGCCCGATAAGGGAAGGCGATGTCATCATGGTCAAGGAAACCGAGATGGAGTCTGTGGGTGCTTTCAAGGGTAGATAATTATGAAAAATGGTTGCTGGAGTCAACAGAACATCGGGAATATATCCCCTCGTTTCCACGAGATTAGAAACCCGCTGGAGGTTTTGTTATGAAATGCTCTTTTTGCGGTGACGATATCCCCAATGGAAGGGGTAAGATGTTCGTGAAGAACTCAGGGCAGATTCTCTACTTCTGCAACTCAAAATGCCAGAAGAACCAGAAGTTGAAACGGGACGGCAAAAAGGTCACATGGACCAAGAAGCACGCTGAGCTGAAGAAGAAGTAATTTATTTCAACAACTTCCTTCTAATAACATGAAAGTCAGAATAGGCAGTACTGTAAAAGACTACAGGACCGTGTGGCTGGATGGCAGGAACGTCAGGATGATAAACCAGCCGCTTCTTCCGCATGCTTTCCGGATAGCTACGCTCAGGAACCATAAGGAAACCGCCAGATCAATAAGCACGATGATCGTAAGGGGGGCTCCCGCCATAGGTGCCACGGGCGCTTACGGCATTGCACAGGCAACGCTTGAGTTCCGCGGAACCGATATGAAGAAGTTCAGGAAGCATATGAGAGCTGCCGAAAAGCTTCTGTCTTCGACGAGACCTACAGCTTATGATCTTTTCCATGGCATAAAGACCGTTATGGATTCCATCATGAAGGCCAAGTCTGTCAGGGATGCGCAGAACACGGCAACTGCAACCGCAGACAGCTATGCCGACTGGTCCGCCACGAACTGCAGGCTTATAGGAGGGCACGGCGGGAAGCTGATAAGGAAGGGCTGGAACATACTCACCCATTGCAATGCCGGTGCCCTTGCGTGCGTTGACCACGGGACTGCGCTCGCCCCGATACGGGATGCGCACAAGAACAAGAAAAGCATACACGTGTTCGTGGATGAGACCAGGCCCAGGTGCCAGGGAGCAAGGCTCACAGCATGGGAACTCGCCATGGAGGGCATAAGGCACAGCCTGATAGCCGACAACGCCGCGGGATATTTCATGCAGAATGGCGACATAGACATGGTCATAGTGGGCGCCGACAGGATAGCAGCCAACGGAGACATAGCCAACAAGATAGGCACATACGAGAAGGCTGTCCTGGCCAAGGAGAATGGCATACCATTCTACGTAGCCGCACCTTCCAGCACGATTGACTTCAAGTGCAAATCAGGGAAGAACATACCCATAGAGGAGCGTTCCGAGGACGAGGTGCTGTACATGTTCGGGAAGCCGGACGGACCTTTCACTCTCGGAACCGTCAATGTAAGGGTAGCGCCCAAGCATACTCGTGCCAGGAACCCCGCTTTTGACGTCACGCCTGCCAAGTACATCAGGGGCATAATAACGGAGAAAGGCATCTTCAGGCCTTCCCAGATAAGGAAGCTGAAGGGATGAGACCATGAAGGTGAAGGCGGTAATCTTCGACCTCGACGGCGTCATAGCGGACAGCGAGCAGTTGTCCGGGGAGACGACGGCCGCGGTGCTCGCGAAGTACGGGATAACGCTCACGGACAGTGAGCGCAGGGAGACCTTCGGCAGGAGGTCGCCGGACATATTCTCAGACGCCCTCTCGAAGAGGAACATGGAAGGGAACATAGAGGAAATGGTGCAGGAGAAGAACCGCCTCCTGATTGAAAAGGTCAGGACGGAGCTGAAGCCCATACCCAATTCCATAGAGCTCGTGAAGTGGCTAAAATGCAATGGCTACCGGCTGGCCCTCGCGACGAGCTCCCACAGCGCCAAGATGCAGATGGAGGTCGACAGCCTCGGCATAGAAGACCTTTTCGACGTGATAGTCTGCGGCGATGATGTCAGGAAGGGAAAGCCTGACCCGGAGATATTCCTCAAAGCCGCGGAAAAGCTTGGCGCAAAGCCTGAGGAGTGCGTCGTAATAGAAGACTCGCAGTTCGGCGTGCAGGCGGCAAAGTTCGCTGGCATGAAAGCCATAGCATTCGACAGTCCTAACACACACAACCAGGACCTGTCGATGGCAGATGTTGTGGTGGACAGCCTTGAAAAGGTAAAGGAACACGTCAGGTAACATTTTTATTTCAGGTAATTCCCTTTATAGTATGCCGATAGATGGATACACGGACTACAGGCGCAGGGAATACTGCAATGCCGTGAAGTGTCCTATCCAGATGCTGCTCAACGAGCAGGAAGAAGGCTCCGAGCGGTACGAGAAGATACGTGCGATATGCAAGAGCAGTTGCATACACACCACGTACGAGTTCCATCATTGGCTCATTGAGAACGGCTTCGATGTGGTGAAGCCTGAGGATGCTTAGGGGGAGAGATTATGGACTGGGGTCAGAAGAACAGGCTTTCAAAAATAATAAAGCCAAAGACAGGAAGGAGCTTGATGCTAGCCGTGGATCATGGTTACTTTTTGGGACCTACATCAGGTCTTGAGAATTTCAAGGCAGCGGTCGAACCGCTTATACCTTACGCGGACACGCTTTTCGCCACACGTGGTATGATAAGGGCATGCATCGACCCGAACACAGAAACGCCCATAATGCTCAGGAATTCGGGCGGCACGAGCATACTCAACAAGGAACTGCTTCATGAGGGCATCACGGTCGACATTGATGATGTTATCAGGATGAATGCCGTCGGCGTCGGATACTCGATTATGGTCGGCGCTGACTGGGAAAGGGACACCATACTGGACTTCTCAAAGGTTGTCGACGCATGCGAGAGGCATGGACTGATCGCGATGGCAGTCACAGCTGTCGGGAAGGATATGACCAAAGACGCCAGATATCTCGGCCTTGCATGCAGGATTGCAGCAGAGCACGGCGCTCACATAGTAAAGACATACTACTGCGACGGCTTTGAGAAGATTGTTGAATCCTGCCCGGTTCCGATAGTGATGGCCGGCGGCAAGAAAATAGCCGAAATAGACGCACTCACCATGGCCTACAAAGCTGTTCAGGCAGGCGCTGTCGGCGTGGACATGGGCCGGAACATCTTCCAGTCGGACGACCCGGTCGCGATGGTCAGGGCTGTCCGGGAGCTCATACACAAGAACGCAACGCCAAAAGAGGCGCTCCAGTTCTTCAACGAGAACAAGAAGGCTTCCGGAACCAGGAAGAAATCTGGCATAGCCTCAGACGACAGGAAGAAGATATGATGCCCGGCCGCCGCTCCGGCTGACATTCAGCATCATCGTAATAATAAAATTAATAATAAGCAAAACGGACACTCCATCATGGGGGTCAATCGTGCATCTACTTTTTTGATTTTCCGGAACGGAGAGCTGGGATTCCACCAGGCACGGATGCATATGCGTAGACAGTCTTGAGTGCAACCACCAGGCCTGCCGGGGCAACGAATGCCGTAACGTTCAGCACCATGTTTTGCAGAAAGCTTCCTACCATGGGTATTACTGACAGGTTAGCTGTCCCGATAAGCACGACAGCTATCGTTGCCATAAGGAATCCGCCTGTCTGTTTGCTGCCGACGTTAATTAACCCGACCGCGAGTCCGAGCACAACAACGGCAAGCCTGACATAGCCTGCCGCCTCTGTCGTTGCCTGGTTGATCGGCGCAGAGGCAAATCCTGCAACCACTGCAATCGCTACGCCTACTATGAAGGCCCATCCCCCGATTTTTTCATAGTTCATTATATCACTATATAATAATTTACCCTGACCTACCTTTATACTTTATCCCATATCTTCCAGGGTCTAGTTACAGAAAGCAAGACTGACATACTCAAGACGGAAGAAATCAGGAATCGCAGCAGACGACACGAAGAAGATTTAATCATAAATTAACATTTATAAGCGTACGCTACTCAATATAAAACAATATGTTCCCCAGTCTTGCTCCAGGGCATGTCCCTGGGCGACACTGGGTCTTATTTTTCTCTGAAACAGTCTTCTACTATATCATCCAGACATATCGATGAATCGCAGACTTTTCTAAGAAAGTCTGACCGGCTGATTCTGAAGTACGCATTCTCTACTTTCTTTCCGAGTTTCTGACACCTTTTTATTGCGGGAACGAAATCACCGTCACCACTCACAACAATCGCAACATCGTAAGTGTTTTCATAAGCGAATGAAACCATATCCACTGCGAGATGTATGTCGTCTCCCTTTATCTTATATTCTACCTTCCCTTTCGATCCTTTTCTCTTCCTGAGACTGCACAATATCACGTTAAAACCTGGTATTCTTTTCAGTTCAGAGAAGAATTTCTGCTGTTTCCAATACACTTCCTCGTTATAACTTCTGTCGAGAGGAGCGTTGTAATAGTAAACACCTATTAACATTCTTCCACCTTTTAGTTTCTCTGTAAATTCAGAGAAATCCACTTCATTCTCATGCATACCAAAAGTGTCGCGAAGACTGTGGTAGAAATTGCTGCCGTCTATGAATATGACCACACGTTCATTGCCTGATGATTTTTTCTCAGATTTCTTTTCTTTCATAAAGGAATTTTCAGCTCATTCTTTATTAATTTTGTTTACTCATAGAATTCTATGAAAGTAGCGATGTACTACAGCAACAGGGACGTGCGCCTTGAAGAGGCGGAAAAGCCTTCAATAGGCAAGGGCGAGATCCTTCTCAAGGTCATCGCAAGCGGTATATGCGGCTCTGACATCATGGAGTGGTACAGGATAAAGAAGGCACCGCTTGTTCTCGGACATGAAGTTGCCGGGGATATAGCTGAAGTCGGTGAAGGCGTTACTGATTTTAAGGTAGGTGACCGGGTGACTGTCACGCATCACGTTCCCTGCGATGAATGCCATTACTGCAAGGATGACAACAAGACCATGTGCGAGACCCTTCGCACCACGAAGTTCTATCCGGGTGGATTCGCTGAATACCTGCGCGTGCCGGAGATTAACGTGAAGAAGGGTACGCTGAAACTCCCGGACAACGTATCATACAACGATGGAACATTCGTCGAACCCCTCGGCTGCGTCGTCAGGAGCCAGAGAAAAGCGGACGTTAAGGAAAATCATGCTGTACTTGTACTCGGTTCCGGTCTTTCCGGACTTTTGCACATAAAGCTTGCGAAGTCACTTGGATGCAAGGTCGTTGCCACTGACGTCAGCGGGAATCGCAGGAAAGCCGCGGAGAAAGCAGGCGCTGACCTGGTGCTTGACGCTAAGGATGATATCCCTGGGAAATTCGGGGAATTCAATGGCGGACGGCTCGCTGATCGCGTCATAGTATGCGCAGGCGTAATGCCCGCGTTCAGGCAGGCTCTGGAATCCGTGGACAGAGGCGGTAACGTACTATTCTTTGCGCCTCTGGGACCAGATGAGGAACTTCATGTACCGGTCGAGAATATATGGAAGAACGGGGTTAGCCTTATTACCTCGTACGCAGCGGATAAGCGCGACCTTGAGGAAGCGCTCGGGCTAATAGCAGACGGAAAGGTTGACGTCAGGGACATGGTAACACACGAACTGCCGATAGAAGAGACAGGAAAGGGCTTCCGGCTGTTCGCAGACGGTGAATCGATAAAAGTAATAATAAAGCCTCACCAATAATGAATTAGTGATATTATGGGAGAAGAATACGTGGGCAGGAAGTTCAAGACTGAATTCAGGAGTGATGAATCTCCGGAAGACACGCGCATTTACGAGATAATCAGTCTTGGCGAGAAGTTCAGGAAGATGGGACTGCTTCCGAAAGAGCATGGCGGCTTCGGGGGGAACATGAGCTTCAGGAACGAAAATGGATTCATCATAACGGCCGGCGGCATAGATAAGGGAAAGCTCACTCCCAGAAACTTCGTCCAGGTCCTGAAATGCAACATGGACACGAAGAAGGTCATAGCTGAAGGCGAGATGCAGCCATCATCTGAGACATTCACGCATTATCTCATTTACAGGGAGAGGAAGGACGTCAATGCGATAATACATGTCCATGACAATCTTGTAATAGAGAAGGCCAAAGAGCTTGAGGTCAAAACAACAGAACACCATCACCCATACGGAACGACAGAACTGGCCTATGAGATCGAAAAGACACTGGGGCGCTTGAAATACATCGCTGTGAAGGGACATGGTGTGCTGGCTACCGGAAAAAGCCTCTGGGAAGCCGGAAAACTCGTAGAGACATACCACGGTTCCGCCAGTAATCTGTAACTATGCGTTCTTCTTGAGGTCGATATCGACTTTCAGGTCCACTTTCACGGTAGTCCTCTTGTATATATTGTATACTATAAGCCCCAGGAAGATCAGGAGCGCTTCGAAGATGAGTATGTTCACATCAGTGTAAATCAGCATCATGATGCTCGACAGCAGGCCGAGCAGTGCAATTACAGGGAATTTTCCTATGTTGAGAGGCACTTTGAACAGCCTTTTCTCCCTCGGTTCTGAATACCTGAGCACTATCAGCGAAAGGTTCACGAATATGAAAGATACGAATATGCTGGTTGTGGTTACATTGGCTATGAAACCTATGTCACCAACGAAGAGAAAGCCTATGGATGCCAGCATTACAGTCAGGATAGCTATGTGGGGCGTTAATGTCTTTCCATGAACCCTTGAAAGGAAGACAGGCATGCTCTGATCCTTTGACATTCCATAAAGCATCCTTGAACCCACTATGAGGCATATCAGTATTGTGTTACCAGTGGAGAACAAAGCTATAACACTCATGAGCAATGCAGCGCCTGGACCGACTGCCCTGTCAAGTATGAGCGACAGCGGGGCGTTAGATGCTGACAATGTCTCCCACCCTACCACTCCTACGGCGACAACAGCCACCAGTATGTACAGTATGGTTGAAATTCCGAGCGAAAGTAGCATGGCCTTGGGCACAACGTTTCTCGCACCCTTCACTTCTTCGGACATGTTCGCTATGTCCTGGAACCCTATGAATGCAAAGAACATCAGTGCGGCACCTGCCATGATTCCCGAGAATCCTGCCGGAGAGAACGCGAAGTCTATAGTGGCGTCAAAGAACATGAAACCTATAACTATGACCAGTATCAGGCCCCCGGCCTCTATCAGCGTGGCTACGATGTTGAAGTTGCTGGACTCCTTTATGCCCCAGAAATTGAGCAGGCTGAAAACAGCTATTATGCCTGCTGCTACAGGTATTATTGGCGCTACAGTGAAAATCTTCTGGAAGTATCCGGCGAAACCCAGTGAAACAGCAGATGCCGCGACTATGAGAGATATCGCAAGAACCCAGCCGACCATGAATGCAACCTTCCTGTTGAATGCCCTCTTCGTGTAGTTGTATTCTGCCGCGTCCTTTGGCATCATTGAATTCAGCTCGCAGTAGCTGAGACCCGTGAATGCCGACAGTATCGCAGCAAAGACAAAAGACAGCCAGACAGCGTTTCCTGCGAGGCCGGCGCCCTCGCCGAGCAGTGCGTATATACCGGCGCCCAGTATTATCCCGATTCCGTACATCGTCATCTCGAAGAGCCCCAGGCTCTTCTCAAGGCGCACGTTCTCATCCTTTCCCATAAGAATGAATTGTAAGAGGCAGTTAAAATTCTTTAAAGCGAAAAAATAATAATGACTATGATAAAAGCTATAGTTTTTGATGCGGGCGGGGTCCTGCTTGAGTGGGATTACATCGATTTTCTTAACAAGGCATACAGCGCGCTTAAGATAAAAAGGGTGGCCACATTGGAGACCAAGCCTGATTTCCCGAAAGATCTCAACCGCGGTAAGATATCTATGGATGAGGCAATGCCGCTTATCGTGGGCGAGAAGATTAATAGTGAACAGATCAGGGCAGCAAAGAAAATCTGGTCATCTTACCTTGTTCCGAGAAGTGAGATGAGCGAACTCGTGAGGAAACTGAAGCGCTTCTACAAGATAGCCCTGCTTTCCAATTCAGATGAATATACCATGGGACCTCTGGTCAGAAAGGGCGTCTTCAGAGACTTTGATGTCGTTTTATTTTCCCATGAACACGGAACGGTGAAGCCTGAACAGAGGATATACGACATACTCATGAGAAAGCTCGGTGTCTCTCCTCATGGGTGCGTCTTCATAGACGACCATGAAGAAAACATCGTTCCTGCACTGGAAATGGGCATGAAAACCATACATTTCAGGAGCGTCGGTCAGTGCAAGGAAGAGCTGAGGAAGCTCGGCGTCAGGTTCTAGGAGATTACCTGAACTATGACTTCCCTGTTCCTCGGCCTCGTGTCAAAGTCCAGAACCACGATCTGCTGCCACGTTCCTGTAAGAAGCTTACCGTCTTTGAAAGGAACCGTAATTCCGGGACCCATCAGGGTTGCCCTTACATGGGAAGCGCCGTTGTCATCCTGCCATGTCTTGTGATGCTCGTAATCCTGTCCATACGGCGCGATCTTCTCGAATGTCTTCTTGACATCCTTTATGAGATTGGGTTCGTATTCGATGGTGGATATGGATGCTGTCGAGCCATTGATGAATAAGACAGCAGAGCCGTTCTTGGCTTTGGACTTCTCAACTATTTCCTGAACCTTTCCCGTAACGTCTATGATATCTCCATGCCCTTCGCTCTTCACGGAGATGCGTTCGGTTTTTATCATGACTAATATATCGGGACTTCCCTTAAAATGGTGCCTTCCCCATCCATTTAAAAAAGTTTCTCCCATAAAAGAGTTAATGTCCACGTACGGAAGTTCCAACATTGTGCAGTCAGGGCTGTTCGACATAGAATCTTACCTGGCCGGAATGGACGGAACCGAAAGCGGGTATCATTTTTCTGAGCCTGGAAAAAACGGCGGCCAGAACGGCGCGATTGTCTACAATCTCGCGGTCAACAGGAAGACAGGGAGATGCTTCGCCGGCTGCCATGGGGGCCACGTCTACACAGGAAAGGACATTGACGAGCTCCTGAAAAACATGGCGTCCTCGCTTTTCAGGGATTATCGTCCCGACACCTATGCGTTTGTTCATGATGTCGGAGAGGAGTACGGTTTTATTGTGAAGCCCGGGGATGTCTCTGTCAAGACGCGGCACGGAAAGAAGATGATAAAGCATGTACAGCCCGTGGACGGGAACTTGGCAGACATTTTTGGCAATGAAGTCAGACAGGCCATAAGAAAAATATACGAAGAAAACATTGACAGAAACTTATGGCTGCACAACGCTTACGGGAAAAGCCCGATTACCAGTCCTGTGTCTCCCAAGAGGAACTTCGGGGTGAATCGGGGACGCACGCTGAGAGCACTGAGGAACTGCAAACCGAAGATCAGTGACGAAGACGACCGCGGATACAGTACACCATTCGGTTCGAGATTCTTCATAAAGAATCAGGAGAAGGAGCGGCGTCGCACGGACCTGAGCGAATCCCATGGCGATGACTGAGGATGTAATGGACTTTTTTAAATCCCGATGCTAATTCTGTTTATTGATTCGCATGAAATCAAAAGCAAAGATCGCGATTATAGGCGGAACGGGTCTTGCTGACCCTGAGCTCTTCAGGGTAATTGAAGAGGTCGAAGTGAAGACGCCTTTCGGCAAGCCTTCTGATAATATCAAGATAACGGATTTCAATGGCACGAAGGTCGCATTCTTGCCAAGGCACGGCGAAGGCCACGTGATACCCCCACACAAGGTGAACTATCGCGCAAACATACACGCGCTCAAGGAGCTTGGTGTTGAGAGGATAATAGGGTTCACGGCTGTCGGTTCTCTCAAAGCGGAGATGAAGCCAGGTGATATCGTCATACTCGACCAGTTCATAGACATGACGAAGAAGAGGGAACTGACTTTCTATGACGGACCGAAGGTTGTGCATATATCTGCTGCAGACCCTTTATGCGCTGATATGCGCAAGTGGGCTTCTGATGCGACAAAAGAGCTTGGTATACCATATCATGACAAAGGCACTTACGTATGCATCGAGGGACCCAGATTCTCCACGAGGGCTGAATCTAAACTCTGGAGGATAATGGGTGCAGATGTTGTCGGAATGACACTTGTACCCGAAGCCCAGCTGGCGAGGGAAGCTGAGATGTGCTATCTGTCCGTTTCCAGTGTCACTGATTATGACGTATGGGCGGACAAGCCTGTCAATGCGGCTGACATTATCGAGACCATGAAGAAGAATGCTGTCAATATACAGGACATTCTGAAGAACCTCATACCTAAGATAAATGATGACAGGAGCTGCGAATGCGCTACCGCACTGAAGAATGCTGAGTTGTGATTATGACAGAAGAGCTGAAAAAGAAAATCCGGACTGTTCCCCACTGGCCCAAGAAAGGCGTAATGTTCAGGGACATCACGACACTGATAAAAGATGGCGAAGGATTCAGGGAGACATGCGACAAGCTTTACGAACATTACAAGGACAGGGATATAGATGTCATTGCAGGCATTGAGTCCCGGGGATTCATATTCGGTTCCGTTCTTGCGTACAAGATGGGGAAGGGGCTGGTTCTCATAAGGAAGCCGGGAAAGCTTCCCGCCGAGACAGTGAAAGAGGAATATGAGCTGGAATACGGCAAGGACGCCGTGGAGATGCATGCAGACGCAATAAAGCCCGGAGACAAGGTGCTCATAGTCGATGACCTTCTCGCCACCGGCGGCACCATGGAGGCCGCAGGGAAGCTTATCCATAAAATGGGCGGGAAAGTGGTCGGATGCGCTTTCGTCATAGAGCTTCCTGAACTGAAAGGCCGCGGAAGGCTTGGAAACTTCGAATTGTTCAAGCTGGTCGATTTCGAGGGCGGGTAAAATCAGAGATCAACGCCAATAATTTCGGCGCTGTGATTCAGGTCAAACATGAATTCCCTGTACACATCAGGCATTACCGATTCTTTGTACCTTCTGAGATTCCCTTTCACAATAGGAATTGTGTTTACGGCAAAATCCACTGTCTCAGGCTTCATTTTCCCGTTGTTTCCCAGACCTACCTTGATTATGTTCGAGGCATGCAGTGGCTTTACGGAATTATTCGTCGCTGCATTCTCAACTTCCTTTCTGTTGGGGATATCGACCATCCACATGAACGGTGATTTCTTGCTTTTCGTGATTCTCATTCCCATGGTCGCGAATCCGTTTCTTATGCCATTCTCTGCCAGCTGAAGCGCATATGCGTCGATTGCCTCACAAGGCATGCAGTCATACCCGCCGTTTTTCATCCTTTTCATGACGTGATTGGATACGTATGATAAAGCTATATCCAGGAAATAGCTCTTTCCTATACACTCATTGAAAACCTCCTCCGGTGAGAATTTAGAAATGTCATCTTCCGAAAATCCCAGGTCACGTGCAACATGACGTGATATGTAATCCGGGATTTCACCGTTAAGAAAAGCTGAGACATTCTCCGGTGTCATTTCCAGTGATTCTTCAAGCATGTGCGGGTCCACTTTCTTTTCCAGACCATTTTTCCAGTAGATTGGATTATCGGACTTTGTTCTGTACTGCGGACAAGCCGTGTAGAGTATAGATTTTGCCCCTGTACTGCCTTATCTTGTTCTCGGTCAATATTTCCATTCAGAGGACTTGGATAGAAAGAAATAAAAAACCTTAATGCATTCAGTCAGCTATTTCAACCGTCTTCCTCTTCGATTTAAGTCCCGAGACGAAGCGCACATCTCTGCCGAAATGCTTCTTCAGAACCTTCAGCACAGCCATATTGGCTTTGTTGCCCTTTGCCGGAGCTTTCACTCTGACAACGAGAATCCCATCATTTTCGGACACTTCATCTTTTCCCGCATTCGGGAAGACCTTTATATCCTTCCTCATTACATCACCTATTTCAGCACCTTCCCGGTTTCACAATACCAGAGATAAAGGTCCAGCTCGGCCATGTTCATGCCCATCTTTTCACCAAACTTCCTGAGCACACCCTCTATCTCCAGATAGCGCTTTCTCGTGAGTGTCCTGGGCCTTTCTATCAGCCCATACTTGACCAGGATGTCCACTATGTGGAAGTCGATTATTGCAAGGTTCACAAATCCTATGTTCCTGAGGAAGTGGCTGGCTTCCTTGTATCCAAGGCCCCTGATATTCTCCACGAGCCAATCCCTGGCCTCCGCATCCGGCTTTTCCAATAATTCTTCCAGGGAATCCATATGACTCCTGGCCTCGACTATGTAGCCCGCGCGCGCCGCCGGGAACCTGTGCCCGAGCTCTTTCAGCCTGAGAGCCAGTTTGTCCTGCGCCAGTGTTATGAATCCATCGCCGATAGACTTCTGTATGCGTATGCCACCCTCAGCGCTGTAATTCGCAGTGAGGAGGCAGAAGCAGAGCTCACTGAAGCGCTCGCTTATGGGCGCTTTTCCAAGCTCCCTGAATTCGCGTAGGCGCCTTTCAATGATGCCGTCTATATTATCGTTCCTTCTTTCAATTACGCATTCCACCAGACTTTCCATGGAAACACCCTGTAAAATATCTTTTGTTGTTCTTATTAATTCATGGGAATATCTCACCGAAGAACGTCACGTAGTATCCACCTTCACAGCTTGCGACCCACCGGCCGAATGGAAACCACATGACATTGTAGTCGCAGATAAGCTCACCTGTCTCCCTGTCAATGGTGCCATCAATTCCAGCCTTTTCCTGGAACACATTGTCATGTATGACCACGTCATCCATCCATGGCGCCAATGCCAGCACGAGCAGCAGAATAAAAAGGATGGCTGCAATAGCGCTAATCCTGATATTCCTTTTCATAATTTAAATCCCGAAGACGCACTTAAAAATTCCTTATGAAGCCACGTGATTATATTCTAACCTTCGAGGCTGGCGATATCCTCTTTCCCTGCGAACATGTATTCCTTGAGCTCCTTTGCGAAATCCTTGTCGTTCTGCCTTATCCATTCGATGAGCATCGCTGCATGCTCTTTCTCTTCGTTCGCGTTATGGACCAGTATCTTCCTGAGATTCGCATTCTTGCATGCATCTGCCCTCTGGTTGTACCAGTCAACGGCCTCGAGCTCTTCCTTGAGGGAATCTATGGCCCTTTTCATGTCCTGGGTCCTGTCCGACAATTTGCTTCTTTCCTCGTGTATCATATTATCACCAATAACTAAGTGCATCCAGTCCTTATTAAATTTTGCCGGCCTACTGGCTCTTCCACAGGCCGTGCAGGTTGCAGAACTCGCGCGCCTCTACGGCTTCAGTCCCGATGTTGAACTCGGCTACGGGCTTATCCCCCGGACTCAGGAACTTCCTGCATGACTTGCCGTCAGCGAAGACCTCTATCCACTCTATGAAGTGCTCCTGCTGCATGGGATGTGGTACCGAGCCAACCTTGACGAGCACGCCGTTTTCTGTCTTCTCTATGACCGGAACGTGCTTCTCCTCCCCTGCATCCATGGTGTTCTCCTTCATGAGCTGCATCGGCTGCCCGCAGCACACGAGCTCCCCGACTCCTGAGTGAACGACTTCCACGACGTTCCCGCATATGTTGCATTTGTATATCTCTCTTAACTTGGTCATGTCATAACCTCCTTAGTTAATCATTCCTTTCCGTAATATATCTTGCAGTCATTTCCTGCCCTTTATTGGTTAATTAATAAAAGATTTCACGGACAAATAATATTACTATGGTAAGAATCGAAAAGATGGTTCTTGAGGGCTTCAAATCGTTCAAGCGAAAGGCCTCGATTCCGTTTCCGGAAGGTTTCTCCGTGGTCACCGGACCCAACGGCTCAGGAAAGACTAACATAGCCGATGCGCTGTATTTCGTTCTGGGTTCCGGTGCCTCGAAATCACTGAGAGCCAGGAGAGCGCATGAGGTCATATTCCAGGGCAACGCCAAGAAGAAGGCTTCCGACCATGCGAAGGTCACCATGCATCTTGCGAATCATGAAAGGAACCTGCCCGTGGACGAAGACACAGTGACTGTCACCAGGAGGGTCAACAAGGCGGGTGTCAGCAGTTACAGGCTGGGTGGCAAGATTTCCACGAAACAGGAGGTAATGGATGTACTTTCCCAGTCGGGCATAACACTGGACGGGCACAACATGATACAGCAGGGCGACGTCACCAGGATAGTTGAGATGAATCCAGTAGAGCGGAGGAAGATCATAGACGAGATAGCCGGCATAACAGAATACGACGAGAAGAAGGAGAAGGCATTCAAGGAGCTGGAGAAGGTATCCGACAAAGTCAGGGAGGCGGAAATCGTACTGGAACAGAAGGACGAGATAATGCAGAAAATCAAGGCGGAACGTGATGCCGCGCTTGAGTACAACAAGCTCAAGAACACGCTTAAACTCGTGGTCGCGACGACCATACTGAAGAACATGAGGTCAATCGAAAAGAAGCTCGGAAACTCGGAGAAGGGTACAACGGGCACGGACGAAGAGATTGACAGACTGACCAAAGAGATAGGTGATATCGATAAGGACATAGAAGTCTGCGAAAACGAGGTTGAAGGGATAACAGCGAAGGTACTGAAGACATCGACGCTGATGGAAGAAGCCGGGAGGGTAAGCGAGCTCCAGTCAAGAATCGAGATGAAGAAGGAACGCATAAAGATGAACGACGGTGAGATAACACGGATAAGCCAGATGATAGACAGCCTTTCGACTCTCGGCAAGAGGGAAAGCCCGGCCGTAAAGGCGGTGCTGGACAGGCCCGGTGTCGAGGGCACTTTCGCAGACCTCGTCATGGTACCGCCGAATTATAAGGTGGCCATCGAGGTCGCGGCTGGCAGGCATCTTGGAGACGTGGTCGTTGAGAAGAACCATCAGGCCGTTGACTGCATAAACTACCTGAAGGCAGGCAAGATAGGGAGAGCCAGGTTCCTTCCCATGGACAAGATGAGGCCAATGGCGAAGATGGACCTACCGAAGGGCGCGATAGGATGGCTTTCAGACCTTGTCCATCATGATCCGAAATACACGACTGTCGTGAACTTCGTTCTTGGTTCCACACTGTGTGCAAAAAACATAGATACTGCGAATGAGATTGTCGAGAATGCCGGAAGGTACAGGATAGTCACGCTCGACGGCGACCTCATAGAGAGGAGCGGCGCGATGACCGGAGGATATTACAGGAAGGGCGCGGGCTCCGGCCCCAGCATAACGCAGTATCTTGACAACAGGAAGGAGCTTGAAAGGGAGAACGAGACTTTCATGCTCGACCTGAAAGAACTGGAAAACGAGCTGAAATCCCTTAAGGTGAAGGAGGGCAACGCCGAGAGCATCACCGCGCTCGAGGAGCGCAGGATGAAGGTATCGAAGGACATGGTCTCGCTGAGAGATAAGAAGGACAGCCTTTTCGAGAAGAGGTCATCGCTTCAGCAGGAAAGCGGAAGGATAAACGTAAGGCTGGCGAAGTATGAAGCTGCAATAGAGACCGCGAGGATGGACTGGGAGAGATACAGGGAAATGGAGAAGGACATCGAGGAGAGCGGCCTGATGAGCAACGGCATGACCGAGCTGGAGGAGAAGAAGGGCCACGTGGTCGCGAGGATGGACCAGATGGGTCCCATAAACCTGAAGTCGATAGAGGAGTTCGAGACGTTCAGGGAGGACTTCGAGGAATTCAAGGAGAAGGTTGACAAGGTACTCGAGGAGAAGAACAGCATAGAGAGCACCATCAATGAGATAGATGAGAAAAAAAGGGTAATTTTCACGTCCACCATGGAAAACATATCAGTGCATTTCAGGGATGCGTACGCGGAACTCACCGCAGGTGAGGCCGAGCTTAAGCTTGGTGTCATGAACGATATGGACTCAGGACTCATGATATACGCCAGCCCGCCGGGAAAGAGGCTGCTCAACATCGATTCCATGTCAGCGGGAGAGAAAACGCTCACGGCATTTGCATTCCTCTTCGCTATCCAGAACCACAAGCCGGCTCCATTCTACGTGTTTGACGAGTCTGATTCAGCATTGGATAAATCCAACACGAAGAGGATTGTCGACCTGATAAAGAAGCACAGCAAGCTTGCGCAGTTCATAATCATATCGCACAATGACCAGCTGATAAAGGAGGCCGACCAGGTTTACGGCGTCAGCATGGAGCACGGTGAGTCAAAAATCATAGGCATACAGCTCCCGGACAACTGATTTAAATGAAAGGGTTAAACTCATTATAATGGCATTCAACGAAAGCATGCTCGCCGAAGCATTCGCGGAAGGCTTTCCACACGCAGCGTTCGTCATATTCCCAATCCTGATCATAACGCTGCTGGTATCCCTTCTTTCCTTCGCGGTCTGGATATGGATGGTCATAGACTGCGCCAAGAGGAACAAGTTCAGGAGCGGCGACCGTGTCGTGTGGATACTGCTTCTCGTGCTCACCGGCCTCATAGGCATGATACTGTACTACTTCATGGTCGTGCGCAAGGAATAACGATAATCACTTTCTGGAAAGCACGTAGAAGCTGCCCAGGAATGTTATCGCGCCTATCATCACGACCAGGAAGTTGTATGCCGCGTAGAAGCTGCCGGGCGTGGGTTCTATGAAATTTCCTATGAGACCGCCTGTCACGCTTGCTTCCTCGGGTATTCCGGCGACAAACCTCACGGCCATGGACATTGTGGACATGATAAGCATGGATGTCACGCCGGCTATGAGCATTCTGAAGAACAGGCCAGGATTGCTGGTTAAACTCACCATAATTACATATTACGCAGTTAGAAATAAATTAGTTGCCATCTATACCGACGCATTCTTTGCTATCCAGGCTCTCTGCAAAGCGGTTATGTTTGCAAGGAATGCCAGGAGAACGATTACATATGCCAGATAGCCAACATCGGCGCTCGCCATGACTATGCCTATGAAGAGGATTATCAGTCGTTCGGCCCTTTCAACAAGCCCGCCCTTGATTTCCTTCCTCACGAAATCCTTTTCCTTGGCTGCGGCTTTCGCGTATGAAGTCATGATCGAGCCGAAATAGTAGATGAATATCCACACGACAGCGGGAAGGTAAAGCCCCGGTATCACGCCGGTGTAAGCCAGCCA
>CAYUBD010000018.1:0-19800 GCA_964442905.1 uncultured archaeon | reverse complement strand
GATAGAGCTAAGAAAACCGCAAGTCCCCATGGTATAGACATGATAAGCGACTGAAACCCTTACTTCTTGTATTCAATCTCCTCGACTTCCTCGAGGAGCGACCTGCAGAAGGCGCAGTATTTCGCGATTGGGGTAACATTTCCGAGCCTGTCTATAGTCACTCTGAATCTGGACCCGCAAATCGTGCAGTTGCACTTTATGAACTGAAGTTTATCCAATGGCATAATCCCTCTCATGGAGAGTTGACAGTTAATTATTGGACGGATGATTTATAAGCCTAATATCTCCCTGACCTTTCCGCGGATTATAACAAGGGCGTTCCTGGCCTCCGGGCTGAGACCGTGGTCCTGCTTCCTTGACCGCGGTTGGAAGCCTATGAAGAAAATCCGGCCTTCGAGCGCCCTGCGGAGATAGCCTATGAACATTTCCAGGTCTATCTGGTGGTCTTCAGAAAGCAGCCTTGTCGCTTCCCTGATTTCCACATCCTCGACTATCCCTGAGCCCTTGTGCATATCCAGCGCCGAGATTATGATGACATTGTCCGGCCTGAAGTCCAGCACTTCCTTTATTTTGTCCTGCGGTGACGTGTTGCAGTCAATGAACAGGATGTTTTCTCCGGAGATTTCATTGTGCATGTCCTTAAGTGATTCAGGCCCTATGCCTTCGTCTCCCCGGTTCCTGTTCCCGGCCCCGCATATGACTGCACGTTCCATAGTATCAGAATCAGTATTTCTTCAGAACCCTGATTAGCGTGTCCATGACCGTCTTTCCGTCGACGGCCCCCCTGACATCTTTCATGACAAGGCCCATCAGCACCTTCTCCCTTCTCGGATGTTTCAGAAGGTCCTTCTTGGTTTCGATTATTTTCTCTATCAGCTTCTCCAGATCATCTGCCCCGACAGACTTCACAGCGCCTGCAAAATCGCTTATGCTCTTCTCAGGGTTCTTTGCGGCCTTTCTCAGTATGTCCGGTATTGCCTCCTTGGCTATCTGCTTCTTGGATATCATTCCGAAAAGGTCTGTGAGATGCCTCTCGGAAATGACTGAAGTGTCAAAGCCTTCCCTTTCCATCTCTTTGAATGCCGAAAGCAGTACAGATGAAATAACATTCGGATCGAACTTCTTCGCGAGCTTCTCAAAGACTTCGTCTTCACCGGACTGCACGAGCTGCTTCGAAAGCTCTTCTGAAATCTTATAGGCTTTTGAGATTCGCCTGATCTTCTTGTCCCATGTCTCCGGGAGATTATCCTGAATTTCTGAAAGCAGTCCGGCCGTTATCGGGATTGATGGAACATCCGTCTCGGGGTACATCCTCGCGGCGCCTGGCATGGGCCTCATGTATTCGGTGTCGCCGTTCTCAAGCGCCCTCCGGACTTCACTGGGCACTCCCGACATGAACTGGTTTATCCTTTCTTCAATCGCATCAGATGTGGCTTTGGCAAGGGATTCGTCTGCCGCCAGTATTATGACAGTGTCTCCTTTTTTGGCGCCCAGACTCTTACCGACATCAACGAACTCCCTTTCCAGACTGTACTTCTCCAGATTCTCATCGGAATGTATCATGCCGGGTATTCCCACCCTGACCTTTACATAGTTTGCTATCTCGTTTCCCATGGTCCGCGTCTCTGTAAGCTTCGTCTTCAGCATGCCCTCGAAGTCGTGCACTATTATAGCGAAGACCTGCTTGCCCTTCATTACCCTGTTCTCAGTCCTGCTGAAAAGCGGCGTCACATCCTTTATCCTCGACGTGACCTTCCTGAATCCGCGCTTCTTCAGCTCATCCCTCATCTTGAGGATACTGACCTGCCTCCGGGCTTCGTTCCCGACAAGCCTGGATATCATCCGCAGTTCCTGAGCGCCCTTTATCTCTATCCTTGCGCCATTTGCAATCGAGACGTTGACGTCCTGCCGTATGGTTCCCAGCCCGCGCTTGGCCTTTCCGGTGGAACGCAAAAGCATGCCTATCTTCTCCGCAACGTGCCTGGCATCATCAGGTGTGTGTATGTCCGGCGTCGTGCCTATCTCTATCAGCGGTATGCCGAGCCTGTCAAGCCCGTAGATGACGGCTTCTTTGTCCTTTTCTATGATCTGGGCGGAATCCTCCTCTGTGCATACGTTGGTTATGCCCACCTCGCAGGAGCCTGCCCTGAGCTTTCCGTTGAGCCCGGCTATGAGCGTGCGCTGGAAACCGCCCGTGTTGGAGCCGTCTATCACTGTCTTCCTCATCACGTGCACCTCGTCCGGTATCTCGCAGTTGAGCATGAGCGCTATCTTGAGGGTAGTCACGAGCGCTTCCATGTCCAGTGGATGCGGCGGCTCGCTGTCCGTTTCTACCAGACAATTCTCATCATGGTATACCCTGTACAGGAACTTCCTGTCCCTGAGCATCTCATGCATGGCGGCGGCATCTATCTTTCCAGTCTCACCTGTAACGGCGCTGAGCCTTCTGATAACCTCACAGCAGTTATCTGCTTCAGAAAAGCGCGCGGGACACGAGCAGAACAGCTTGTGGACAGTATCCAGCTGCTGATGTATCTCTATTCCACACCTGAGACCCAGCTTCCTGTAATCGGGCTTCATAGTTATAATTGGAGAAGTGGGTTTTATTTGTTTTTCAGGGCCGTGGCGCCTAAGGTATAAAAAACTTTCTTACAAGAATAGTTATGACTGATTATGATAGAAAGAATTCTGTGATACTTTACGGGGGGAGCGGAAGAAATTACGCCGGGAAAATACACGATTATCTCAAAGGTGACTCATCTGTCGGAAGGCCTGAAATAAACGACAAGCTAACATTGGGAGATATGCATCTTAATACCTTCCCGAATGGTGAACCGGATCTTCGAATCGGGTCCAATGTAAGAGAAAGAAAGGTATACATAGTGCAGAGCTTCTTCCCAAAAGATACTATTCCCGATGTGCCAGAGATGGTAAAAAGTGCCATGTTCGAAGAACTTGAATCAAAATATGGAGAAATAAAAAAAGATCTTCTGAATGATGTTTTCGAATATACACTGAAAATGCTTGGCGGTCAGTTACTTGATAGCGATTACAGAAGGGTCTACGATGCGTTCGAGATGCTCACAATAAACGATGCGGCAAAAAGGGCGTCAGCAGACAAGATAACAGATGTAATGACTACCTACCCGTTCGGAAGACAGGACAGAAAATCAAGGGGCAGGCAGCCGATAACAGCGAAGATGTTTGCAAATCTTATAGAAAGAACAGGGGCAACGTCCGTGTGCACCATGGATATGCATGCAGATCAGATACAGGGCTTCTTTGACATACCTTGCGATAACCTTAATCCGGGTTATTATTTTCTCAAGGATCTGAAGGACAAATTCGGTGATATTACCGAGATAAAATACAGAGGAGCTGATGAAGGCGCTAATAAGAAAATGACAAGGCTTCTTGAAGATGCTAGGATAGAGGGGCTGGAAGATATTGAAATTAGCTCTATTAGCAAGTCACGGGATCTTGGAAAATCCAGATTCAGCAAGAAATTCATGTCCGGTGTGTATAAGAAAAATGTTGCCAGTATGGATGACTGCATTGACACAGCAGGAACGCTCGTTGATACCGCATACGCATTATTTGGACAGAAAAAGCCTCCTGAAAGCTTGACATTCTACGCTACAGAGGCTCTTTTGTCTGAGAAGGCTTCAGAAAGGATTGACAGACTCGCTGAAGAACATAATGTTAAGATTGTCACGACTGACGTTCTTCCATACCCCGAAGATTATTTAATGGAAAGGAGTAAATGGCTCGAAGTTATACCCGTATATCAATCATTCGCTCATGTCATAGACAGGCGTGACAAGGCTGATTCTGTAAGCAACATACTTTTCAGGGATTTCGAGACATTTGAGAATGCCCTATACAAGACATATCCTATAAAATGAATTAATGGGCCTGGAGGGATTCGAACCCGCGACGCCCCGGTATCTCCATGGATTTTTCTGACCGCCTAAGAGCCGGGTGCTCTAACCAGACTGAGCTACAGGCCCGTCTACTGCATATAGTTGCGCTTAACATTAATAAAAGTTGGCCAGAATCACTTTCTTCTTCCGCCGAGAAGGGTCTTCCACTGCCAGCTGAATTTCTTGAGCTTGCTGCTCTTGCCGTAGCCGCAGGCTGCGCAAACCTTGTCCTTGACATGGTAGCTTCGCTGACCACATCGCCTGCATGAAATGTGCGACCTTTTGTTTCTCTTACCGAAAGACGGTGTTCCCTTTGTCATCGTTCAGCACCTGTTTACTTCTCCGGGGATATCAAGACTATGTTGTCTCCTCTCACGAGAACCTTACCAAGCGTTGTATTAGTCTCCTTGTCCTCTGTGCTGGCGTCGTCGAGCCACACGTTAATGTGGGAATCAAATGCCCTAAGCGTACCTGTGATATTTGATCCTGACTTCAGCTGTATGATTACTTTCTTGTCCTGGGAACTTCCAAGGACGTCCAATGGTCTTTGCATTAAATCACCTTTCCTTTTAAAAATCAAGCGACAACATACTCGCTTGGTCTATATTACTTTTCGGAAAATATATATAAAGCTATCGCTCAATATTAGTTAAGTGATTTCATGGCACTGTGGCATTTAAAGTCAAGGAAGAAGCCCACCGGTGGAAGGCTGCAAAAACACAGGAAGAAGAGACGAACCGAGATGGGTAGCCTTCCTATGGAGACAAAGATCGGTAAGAGGCATGTCGTCAAGAAACGGGTCGAGGGCGGCTCAGTCAAGCTGAGGCTCTCTTCTGTCGAGTTCATCAATGTCGCTGACCCCAAGACCGGAAAGATAAAGAGAGCCAAGATCATTTCTGTCAAGGAAAACAAGGCAAACCCGCACTACATAAGGCGTAACATCGTGACAAAGGGCGCTGTAGTCGAAACCGATGCAGGACTTGCGATGGTGACATCACGGCCAGGCCAGCAGGGCATCACTAATGCCGTCCTTGTCGAAGAGAAAAAGTAATTTCTTTTGAAGCCCCTGGAGGGATTCGAACCCCCGGCCTATCGCTTACGAAGCGATCGCTCCAGCCAGACTGAGCTACAGAGGCGTGTGTTTCCTCCTTTGCCGCACGGGCTTTTGTGGAAGCGGTCAGCTCCCGGAAAAGCCTGTTGAGCTACAGAGGCTTATGTTTTAGCTATATTTGTTTTCCTTTTTAGTTTATTTTTATATTTTAGGGAGTTATTTAACTATGGAAGCCGTAATTACGATGATTTTCGGGCTCGCCGGAGGACTGGCACTCTTTCTTTACGGCATCAGGATACTCAGCAACGGCCTGCAGAAGATTGCAGGAAGAAAGATGAAAGACGTGCTGGAGAAGGTGACCGGGAACCGGCTGAAAGGCGTGGCTTCGGGGGCCGTGACTACGGCAGCTGTCCAGAGCTCGTCGCTCACGACCGTCACCCTGGTGTGTTTCGTGAACAGCGGACTGATATCGTTAAGGAACGCAGTCCCTGTCATTATGGGTGCGGAGATCGGGACGACCATAACCGCGCAGCTTGTAGCGTTCAAGATCGGCGCATTCTCACTTCCCGTCATCGCGGTTGGATTCCTGCTGTTTACGATCGGCAGGAACAAGCACAAATACACTGGACATATAATACTCGGTTTCGGCCTCCTGTTCCTCGGGATGAACACTATGAGCGCCGGCGTGGCACCGCTTAAGACAGACCCGTATCTTATGGGAATACTCACGAGCTTCGGGGACGTTCCCATACTGGGTGTCCTTGCCGGAGCCGTTTTCACAGGATTGATACAGAGCTCATCGGCCACATCCGGGCTTGTGATCGCGCTGGGGATGGAAGGAGCGATAGGCCTCATGCCTGCCATATCCATAATACTGGGCGCGAACATAGGCACCTGCATCACTGTCATAATAGCATCCGCGGGGATGTCCCTCTCGGGAAAGAGGACAGCGGCCGTCCATGCCATGTTCAATGTGCTGGGGGTCATGATATTGCTTCCTCTCATAGTACCTTTCAGTTCTCTCGTGGCCATGACAAGCGACGACCTGCCGAGACAGATAGCCAACGCCCATGCGCTCTTCAACATAAGCATGACCGCGCTGTTCCTTCCATTCGCGGGCGCATTCACGGGAATTGTCATGAGAATCGTACCGGGAAAGGACGTCAGTATCAGAAGGGGCGTGCAGTTCCTTGACGATAATGTAATGAAGACCCCGTCAGTTGCGCTTTCGCTGGCGATGAAGGAGACTATGGGAATGGCTCACATAACCACGAGAATGATTGACCGCTGCAAAAAAGCGCTTATAGAAGGCGATGAGAAATCCATTGATATCGTCTGCATGAAAGAGGAGGTCGTCGACGAACTCTACAAGGAGATAAGCAAGTACCTGACAAAGATATCCGAGACTGACATGTCCGAGGACCAGTCTCACATGATGATAATGCTCATGCATGCGACCTCAGACATAGAAAGGGTAGCGGACCACTGCTACGGACTTGCGAAGATGTCACGTGTCATGAAGGACAAAGACATGGAATTCTCAGCGGCCGCAAAGAAAGACGTGCTGAAGATACTCAGAAAAAGCCGGTTAAGCTACGTGAAGGCCGTGAAGACGCTCGAGACCGGGGACCGGAAAAAGGGAAATGAGGTTTACATTCTGGAGGATGAGATCGACAGGCTGAAGAAGGTTCTGGAGAAGAACCATTACGAGAGGCTTGAAAAAGAAACGTGCAAGCCCGAGGCAGGAAGCATTTATATCAAAGTCATAAGACGTCTCGAAAGGATATCCGACCACGCACAGAACATCGCAACGGCAGTAGTGATGGAGTGAGGATTCTGGTGTTTTTTAATTAAGCCGTGAAAATAAAGACATGAAAGAGGCGCTTTTCTACGAAAAAACACCCGGGGGCAAGACCGACTGCAACCTCTGCGCACGCCGCTGCAAAGGCATAAGCGATGGCAAGACCGGCTTCTGCGGCGTCCGGAAGAACGTGAAAGGGACGTTACATTCGCTCGTCTACGGGAAGGCCTGCTCGCTCGCCGTGGACCCGATAGAGAAGAAGCCGCTGTTCCACTTCGCACCAGGCACGCAGTGCCTGTCAATCGCTACGGTTGGATGCAACTTCAGGTGCATGCACTGCCAGAACTGGGAGATATCGCAGCCAAAGGATATCCGGGGCGAGGGCATCGAACCTGAAAAAATAGTTGAAACCGCAAAAGAACTGGGCGTGGAAGGCATCGCATATACTTACACTGAGCCGACGGTCTTCTATGAGTACGCCTACGATACCATGAAGCTGGCCAGGAAGGCCGGGCTTTACAATGTGTGGGTGAGCAATGGCTACACCGCGCCCGAGGTGATAAAGCACGCCTCCAGATATCTGGACGCGGTCAACGTCGATGTGAAGGGCAATGACGAGTTCTATAAGAAAGTGTGCATGGCTCCGGGGATACAACCGGTGTTCGATGCACTGCTTGCGTATAAGAAGCATAAGGTCTTCACAGAGATAACGACCCTGGTGATTCCCGGATACAATGACGCTGAGAAAGATATCCTCAAAATGGTGAAGTGGATAAGTGATAATCTTGGTTTAGACGTTCCCCTGCATTTCTCGGCATTCTACCCGCAGTACAGGCTGACAGACGTTCCGGCGACGCCCGTGAAGACCCTGGAAAAGTGCTACGACATCGCCAGAAAGGCCGGCATGAACTGGGTATATCTGGGAAACGTGCGCACAGGACGTGAATCCACAGTATGTCCAAAATGCGGCCAGATTATCATAGAGCGCTCCGGGTACAATACCGTATACTACGGCGACAGGTGCGCGAAATGCGGAGCCAGGGTCCCGGTAGCTGGGAAGAAGTGGATGGGTTCGAAATAAAAACGTTCCCGGCAAATAATGATCATGTCCAAAGGAAAACATCTCAATGTCTCACCATCACCGGAATCAGTCCAGGGATTCCCCCTGAAAAACTACAATGTAGGCGAGTCCCTTAACGAAGCCGATCTGCTGGAACTGAGCAGATACAGGACTGAGCAGTCACGAAGGCTGCGGGAAAACTCCTCGGGAGAAAAGGATTGCTTCCTGTACGATTTCTGAGCCAACCGGCAAGACATTTAAATACGCTCCATTCTTTAATGGTTATGGCAGAAGACATCATGGAAACTGTTAAGAAGAGGCTCAAGGACGGCTGGATAAAATTGAGGATGGACATAGAGGTCATTGCCGTGACCAAAGAGGCAGCTGAGTCCAGCCTGAAGAAGCACATAGAGCTGATGAAGAAGGAAAATGACATGATTTTATACAGGGAAAAATTCGAAGACGCCGAAAAAGTCGGGAGCCCGTTCCCGAAGATAAAGGAAGCGTTCTCGCAGGTGGTCGAGACCGAGGCCATAGCAAGAAGGTTTGATACGCTTGCATATCTTATACTCAACTATGCACCATCAAGCGTTGAAATATTAGAGCCTTCAAAGATAGAGATAGACATGGGTGAAGCCCAGGGTCTGCTCAACTCTCTTGCAGAACTTGTACACAGCCTTGTCGCAACAAGGAGAGGGGCAGTGACTATCCCGACGTGAAAGATTTATAAGTACTATGTTCAATAAATTAATCAATTCCAGTTAACGGCACTGATTCTCATGATGGACGGAGAAATCGAAAAGAAAATGAAGACAGGAACTACAACCGTTGGAATAATGGCTAACGATGCGGTTGTGTTAGCTGCTGAACGAAAGGCCACAATGGGATATCTCGTAGCAAGCCAGGACGCCGAGAAGATACACCAGATAGACGAGAAGCTGGGCATGACGATAGCGGGTGTTGTCGGGGACGCCCAGGCTCTGATAAGATACGTAAAGGCCGAACTTAAGCTCTACGCCCTGCAGGAAGGCAAGACCATGACCACGGAAGCGGCTTCAACACTCATAGCGAACATCCTGTATTCAAGAAGGTTTTATCCATACATAGTGCAGCTTGTTGTTGCAGGCTACGACAGCAAGCCATCGCTCTTCACCATGTCACCTGACGGTTCGGTGATGCCGGAGAAATACTTTTCAACTGGTTCGGGTTCTCCTGTCGCATTCGGTGTGCTGGAGAATGAATTCAAGGGGAACATGGCAGTGGAAGATGCAACAAAGCTTGCAGTCCGGTCAGTAAGAGCTGCCACGAAGAGGGACATAGCATCAGGCGGCAGCGGGATAGACGCGGTTGTTATCTCAAAGGCGGGATTCAAGAGAGTCAGCGATGAGGAAGTAAAGAAGTTTGCTGCATAAATCATCTTTTTTGTCGAATATAATTTTCATCGGTTTTTTCGGAAGGAATGAATATGAATCTGTTAAAAGGTTTAGAGATGCATCTACCTAAGGATGCTGAAATATCGGAGGCCAAGTTCGAGGGCTCTGAGCTGGTGCTCTACACCAAGAACAAGGAGTTCTTCAAGAGCAGCGATAACATAGTCAGGAATATGGTTTCAAGCCTGAAGAAAAGGATAGAGATAAGGCCGGATCAGGCCATAACAATGGATGCCGAGAAGGTCAAGAAGAAGATAAAGGAGATAGTCCCAAAAGACGCCGACATAAGCGCAATATACTTCGAGCCGGAGCTTGGCAAGGTCGTTATAGAATCTGCAAAGCCCGGGCTTGTGATAGGTAAAGGCGGGGAAACATTCAGGAAGATAAAGTCAGAGACTCTCTGGCTTCCGAAGATAGAGAGGGCCCCGGCCATAGAATCTGACATAGTCAGGGCTGTAAGAAATCTGCTTCACAGCGAGATACCGTACAGGAAGGTCTTTCTCAACAAGATAGGCCAGAAGATAAACTCGCCGCCAAAGGTAGAGAAAGAAAAGGACTGGGTGAGGGTATCATATCTCGGTGGGGGAAGGCAGGTAGGAAGGAGCGCCATCATGCTCCAGACATCCAACTCGAACATACTTCTGGATTTCGGCGTCGATGTGGGAACTGACGGCACGCCATACACAGACTCGCCGGACTTTGACATAGATAAGATAGACGCTGTCGTATTAAGCCACAGCCACCTGGATCATTGCGGCTTCATTCCATGGCTTTATGAGAACGGATATGAAGGTCCGCTGTACTGCACAGCACCCACCCGGGACACAATGGTGCTTCTCTGCCTTGATTATGTGGATGTGTGCCAGCGCGAGGGGAAGAAAGTCTGGTACACAAAGAAGTCTGTGGAGAATGTCGTAAAACATACTATCGCACTGGAATACGGTGAAGTGAGTGACATCAGCACTGACGTCCGTCTGACTCTGGAACCCTCAGGCCACCTGCTGGGGTCATCAGTCGTTCACCTGCACATAGCAGACGGTCTGCACAATGTTCTCTACACCGGGGATATAAAATTCGGGCCAAGCAGGCTGCTTGATGCGGCATCAACGAGATTCCACAGGGTCGAGACGCTGCTCATAGAATCGACGTACGGCGGCTCGGACAACATGATGCCCGGAAGAAGGGAGACCGAGGATGAGCTGATGGGGCTGATTAACAAAGTAATGGAAAGGGGTGGTAAGGTACTGATCCCGTCTTTCGCTGTCGGAAGGGCGCAGGAAGTCATGGCCACGCTGGCATGCAACAATTTCAAGCATACCGTATGGATGGAAGGCATGCTGTGGGATTCCACTGCCATACACACAGCTTATCCGGAATATCTTTCAAAATACCTGCAGAATGATATCTTTCATAAGGGCATCAATCCATTCACTGCGGATATATTCAAGAGGGTTGTGTCCAGGGAAAGGAACAAAATACTGGACTCGACAGAGCCTGGTGTCATAATAGCCACATCAGGCATGCTTATAGGCGGACCGGCAGTCGAATACTTCAAGGCGCTTGCACCTGACGAAAAGAACATGCTCATCTTCGTGGGTTACCAGGCTGAAGGCACCCTGGGAAGGAGAATCCAGAAGGGATGGAAGCAGATACCCCTGACGAAGGAAGGCGGAAGGACGAAAGCCATTGATCTCAGCATGGAGGTGCATACCCTTCACGGCCTTTCAGGCCACTCCGACAGGAAGCAGCTGGTAAGCTACATATACAACCTTCCCGGGCATCTTGAGAGAATACTCATAAACCACGGCGAGAGCAGCAGGTGCGCAGAGTTCGCAAGGGACGCCCACAAGATATTCAAATGTGAGACAAATGCTCCGAAGAACCTTGAAGTAATAAGACTCAAGTAGGATCTGCGTGTTTGATATTCGTCACAAGCGGTGAGGGCACTTCATGGAATAAATTAATATCTATAAAGTAAAGCTCACCATCTTCTGCAAGACCGTAATTGAATTCGTGATTTACATCGCGATGGAAAAAATCCTCTTCACCCAAGGAAAAAAGACGACTTTTTTTATCTTCAAATTTATCAAACGGGAATGGTATAAGCTTCTCTCCCCGACAACATCTGGTAATCATTCTAGGCATTGATACCATTATCATGTATTTGCCTTCGGGTGTAACTGACGATATTATCTTTGTGTCAGGATGATAAAAGGACTTGCCTTCATTTTCAATGAGTTCCTTATAGACGTTGATATGGTCTGTACACATCTGTATGTCATCGAACAAGAACGGCTTATCTAAAAGATCAGATCTCTTGAAGTATGTTATGTAGCCTTGCTCAAATTCGACTCTGTATACACCATCATATCTGGGGCATATTGTATTTGCGGCGTTTGTTATATCTATTATTCGTCCCGGAATCGGATATCCATGCATTTTAAACTCATTTATGACTTCCATTCCATTACAAAATGTATTCATAAAAATGATTTTTCCTGAAATTTTAAAAAGAGGTATCAGTCAGATTCCCAGCAGAAGCAGCAGCCTGAAGAACAGGCCGCCTGCCACTATCGCGAACAATATCTCGAAGACTGTTACGTAAATTGCCTTCTTCGTGCCGATTTCTTTCACAAGCGCTGCTATCGTGGAAGCGCAGGGGATATAAAGCATCGTGACCAGTCCGAAAACGAGCATCTGGACGGGCGTCATGACAAGTGCGAAATTGGTAGTGCCTGCGAGCGCAGCCAGCATGACTATTGTCATCTCCTTCCTCAGTATGCCGAATATGAGCAGGATGCCTGTAATAGCCGGCAGTCCGAGCCAGACAACGGTTACAGGCGATATGACATCCGAGATTACGTGAACAACGCCGAGCATGTCGAATATCTTCATTATCACGGTGCTGGCTATTATTACAGGGAATGCTATCCTGACAAACCCGTCTATCTTGAACCATGTCTGACTGATTATGGTTTTCATATGCGGTAACCTAAGCACAGGCATCTCCATTATGAGTCCCGACGGTTCTCCCGGGAAGGCCTTGAACGCTATCCTCCCGAGCACGAGGATGATGATTGCATCTATCACGTAAAGACCGAGCGCCCACCAGATGCCTACGAACCTTCCAACAAGTCCGAGTATGACTGTGGTCACGGCAGCGCATGGTATGAGCGTAGTGACAAAAACAGCTATCATCCTCTCCCTGTGAGTTTCCATGACACGGCACGAAAGGCAGGCAGGCACATTGCAGCCGAAGCCCATCATCAGCGGTATGAACGCCTTCCCGTGCAGACCAATCCTGTGCATCAGGCTGTCCATGAGGAATGCTATCCTGGCCATGTATCCGCTGCCTTCGAGCAGACCCAGCAGAAAGTAGAATGGCAGTATGTACGGTATGACTACGGTAAGCGTGGCAACTACGCCTTCAACGACTGCGAACAGCACTGCTCCGGGCATACCACCAGCCATCTGACCCAGCGGCGTCATCAGAAGGGCAAAGGAATCCTCTATGTATGCAGCAAGTACGTTGCCGAATCCGAAAATGCCGAAGAACATGGCCAGAAGGACAAGAGCCATGAAGGGATATCCCCAGACGCTATGGGTGCTTACGTCGTCTATCTTCTCCGATAATCTTTTTTTATTCTCAGCTTTTTTCTGAACGTGCTTTGTCATGTCTGCAGCCTTCGCATACATCTCACATGCTATGGCAGTCTGGCATGAATGTTTATGAAGGTGCTCCACTGTTTTCGAGGCATTTTTGACAACAGAAATCACGTCCCTGTCAAAAGGCATCTTCTTCACTTCTTCGTCATCTTCCAGGAGCTTTATGGACAGCCATCTCCTGGAGTATTTGGTTTTTACGTTGTCCAGTTTCCTGTGCACCTTTGAGATAGCGGCCTCTATCTCCTTCCCGTAATTGATAGGCTTCGCTTTCTTTCTGCGTGATGCAGCATCGACGGCTTTTTCGAGCAGCTCCGTCATGCCCTGGGACTTGACGGCTATGGTCGGCACGACCGGGACCCCGAGCAGTTTTTCCAGTTTCTTGTGGTCCACGGCTATGCCGTCCTTCTCTGCAGTATCTATGTGATTGAGCGCGATGACCATGGGTCTTCCCAGTTCAAGAAGCTGCATAGTGAAATACAGGTTCCTCTCGAGAACGGAAGCGTCCACCACATTTATGACGACATCCGGTTTCTCATCGATTATATATTCCCTGGATATGACTTCCTCGATGGAGTAGGTAGAAAGCGAGTATATGCCGGGCAAATCGATAGCATCTATTCTATGTCCCTGGAAGTGGAGGGTGCCTTCAGCCTTCTCCACGGTCTTTCCGGGCCAGTTTCCTATGTGCTGGTGCAGGCCAGTCAGATTGTTGAAAATAACGGACTTCCCCACATTTGCGTTCCCGGCGAGTGCTATCTTTATGTTCATTCATCACACACTCACGAATATCCTGCCAGCCATACCCCTGCCTATCACCAGTGAGGTGTCCCTGACAGATATCTCGACAGGTCCGGAAAATGGGGCTGATCTCAGTATCTTCACTGTTGTGCCGGGGGTAAGCCCCATGTCTTCCAGCCTTTTAACAGCCTTCGCACCACCTTCTATGCTGAATATCTTTCCCTCATCGCCGCTTTTCAGGTCTATCAGGCTGAGAACACCTTTTCCGTCTTTAGGCGGTTCCAGTCTCTTCTTTATGATATCCTCCAGCTCATCAGAAACGTAATGCTCAAGCTTGCATGCCTCGCCATGAATATTATGTCGGTGCATTCCCATACTTTCCAGGAACCGCTCAAGCAGCCGGTGTCTTCCCAGAATCTTCCTGCCTAGCGATCTGCCTTTATCAGTCAGCACAACGCCTTTGTAGGGCATATGTCTGACATATCCATCCTTCTCCAGCTTCTTCAGCATACCTGAAACGCTTGCAGCCGAGACACCGAGTTTTGAGGCTATGTTCGTTGTGCTGAGTTTCTCGTCTTTCTCAAGAAGCCTTGAAATCGCTTCGAGATATTCCTCAACGCTTTCAGTGGGCTTTCCGTCGTTCCTCGCTCCTCTGTTTCCTGCCATAGTCAATATTTAGGTATGACTAACTTTATAAATATTAGGATTTCTCAAAGAATTATTTCCAATCATATATGTCCCGGGACACATATCTTTATATACCGGGAAACTCATATATTGTATTGAACAGTAAGGCAAAAACACAACATGTTGTGTTTTGTCACAATTCAGTGACATTTTAAAATCACCTACAACCAGCCACAGCTGCATCAGAAGGAGTGCTCGCATGAAATGCCCATATTGCCTCAGGCAAAAGACAAAGGTAGTTGACAAAAGGGACATTCCTGAAGTAGACACCATAAGGCGCAGAAGGGAATGTCTGGAATGCGGGAAGCGCTTCACGACATATGAAAGAATCGAACTGACTGGGCTGTCTGTAATAAAGAAGGATGGCAAAAGGGAGAGCTTCGACCGTGACAAGCTGCTTTCTGGTGTGCTGAAGGCCTGCGAAAAGAGGCCCATACCGAGAGAGCGCGTAGAAAAGCTTGTGGGTGAAGTGGAAGCCGAGCTGAGGAATCAGGATGACAAGGAGATCCCAAGCACAGAGATAGGAAAGCTTGTCATGGAAAAGCTTCGTGATCTTGACAAGGTCGCATATATACGCTTCGCATCGGTTTACCGGGAGTTCACTGACCTCAGTTCATTTGAAACCGAGTTGGTAAAGCTGAGGAAAAATATAGAGTTAAAAAACAGGGAGTCAAAGTAAAGGAGTGTGTTGATATGAAGCCCAGGATTGATAAGATAAGGAAGAGAGACGGCAGGATTGTAAAGCTCCGTCCGGAAAAGGTGACAAGTGCCATATGGGCAGCTGCACAATCCGTCGGCGGCAAGGACAAGACGATAGCAGAGAAGTTGACCAAGGATGTCGTAAAGCTTCTTGAAAGGAAGTATGAAGGCGATGGTATCCCCGGTGTCGAGCACATACAGGATCTGGTGGAGAAAGCCCTGATAGAAAATGGCCATGCAAAGACCGCCAAGGCTTACATACTGTACAGGGAGCAGCACAAGAACCTGAGGGAGGTAACGAAGCTGCTCAGGGACATAACCATAGTTGATGATTATATAGAAGAGCTGGACTGGAGGGTGAGGGAGAACAGCAACATGACGTATTCCCTACAGGGACTCAATGTCCACATCACATCGAAAGTGATTTCGAATTACTGGCTGAACAGCGTCTACCCAAAGGAGATAAGGGACGCGCACACCAACGGAGAGTATCATATTCACGACCTCGGGACGCTCGGCGCATACTGTGTAGGCTGGGATCTTGAGGACCTTCTGATGTCCGGATTCCGGGGTGTCCGTGGCAAAATCGAGAGCAGTCCACCAAAACACTTCGATGTAGCGCTCATGCAGATAGTCAACTTCATGTACACGCTGCAGGGAGAGGCTGCCGGCGCGCAGGCATTGTCTAATTTCGATACGTTGCTTGCTCCATTCATCCGCGTAGACAAACTGGATTACAGGCAGGTGAAGCAGTCAATGCAGAAGTTCTTATTCAACATGAACGTTCCGACAAGGGTGGGTTTCCAGTGTCTGTCCGAAGACACGGACATACTTACACCGGAAGGGTGGAAGAACTACAAGCATGTCAAGAAGAATGACGTGATAAAGACGTTCAACCTTGAAAAGAAGGTAATCGAGGACAGCGTCGTCAGGAAGGTCTTCAGCAAGCAGTATTCCGGTCCCATGTACAGCCTGAAGAACAGGATACAGGACCAGCTGATATCACCGGGCCACAGGATAGTAAGGAAGAAGTTCAGTACGGACGGATACTGTCTGGAGGAAATCGAGAATGCAAGCAGGCTGAAATCGCCACTCATCATGCCCATAGCGGCAGGCAACATGAAGAGGGAAGCGAAATTGACAGACGAACAGATAAAACTGATGGCATGGATCATATCTGAGGGTACTGTTGAAAAGAAGAAAGAACGCAGAGTATGTTACAGGGTGACACTTTACCAGTCAGCCATCAAGAACAAAAAGAACTACGAGGATATCAGGAAGCTTCTGAGACATTTCAATTTGGAATACACGGAAAGGGATTCCGTAGCATCTCTGGGCAATCCCGTAAAGATGATGAGACTTGATGCAGACAGCTCAAAGAAGATACATGGATGGTTTGGCACAAGAGATTCAGTCAAACATGTCCCTCAGCAGCTTATGAATATGAGCAAAAGGCAGAGCAGGATATTCTTGGAGACGTATATAAAGGGAGATGGTTTTGAGAAATCGAAGATAAGTTTGACTGATGAAAAGCTTCTGGACCAACTCCAGCAGATTATAGTTAACAGCGGCTACGGATTCACTGTCTTGGAAAGGCAGCCAACTATAGGGAAGAAGACCATATTCGTCCTGAGGGTGATAAGGCATGAGAATACGTACGTGAGTGATATAAGCAAGGTGAACTACAAGGGCGTCATATGGTGCCCGAACACAGACAATGAGACTGTCATTGCAAGAAGAAACGGCAAGGTATTCATCACGGGCAATACGCCTTTCACCAACATAACCATGGACCTGACCCCACCGAACTTCATGAAAAACAATCCTGTGATAATAGGAGGGAAGGCCCAGGACACCACATACGGAGATTATCATGAAGAGATGGACATGCTTAACAGGGCATTCGCAGAGACCATGCTCGCGGGTGATGCATCAGGAAGGCCGTTCACTTTCCCTATACCTACTTACAATGTGACGAAAGACTTTCCGTGGGACAAAGAAGGGCTTAAGCCATTATGGGAGATGACTGCAAAGTACGGCATTCCGTATTTCGCGAATTTCATCAACTCGGATATGAATCCGGATGATGTAAGGAGCATGTGCTGCAGGCTGCGTCTCGATAAGAGAGAACTTAAGGTGAGGGGCGGCGGCCTGTTCGGCTCCAATCCGCTTACCGGTTCTATAGGAGTCGTTACGATAAATCTCCCGAGAGCTGCATACGAGGCAAAGAACGAGGAGGACTTCTTCGACATATTGGAAAGGCGGATGGAACTGGCCAAGGAGAGCCTGATAATAAAGAGGGACATACTTGAGCAGTTCACCAAGAGCGGTCTTTATCCGTACAGCAAGTTCTACCTTCGTGGCATAAATGAGTCTCAGGGGGCTTACTGGAAGAACCACTTCTCAACCATCGGCATAATCGGCATGAACGATGCACTCCTCAATTTTTCAGGTCATGACATAACGCAGCCCGAGGGGAACGCCTTTGCCATAAAGGTGCTCAACTTCATGCGGGACAAGCTTGCCGATTTCCAGCAGGAGACTGGTGACATATTCAACCTTGAGGCAACGCCTGCCGAAGGAACATCATACAGGCTGGCGAAGATAGACAGGAAGATGTTCCCTGACATAAAGGTTTTCAATCTGGAGAAGTACGGGAAAAAGGCTGCCAAGCCATACTACACCAACAGCACGCAGCTGCCTGTAGGGCATACCGATGACATATTCAAGGCGCTGGAACTTCAGGACCCGCTTCAGACAAAGTATACGGGTGGAACCGTTTTACATGGCTTCATAGGAGAGAAGATGCCTAGCGTTCAGTCGACAAAGACCCTTGTGAAGACAATAGCCGAGAATTTCCATCTGCCGTATTTCACTCTGACTCCGACCTTCAGCATATGCCCTGTTCATGGTTATATAGCAGGAGAGCACGAATACTGCCCGACGTGTGATGAAGAATCGGGCTTTGTGGAAAAATCAAAAGGAGGTAAGTAACATGGCAAGGACGAAATGCGAGATATGGTCAAGATCCGTAGGATATCTGAGACCTGTGGAGCAGTGGAACGAAGGGAAGCAGGAAGAGTTTGCCGACAGGGAAACATTCGACAGGCAGCTGCAGACGCAGGAGATGAAGAAGAAGTAAAAAGTGTTAGCTTTTTATTTTAGAGGAGTATAGACTTTGTATGTCAAAAAGACCGGACAAAGTGGAATATTACCTTAACATAGCCAAGGAAGTGAGCAGGCGTTCCACGTGCCTGCGAAGGCGGTTCGGGGCCGTAATTCTCAGGGACGACCAGATTATTTCCACTGGCTACGTCGGCGCACCGAGAGGAACACCGAACTGCGTTGACATAGGTAAATGTGCAAGGGAGGAACTGAATGTTCCACCGGGCGAAAGGTACGAACTCTGCAGGAGCGTCCATGCCGAAGCCAATGCCATAATCAACGCGGCTAGGTCAGGAGTCAGCGTGCTTGGAGGCACGCTTTATCTTTATGGCGAGAATGTCAGGGACGACAGCATCGCGGAGGCAAGGCCCTGCAAGATGTGCAAGAGGATGATAATAAACGCCGGTATAAAAGAAGTAGTAGTAAAGACGCCGAAGGGTAAGAAGATGTACAGCGCAGATGAATGGATAAAAGAAGACAACGGCGCCTATTCCCAGGAAGACCTCAAAGGCTATTGATTCTTAGTTGGAAGTGGTTGGTTTCTATGGAATTCAGAGGATGGCAGAAGACTTCACTTGTGGAGTATCCGGGAAAGGTGTCGACTGTACTTTTCACAGGCGGCTGCAATTTCAGATGCCCGTTCTGCTACAACCGCGACCTCGTCCTGAAGCCGGAAACTCTCCCAAAGATAACAGAGACGGAGGTTATCGGTTTCCTTGAGCAGAGGCAGAAACTATACCAGGCCGTGATAGTCACGGGCGGCGAGCCGACCATGTTCAAGGACCTTCCGGAATTCTACAGGAAGGTCAGATCGCTCGGACTGCTTACGGGCCTGGAGACAAACGGCACGAACCCGGAAATGCTGAAACATCTTATAGGGGAAAAGCTTCTGGACTTCGCGGCCATGGACATCAAGACATCGCTCAAATGGGAGAAGTACAAGAATGTTGCAGGCATAGATAACAAAGCACTTTTTGACAATATTCTGAAAAGCGTCGATATCATCAGGAACAGCAGCATAGAATACGAGTTCAGGACCACGGTCGTACCTGAAATGCATGAAGAAAAGGATATAATGGAAATAGCAGAGCAGCTTAAGGGCGCCGTGAAGTATACGCTCCAGAAGTTCACGCCGAAGGACACCACGCTCGACCCGAAGTTCGCAACACTCCCACCATATCCAGACAGGTTCCTCACAGGCCTCAAAAAGAAGATAGAAAAGAACTTTGGAACATGCGATGTCAGGAACATCAATGACTGACATAAGCGAAGCTTTTTTATTCCCACTGCACCAATTACTTAATTAATGAGGCATATTTTCCTGCAGCTGCTCGTGTTCGGTGTCGCATTCTTATTCCTGAGTGCAGGTGTGGAGGCGCAGGGCGTATCGCACACGCTTGACCAGATAACACTAGGAACTGGAAACCTGCTTAATGCTATCATGATTCTTTCTAATGGCAATGTGGGTATCGGGACGGCGAGTCCAACTCAGTTATTGACTATTGTTCCAAGTATTGACGATGATGGGATTGAGATAATGGACATTGCAGGAAATCAGATAATAAACCTTAATAACATCG
>CAYUBD010000017.1:5475-20021 GCA_964442905.1 uncultured archaeon | reverse complement strand
TTCGGATTCACGCCTGTAGAGGCCATGGCCTCCGGGAAGCCAGTCATCTGCGGCAACGAGGGAGGTTATAGGGAAACTGTTATAGACGGGGTCACCGGGAAGCTGATAGACAACATAAACGAGGACAGGATTGTGCAGGCTGTCAGGGAAGTCAGCGGGAAACCCGAATCCTACAGGAAGGACTGTATGAAGAGGGCAAGGGATTTCGACACTAGGATATTCATGAAGAGAATTAGGGAGGCGGGTGGCATATGAAGACGCTGTTCCTGACGCACTATCCGCACGAGTCGCATCTTGCATTCGCCCACGCAGCGGGCGCGCGAGTGGAAATACTTCCACTCGAGTGGTTCGTCAACCTAGCGAAGAGAATGAAATTCATCGCGTCCCTGATAATACCGATATCATTCGTCCTGAGCCTGTTCGTCAGGTTCAAGGAAGACGTAATCCTTGTGGAGGGTGGAACATCGTTTTTCACGGCTGTGTTCCTGAAGTGCAGACGGAAGGGCGTCAAGCTCGTCTACATGGACATAGACATGTTCTTCTTGAATATAAGGGGAGACACACGCAGGCCTCCTTTCTATATCGTTTTCTTCCTAAGGAGCATCGACGCCGTTATCACTTACGACACGCCGCTGAGGCACGTGCCGGAGATAGTCAAGGTACCCGTGCACATGATAACGCCTTTCCCGAAATCTGCCGGGCATGAGTTCCCTGCCAGGAAGAATTACGGCCTTTACGTCGGCAGGCTTTCCCCGGAGAAGAAAATAGACCGCGTGCTGCGCTTCGCAGCGCAGTGCCCATACTTCGAGAAATTCTACGTGGTCGGGGACGGCATGCTGAAGAGATACGTGGAACGCGCCTCCGAGTTGAACGGAAAAATCGTGTATGCGGGCCGCCGGGAAGACGTAGGAAAATACTACAGGATGTGCAGGTTCTTCATCCACATACCCGACAAGGAGCCCTACGGCTGCACGCCGATGGAGGCCGCCCTGGGTGGATGCTATCCCATCATTTCGGGCAGCGTGGGTGTGGCACATCTCTTCGACAGGGCGTTCGTTGTCGACGATCCTGATGACTTCAAGGAAATAAACGTCAAGATGAAGAGCATACTCGATGACGAGAAAAGGGCGGGAAGACTCCTGCGTGAATCCATCAGGAAGTTCCCGACGCGGGACGCTTCGGTTGACAATTTCATGAGGGTATTCGAAGAAGTGAAGGAGGAGCTGGAAGCATGAAGAGATCCCTTCTCGTGACGCTCGCGGACGGGAACTACGTGGACCAAGCGAAGCAGCTATTCTCAGGGGTCTACTACAACTCCGGCTGGAGGGGGGACTACATGCTCCTCTCTCACGGGATCCCCGAAGATGAACTGGAATGGTTCGAGGAGAGGGGCATCATTGTCAGGAGATGCGAACCCCTTTATGATAACGACTTCGGAGGCATGCCGGCCGCGCTGACAAGCAAGTTCTACCTATTCACCCCTGAATTCAGGAAGTGGAAGAACGTGGTCTATCTGGACGCGGACATCATAGTCATGTCGTCCCTTGAAAAGCTGACGCAGGTAAGCGGCTTCGCGGCAGTCCCCGATACTATCGGCAGCAACTGCATAAGGCTCCAGATGATAGGCCCGAAGGACATCGGCAAGCGCGGCGTCAGCCCGCAGAAGTATCTCAGACTCAGGACGGCGATAAAGGCAGGGTACGGGCTGAGGGAGCGTACGCTTTGCGCGGGAATGTTCTCCTTCAGCACGGACATTATAAGGGAAGACACATTCCGCGGATTGAAGGCGCTCGCGGACGCATATGGAGCCTTGAGCGCTTATGGCGACCAGCTCATATTCAACCTTTTCTTCCATCGAAACTGGAAGAAGCTGCCGGCAGTCTACAACGCTTACTTCCCAGAGAACACACGCTGGCTTACCATGTATAGGAGAGCAGCAGTGCTGCATTTCATAGAGAGGAACAAGCCGTGGCTCGAAAGGAGCGACTTCTACGACGAATGGAGGCGCAATCTGGAAATGGCGGACATGATAAACCTGAAAGAGAGGCCCGGTGGAAAGAGGACATGCATGCTCAGCATGCACACTATCTACCTGCATTTTCTCCACTGGAAAATTCACGCCGTCAGCCTGCGCAAAAGGTACAGTATATATCACATCACGATGGGACATGCCGGACGCGCGATGAAACGATTCTCCCCCCGCCTCTACTGGCGCGTGAAGGAATTCAAGGATGGTGTACATGACAGGTTCGCCGGCTAAGGGAAGCGCACGGCCCCTACTCAGGAAGGTGTGCGCAGCCATAGAGAAGAACAGGCGCTCTCCGGACCCGTTATGGAGGGCGGCGGCACTGGCCAAGGACCTCGCATGGGAAGGCATGTTACTGACAGAGAGGGTTCTCACGGAATCCGAAATAATGCTGAAGACGATGTCTTTCGGCATCAGGAGCATCTTCGGCTTCGATGATGCAGTGAAAAAGCACATGCATCCTCTTCTCACGGAAGGCGAGATGGAGTTGATACGTTCGCTGGCCGAGGCCGTCCCGCCCGGGGACATAGTCGAGATAGGGCCATCAGGTGGAGCCTCCACGGTCATCCTGGCCAGAAGCTCAATGGGGAACGCAAAGGTGAAGGTTCACGCAGTGGATCCGCACTACAACGAGAGGAAGCGCCTGGAAAGCGATAGGATTCCGGACTGCATCCGGACGGGACTCAGGAGGAACCTCAGGATGGGGCGCATGCGGAAGCACGTTACCGTCTATCCCATGTCTTCCGCGCAGGCCGAAAAGCTGTGGAAGACCCCCATAAGCCTCCTCTGGATTTACGGCGACCATGGCAAGGCAAGAGAGGACTTCCTGCTGTGGGAGAAGTACCTCAGGGTCGGTGGAGTCATAGCCCTTCAGGAGACCCGCGAGGCTCCTGATACGCTTCAGGGGGGAAGCCTGCCAGTGCCGGTCAGTGATATCGTGACAGGCTCGAGCAGGTTTGAAGTTTTCAGAAAGATTGGGGGGATTACGTGTGCGAGGAAGCTGAAAAGAGACAGGAGAACCGACTTGGTATTCAGGAACGCATTCGAAGGCGTCCTCAAGACGATGAGATTCGAATGCAGCCAGAACTCCGAGACGGAGGTTCACTCGCTGGTCTGCCACAAGCACCTCTACATGTACCTGCTGGCGGTCAAGTCGTTCCTCCGTTTCTGCAGAGACGTCACGGTTTTCGCCCACGATGACGGGACACTGACCCGCGAAGACATGAGGATACTGGAGCGGCACGTAAAGAACATACGAGTCATCGGAAGAGCGCATTCGAACAGGAAGGTAGGCGCGGTCCTGAAGCACAGCGAACGGAGCAGGAGGTACAGGTCGGATTTCTGCAACTCGAGGCAGCTTTTCGACTACGCCGTCATGTCAAAGGGGAAGAGGATAATATCATTAGACTCCGACGTCCTGTTCTTCAGAAGGCCGGACGAGATAATCGGATGGATGTCCGGCGGAGGGGGCCGAACGCTTTTCCTCCGCGAAGAAAATCCGAGAGACCAGAAGCTCAACCGCTCGATGCTAGGATACGATTACCGTTCTGACCTGTGCATCGGTCTCATATGCTTCAAAAAGGAAGTGCTCGACCTGGAGCTCATAGAAGAGATACTGAACAGGCAGAAAAGCTACGACTGGTACACCGGGCAGAACGTGTACTCGATACTCGTGGAAAGAAAATCGGGGAAATACGGCGCATCTCCCCTCGACCCAGAAAGATATCAGATCCCGTCGCGGTTCTCGGCCACCGGCAGCGCGCCTGTGTTCAGGCACTACTGCGCCAGCACCGGGCTGGAGGAACAGTACGTCAAAGACTCGAGGATGATAACGGCATCTTTACACGGTGAATGAGTCGGTTTTAGCATATGCTCGATAGACGTCTTCCGGCTTGCCTTCCATCATGATCTTGCCCTTGTGCAGCCATATCAACCTGTCCGTGTAGTCCAGTATGTCGCTGTATCCATGGCTCGTGAAGAGTATGGTCGCGCCGCCTTTTTTGAGTTCGTCAAGTTTCTCGGCGGTCGCCGCCTGGAAGGTCTTGTCGCCGACCTGGAAGACCTCGTCCAGGAGAAGCACGTCGGGATTGCAGTGGACGACTATGGAGAATGCAAGCCTCTGCAGCATGCCATCGGAGAACTTGTACAGCTTCGTGTTCAAGAATCTCCCGAGCCCGGAGAATTCGACTATGTCGTCGAAACTCTTCCTGATTTCATCCGAGGTCAGGTCGAGAAGGGTGCACACGAGGTTTATGTTGTCCACCATATCCAGCTTCGCATTGAGGCCGGCATACATGCTCAAAACGGAGACGATCTTGCCTTCGGTCCTTATGGTGCCCTCATCCACCTCATATATGCCGCCGACTGCCCTCAGCAGCGTGCTTTTCCCCGAGCCGTTGTAGCCTATTATCCCGACGATTTCCTTGGGCTTCGAAGTGAAAGAGACGTTCCTCAGCGCCCATATGTATCTCCTGCGGTCTTCCCCCGAAAGGAAGGACAGTATCCTCTGGAGCGCGCCGTGCTTCTTCCCGAGGCCTATGTTGAACCTCTTCGAGACGTTCTTCACTACTATCCTGCTCATAACCCACAACCGATCTTCATAACATCTCCGCGAACCTGCCTTTCAGTCTCCTGAACACGAGCAGGCCCGCCAGGAGCGCAATCAGGCTGTACGACAGCGCTCCCCCGACCAGCCACATCTCCGGGATCCTTGAATAGACGACGATGTCCCTCCCTATCGTGATGAAATAGTACAGGGGATTGAACATGTTGAAAAGGAGGAGCCTTCCCTGGCCGCCGATTTCATAGAATATGGGCGTCGCCAGCCACAAGAGGTACGAAATGAAAATCCATATGTTGTCCAAGTCCACGAAATATACAGCGACGGCCGAGAAAAGAAACGAGACGCCCAGTATGAATATGAACAGCGGAACGAAGAGGAGTGGATAGAATATTATCCCCTGGATGGACGACCCCATAATGACCGCGATTATTATGAATGCCGCTATTTCGAAGATGTGGGAAAACGCATTCTTTATGACCATCGAAAGTATGAGCATTTCCCTTGGAAACCTCATGAATTTGATGATCTCGATGTTTGCCTCTATGATGCCCGTGGATTCCCTCGCCGTCTGCTGGAAGAAGTTGAACATCACGATGCCGAGGAGAAGGTAGGCGCCGTAGTTCAGGATGCCCCCTCCCAGCCTGTCGTTGAAAACCAGGAAAAGCACGGCGAAGAGCGCCAGGGGATTGAGGAGATACCACATTATGCCTATGTAGCTTCCCTCAGTCCTGACCTTGAAGTTGTACTTGGCCAGCTTGGTGCATGTCCGCAGGACCTTTCCGACCTTCATTGTTCACACAATATAGTAAAGGCGCGTTATTTAAAATAGGAAAATCCCTTATTAAATTGTGCTTTATGTGGGAAGATTCAGTCTCCCGGAAAATGAAAAGATACGGCCGGGCCATCGGGGAAGCGCTCGAAGAGAAGAAGAAGGCAATCGGGACAAAGCATGGCATATCCATAATCATACCGACATGCTTCGATGACGAGGACGTAAGGAGCCAGGTGCGCGGCCTCCTGCGGCAGGACTACCCCGACTACGAGATTGTCATAGTCAACGGAAACAGGAAAAGGAAGATACCCATCAGGCACCCGAAAGTCAGGGTCGTGAACGAGAAGCAGATGAGGGGAAGGTCCGCCGCGAGGAACGCCGGCGCAGACGCCGCCCGCAAGGACATATTGGTCTTCCTGGACGCGAAAACGGACATACCTTCCAGGGACGCGCTCGGGAAGATAGGCGGCTACCTCGGGAGTCTTGACAACAGGAACTGCATACTCAAGTGCAGGGTTCTTCACGACATCGGCCACTATGGCGACGACTTCTTTGTCAGCAGGGGGCACGGGAGGATGTACGCATATTATGACTCTGTATTCAACGGGGAGAGCAGCGCATGCTTGGACACTTTCCTGAGCGATTTCTTCGCCATACGGAAAGAGCAATATGGCCGTTACCCGTTCAGCGAAGCTTTCGGAAGATTGTGGGGATTCGAGGACGTTGACTTCGCCGCTGAGCAGCAGATGAGGGGGGCGAAGATAGTCTACACCAACGATATCATAGGGATGCAGGACAGGGCGTGCGAGAAAGGGGGGCTGAAGGAGCTCCTGAGGAAGCTCCTAGAGTCCGGGATAAACTACAGGGAAATCATCGAGAAGAAGGAATACATGAGAAAGAAGACGTTCAGGCACAGCATGAAAGCTGTCTTCGACAGGAGGGATTTCACGAGGCGCATCGTCGGGAACGAGGCGATGGCCAGGCACACCAGGGAAGACCTCCTCAGGCTTCTCAGCATGTACTCCATGGTGGAGAAAGAGAAGAAGAAGCTGGCCATCGTTCCGAAAGCCGTTTCGCGCACCCAGGAGGAGATGTTCTTCGACATACTCGACACCGCGGTCTATCTGGGAAGGATATCCATCAAGGACGCCGGGCATGCCCGGGCCGAGGCGGAGAAAATCTTCCGGGAGTTGAAGCCATGAGAAGGATGTCCGGTGGCGGGAAATACGCGAACAGCGGGCCCAGCATATTGATGATAGCGGTCCATCTGGGGGAGCAGCCCCCGTGGCTGCAGGCTTATCTCAGGAGCTGCGAGCTCAACCCTTCCGTCAACTGGCTGCTGGCCGTCGACTGGGAACGCCTGCCGGAGACGCCCGCGAACGTGAGAATGAGAAGGATAACAAAGGATGAGATAGAGACCCTCGTGACGAAAAGGGCAGGAGTGAGAGCGAAGCTTGCAGAACCCAGAAAGCTGTGTGACTACAAGGTGCTCTACGGGACGCTGTTCAGGGAAGAGTGCAGCGGGTATGACTTCTGGGGCTTCACCGACCTGGACATCATCTACGGCGACATAAGGAGATTCGTTACTGACGACGTGCTCCGGAGATACGACGTGATAACCGCCTGCAGGTATTACTGCGTGGGTCATTTCACAATCATGAGGAACAACAAAAAGCTCAACAACCTGTACAGGAAGAACCGCCATTACAAGAAACTGCTTGAAAACGAGTCATATGCTGGCTTTGACGAGGCAGCCTTCACGGAAATACTTAACCGGGACAAAATAAGAAGAGCAGTCAGCTGGTATCATGAGTACCTTCATGTCAACTCCGGTGATTACAGGTGGTTTTGCTTCAGGATGTTGACACTTACCGGGAAAGAGCGGAAAGACTACGACTTTGCGAACGTCGACAAATGGGACAGGAATGCTGGAACGGATCTCGAACCGGGTCTTTTGGGGAATTGTCTCTGGAGCAACGGAAAATTAATGCATCTTGATACGGGAAAGGAGATGATGTATCTCCATTTTCGTGACTGGCAGGATAGGATGGGCGGGTTTTCGGATAATACTCATTGGCTCATCGTCCCCGAGGGGGTAATAAACCCCATGGGTCCAAGAATGATACGCATTCTCACCAGCAGGGTAATGAGAAAAAGCGGCATTTCCCCTGCCCTTCTGCTGCTTTTGAGGTCTTACCTGAAATTAAGCGCTTTAAAAAACACTCCTTTCAAGTGTTACGCAAATCTTGCGAATTACGTTGACAGGCGAGGCGGGCATCTCGGCATGATTCTCAAAAGTAGAATGCCAAGGGTTTATTTCAGGATAAACAAGAAAGCCGTGAAAGAAAGGACGTCATCATTCGGGGGATGATGTCATGAATAATGCCTATGACAAGTGGCTCCTGTGGGACTACGACGGAATATGCAATCTTGAGTGCGAGTACTGCGGCCAGGTCAACAGGAGCAACAGAGCCTCCCCGCCGATATATACCAGCACCCTTCTGAAGGCGCTTGCAGGCCATGTGTACAGAATCCATTTCGCAGGGGGCGGCGAACCCTTTCTCATAGAGGATTTCATCAACGCCTGCAAAGCCATAACGGCAGGGCACTTCATCTCCATGAACACCAATCTCACAATCAGCAAAGTCGGTGAGTTCGCCGAGAGCATAGACCCATTGAGGGTCGTGGAAATCCACGCTTCGCTGCATTACAGCGAACTCGTGAGGAGAGGGCTGCTGGAGAGATACATAGTCAATTTCCTGCTGCTCAAGGACCGCGGATTCCCGGTTGTCGCGAAATGCGTCGCGTACCCTCCGCTCGCGCCCATTGCCGGACAGATAAAGAAGAGTTTCAAGGAAAGGGGCATCGATGTCTCCTTTCACGCATTCAACGGCCTGTTTGAAAACCGTGTATATCCGCAGTCCTATACCAGGGATGATATGAAGCATTTCGGTCTTCCCGGTGATTTCATGGAAGAACTTCTCAACAAGGGAAAGCCCTGCAATGCCGGTTTCAACAGCGGCTTCGTGCATAAGGACGGGAACATCACGTATTGCAAGGACATCAGAAAAAGCATAGGACACATATACGGAAAAATCAGGTTCGAAGACACTGGGGTGATATGCCCGTATGAATACTGCGACTGCCCCCTCAAGAATTTTGACGCCAGACTTTTCGGGATTACTGCAGAAGCCAGGCATTTTAAAACAGAGGAATAGAAGATTCATATGAAAATATACATCAGAAACATCGGATGCCAGAGGCGGGGACTGGACTCCTCAAAATTCCTCGAATACTTCAGGGCCAATGGATGCAGCATAGTGAAACGGCCCGAAGAGGCGGACGTCACACTCCTCACGACCTGCGGATTCACAGTCCACAGGGTCGATGACGGCATGCGCGCCATAAAGGAACTTGAACGGCACGGGAAGGAGATTATAGTTCTTGGCTGCCTTCCCGGATGCTCTCCAGCGAGGCTGAAGCGGGAGTTCGGAGGGAAGTGCCTGACACCGAAGGATTACGAAAAGATAGACGGTTTCTTCCCGGACTTCAATGTGAAGTTCAGCCAGGTCCCTGACACGAACGTCTCGATTGAGGACATGGACATCAGCCCTCTGGCCGCGGCCTTTTCGAGTATTGCCCGTAAGTTAAAAAACGACAGGAGAAAGCTGTTGGAAATCATATTCAAGAGCGGCAGCAGCAGTCTCGGGACCATCACTATATCACGCGGCTGCCTCGGTTCTTGCAGCTACTGCGTCATCCGGAACTCCGTGGGCAGGATGAAAAGCAAAAAGCCCGACGAGGTGCTTGCCGAGTTCAGGCGGCTTCTCGGCAAAGGGTACCGCGAATTTCTCATCCAGGGAGATGACTGCGGCTCTTACGGGGTCGACATAGGGACGACCCTCCCGGAATTGCTCCACAGGCTGATTAGTTCCGACGGCGGGAATGAGGCCTGTTTCTACATAACGACACTGAATCCACAGTGGCTCATCTCCTACAAGGATGACATACTCGGCATGATAAGAAACGGAAGTATAAGGGGCATGGAGCTCGACATCCAGACAGGAAGCCAGAGAATACTCGGACTGATGAACAGAATGTATGAAATAGAGGAACTCGAACCGGTCCTTTTGCAGCTCAAGAAGATAAACCCCCAATTCCCCATATACGGGCAGTTCATGGTGGGATTTCCCTCAGAAACCGAGGAGGATTTCCGGCGCACGTACGGCTTCATCGAAAGAACCGGCATATGCATAGTCCACGTCTTCAAGTACAAGGACATGGATGGAACCCCGTCTTCAAAGATGAAACGCAAAATACCGGAAGAAGTCAAAGACGAGCGAATCGCGAGGCTTGCCGATACTTTCAATGCATTCACCGGCTAGCATATCCAAACCGCTCCATGCGATGGGCCTGAAAGAGGGGCCGGGAAAATCAGGACAGCAGTATCCGATGCGGTATTTTAAACCGCGTCATAAAAAATAATAGTGGTCAGGAAAACCCTCGCAATTCTGGCGTTTTTGGTTCTGGCGGCTGCGCTGCTCTCGTCCTATGATTACATCAGGTCCGGGCACGCAGAAAAGGCAGAGACCGGCGAATCGTTCGACCTTGAAGGTTACAACGTCATAATAATAACGATAGATGCGCTGAGGGCAGACCATCTGGGCTGCTACGGGTACGAAAGGAACACGAGCCCGAACATGGACGCTTTTGCAGGAAGCGGCCTGTTTTTCGAGCACGCCTACACGACGAGGCCGAAGACGTCCCCTGCCATCGCATCGATGCTGACGGGAAACTACGACTATACCCATGGAGTGCAGCTTGTTTCACAGTATCTCGGCCCGCAAAACCTTCTGCTGACCGAGATACTAAATGACAACGGGTACCGTACGGGCGCCGTCTTGAGCAATCACGTCCTGTACCCCGAATTCGGTTTCACTCAGGGATTTGACGATTTTGTGGGGGCCGTTGATTGGAGGGGAGAACTAACGACCAGTTCCATAACATGGCTGGAGGAGAATTCCGGCGAAATGTTCTTCTTCTGGGTGCATTACCTGAAGCCCCACACCCTGTACGAACCCGCCTACCCTTACAATGAGACCTTCGTGAACGATTCCCATTATGGATATGAGAGGATAAGTCTCAGCCAGGATTCGGTCGAATACAAGGAAGGAGTTGGGGGAGTCCCAGAGTGGAGCATCCTGGGAGACAATGACAACCTCTACTACTATGTTTCACAGTACGACGGGGAGATAGCATACGTTGACTACGAAGTGGGGATGCTCCTTGATGCCGTCGAGGAACTGGGCCTTTTCGAGAATTCGATAATCATAATCACGGCGGACCATGGTGAGAGCCTCGGCGACCACAATTACTATTTCGAGCACGGGCAGTTCGCATACGATGCGTGCTCCAGGATACCGCTTATCATCAGGCTTCCCGGTACGGCTCCGGCAACCCTGAATGCACCAGTATCATTGGTCGACATCACTCCCACGGTCCTCGACCTGCTGGGCATTGAAAACACGGCAGCCATTGAGGGTCACAGCCTCGCTCCCCTTATGTCGGGCGCAGGATATCCCGAATACGTTTACGGGAGAGCCGGTTACACCCACGATCCTCAGGCTTCCGTCAGAAAAGGAGACTGGAAGCTCGTATACATACCCGATCAGTATGACCGGTCCATCATGAACAGCGTGGAATACGAGCTTTACAACACGAGGGAAGACCCTGAAGAGCTCGTGAACCTCGCGGGAGCCGGCCTTCCCGTATACGACGAGCTCAAGGGAGAGATGGAGAGATGGATTGCCACATGGCATGATGATGAGTATAAGGAAGGATTCAATTCAACCGTGGATGGGAGCAGCATGAAACCTGAGACCATCGAGATTCTGAAATCACTGGGGTACATGGATTGACGTGATTGTATGCACATAGTTGTCACCGGCGGCGCCGGCTTCATAGGCTCGAACCTGGTCAGAGCACTGGCATCCAGAGGCCATAAGGTCTACGTGGTCGACAGCCTCCATACCGGAAAGGAAGATATCTTGGGCGGCATGGAAGGCGTGAGGCTCTTCCGCGCTGACTCGGGCTCGCTCGGCGACCTCCCACTCCCGTTCATAGACTGCATATTCCACTTCGGCATGCCGTCCTCGTCACCCATGTACCTGAAGGATACAGGGCTGGAGAAGGCGACAGCCGATGAGTTCAGGAGCCTGCTCGAGTACGCCAGGACCGGGGATTCCGGGGTGGTTTTCGCCTCCACTTCATCCCTTTACGCTGGCTTGGATGGGCCGCAGAGGGAGGTCATGCCCGTGACACCCGTTGACGGATACACCAGGTCCAGGTTCGCCATGGAGAAGCTGGCGGACGAATATTCAGGGAAGCACGGCCTGTGCTGCACAGGCCTCAGGCTCTTCAGCGTCTACGGGCCCGGAGAGGAGGCCAAAGGGAAGTACGCCAACGTGGTGTCGCAGTTCCTCTGGGACATGCGGAAGGGCAAGAGGCCCGTGCTCTACGGCGACGGCACCCAGACCCGCGACTTCGTCTACGTGAAGGACGTCGTCAGCGCCTGCCTAAAAGCAATGAAATACGGCGGCTCAGGTATATTCAACGTGGGCACGGGAAGGCCGACCAGCATGAACGACGCCGTCGACGTCATAAACCGCGTGCTGGGAACGGACATGAAGCCTCTCTACGTGGAGAACCCGATAAAGCATTATGTCTACCACACGCATGCCGACTGCAGGAAGGCAGCCGAGGTGCTGGGGTTCAGAGCGAGGTACGACCTTGAGCAGGGGATAAGTGATTTGTTAACCGTCAGACCTGCTAATGCATAAAAAAACTCCTGCACAATTATCAATGTATGATTAAGAACCTGGCCCTGCCAATCCTTCTCTTCATCCTGCTGATCATACCGATGGGCGTCCTCGCCGAGTCCATGGGAAGCGACAGCTACAATACGAGCGGGGCCGTGACCGGGGGCGGCGGGAACACGACCAGCACGAACTTCCTCACGTTCCTCTACAACCTCCTGACCGGCGGCAACGCGACATCATCCTCGTACCAGACCACGGTAGGGCAGTTCTACGAGACCGGGGCAGGCGGAGATGAGATAAACTGCAACCCACCGGAAGGCAGCGGCAACTGGGACATAGACGGCCACGTGAAGTGCGTGTCGAGGACGATTGACATAGACGGCGACATAAACATACTAGCTGGCGACCACCTCGAGCTGGACAACGTCACGCTCATGATTAACCAGACAAGCAGCGAAGATGTAGTTACCATCAACAACGGCGGCATCCTGACGGCATACAACTATTCAACCCTGAAGGACGACGAAGGCACCCAAGTCATCATCTTCAGGGTAGGACAAAATGCATATTCCGTCATGAATCTCAGCCACACGTACGTCGGGAGGAACCTCTACGTCTACGTTTACAACGCCACACTGTACCTTACGGACGACAGCTGGATTGACTACAGGATGCAGCTGTACCACAGCGCCGCAAAGGCCGTCATCGAGGGCTCGGTCATTGACCAGGCATTCATTTACACGTACAGCAACGTCACGATGAGGGACTTCAGGACAAACGTCAACCATACGAGCAGCACAACGTCCGAAGACGGCAGCTTCGCCTACAACGTGACCGACAGCGTTACAGGGGCCACCTATCTGCGCACATGCTCTTCGGGGGGCTCACACGGAGTAACGATCGACAACTCGACGATGACGCAGTTGATGCACTATTCGACAGCCGGATGCGACCTGAACTTCACTGACTCAACCGCGGCTACCTTCATAATCCAGGCAGAATCGTCAGGAGGCAGCCTTGCCCTCAGCGACATTCCTGATATCGTCAGCGGCTGGACTGCCACGTATTCCAACGCCAACGGCGGTGACATGTTCATAACCGACGGCGCCGCCTCCTATATAAACTTGTATAGCAACTCACCGTGTACTGTCGACAACTGCACGTTCGATACTTACTCTATAACCAACACCGACGGCGACTACGTGAAGGATACTACGGTTAAAAGTACGTACTATGCATATCCGGGGGGGAAAACCACGTTCGAGAACACGCTGCTCGAGTCGTCATCACGCAGCATGCTGTATACAGGAACGGTACTGAACTTCACACAGCCTGCGACAAACAGCAGGATCGAGAACCTCTACATTATGAGCGGAGGCATAAGGACCATGTACGGCTTCGTCAACATATCGAGCTACTCCTCCAGCGACACATGGTCTTCCGGCGAATACATCATCCGCTACTTCCCGATAAACGTGACCACCAGCGCCGAGGCGCCCGTCCCTGATGGGAACGTCTCCATCTGGCAGGGCGGGACCCTGCTGAACTACAGCATGACGGGCAGCGACGGCATGATAACCACGATGAACATCACTGACGACGACAACACGACCGTGTACGAGCTTTACCTCGAAGACGTCTGGAAGAGGAACATAACCATGCTTGAGCCGACCGCACCCTACGGCATCCAGTTGACCGAGGAGGCGCCCACGGCTTCTGACGTCGTGCTCTCAGCAACAACTGCGGACAACTACACAACAGACAACCTCACAGCCACTTTCGTCACTTCTGACACCGAAGGCAGGACGGTCTACAACATCACGGACTGGCGCCTCGGAGGCACGAGCATCGCTGTGCTGAACATGCCTTTCGACACGAGAACAAGCTCGCTGGCTACCGGCGCAGTGAAGGATTATTCCACCTACGGCAATGACGGGACGCTGGGAGAGGGGACCTCGGACAATGCCCCCACCTGGACGGGCAGCGGGCAGGTCGGAGGGGCTTATGAATTCGACGGAAGCAATGATTACATAGAGATTCCCGATTCCGTCAGGCCGATGTCGGTCTTCACTCTCATAGTATGGGCGAACATAGACTCCACCCAGACTTACAACTATCCCGGCCTTTTCGGCGGCATAGGATTCGGTGCAGCGAACACTAAGGGCGGCATAGCGCTTTCGTATTATGACACTACAGGCATGATATTCTGTGACATATACAACGCCACTAACAGGTATGCTGCCTTGAGCGCCGGTGTGCCCAATGACGAGTGGGAGATGTACACGTGCCTGTACAACGGGACTGACGTGATGCTTTTCTTCAACACGACCAAGGTCCATAGCACACATGTGAGCTCAACTGGCTCCA
>CAYUBD010000017.1:0-5375 GCA_964442905.1 uncultured archaeon | reverse complement strand
CTTTTCTTCAACACGACCAAGGTCCATAGCACACATGTGAGCTCAACTGGCTCCATCACGCTAGACTGGACAGGCTCTTCAGGCACGGCCATAGGGAAGGAATACCAGCCGAGCGAGTCCCCGAACGTCCTGAATGGTGAGATAGACCAGGTGCTCCTCTTCAACAGGAGCCTATCCGAGGAGCAGATTGCGGCCATGTACCAGGCCGGCCTCGACGGCCACCACCCCGAACTTCTTGTGAGTGATGAAACCACCAAGGGCGAGACGTGGACCGTGGAGGTTACGCCGAGCGACAGCTATGCAGACGGTGACGCCGTGACGAGCAACGGCCTCACGATTGAGAACACGCCGCCCGGCCAGGTCACGCTCTCCGCGCCTGAAGACGGCAACACCACGACGAACAGGACGCCGCAGTTCAGCTGGGATGAGCTTTCTGACCCTGACGCTGACACGCTCACGTACTACCTCAACCTCACGTGCGGCTATCTGACCGGGGGAACTGACTGCTCGGACGACAACAGGGAGTATGCGGTCGGCGACGGCAACTGCACCGGTGACGGTTTCTGCAATTACACTATCCCAAAAAATCTCAAATACTTCGGAGACGACAACTACTACTACAACTGGACCGTCAGGGCTTACGATGATGAGGATTACGGCGCATGGGCGGCCCTGCGTAACGTCACCATATACACGGATGTCGTGCTGACGCTTTACAACGACACGGTCCAGTTCGGTCTGATAGCACTGGGGTTCAGCAACGACACGACTGATGACAGCCCGGAGCCGTTCAGGGTAAGGAACGACGGCAACTGCTTCCTTGATGTCAACATATCGAGCACGGACCTCCTGTGGGATACATACGAAGATACTGCATCGCAATATTTCCAATACGAAGTCGATAATGTGACTGGCGAGGAGAACTCCCTGAACTGGTCAAGCCAGAACACGACGTCCAGCTGGGCACCCGTGCCTGTTGTCAACGGCTCTGCCATATCTTTCCTGAACTATTCTGACGCGACAGACGAGGCAGAGATAGAGCTCTACATAGAAGTTCCGACAGGTGAGACTGCAGGTGTTAAAACCTCGACAATCTGGTTCACTGCCGGATATAGGAGTGAGTACGAATGATGGCGAATAACAAGACAGCGGTAATAATGGCGAATCTTGCAGTCATAGGTCTGGCTGCATTGTCAGTCTTCTCGCTGTGGAACATACAGGCGCTTTACCCGTTCAGCGACATGGTCATGGATGACAGGACGCCGGTCTTCAGGTGGTCAGGAGCGGACAGCAGCTACGAGCTTCTCATTGACGATGACCCGGATTTCTCAACGCCTTTCACCTATGATGTCACCGGGAGAAGCTTCTCGGTCGGGAATGACATGGATTTCGGTACCTACTGGTGGAAAGTGAGGAGCGGTGATACGGAAAGCGAGCCGAAGAAATTCACAGTGGTTTCCACTGTCGCGCTTTCACGGCCGGAAGGAAACATGATAGTAAACTCAGGGAATACCGACCTGCTGGTCTACAGGAACGGTCTTGCAGGCGCAGTCACGCTTGCGGTGAATGACACCCTTGAAGTAGAGGAGGAAGACAATGTCAAAGCAGAGCAGAATTAGATGGACATTGGCGGCATTGGTTGCGGTTGCATATATTATAGGCAGTTCAGGCTATGCAGACGCCCTCGGCGTCACTCCGGGCCGTTCGACGATAGACTTTGAGCCCGGACTTGAAATGACGAAAAGCTTTACAATAACAAACAACGAGCATAAGCAGTTCAACGCATACGTCTATGTAGAAGATGAACTGGGTGACTACCTGACTTTCGACCAGCAGATCATACCGTTCAGCGAGAATGACGGCTCCAAGGCTCTCACGTACACGATGAAGATGCCGGAGAGGCTCGTTCCACCAGGAGATCACTGGGGCAAGATAGTCGTCATGGAGCTCCCGTCAGACTTTTTCTCGGATGAGGATATATTAGAGGCATCCGTTACAACCATGCACGACAAGCCTGTCGGCCTCATAGAATATGAAGGTAGCGAGGGAAAGACACAGATATCGGCAACGGTTGCGGTGATACATCAGGTGAGGGTAAAGGTGCCATATCCCGGAAAGTACCTCCAGCTTGACATGTCTGTCCAGGAGGCAGTGCCCGACGCACCCGTTAACTTCTTTGTGAAGCTTTACAATCTCGGTAAGGAGGATCTGGCAAGTGTGACGGCAAGCATAGACGTGCTGGGTCCGACAAACGAGGTCATAGCAACCATTGAAGCGGGTCCGGTGCCAGTGAAATCAATGCAGAAGGGTGAGCTGCTCGCCACATGGAACAACAATGCAAATCCCGGGATGTATCATGCCGTGGCAACCGTAAGATATGACGGCGAGGTAGGCAGGACAGAGAAAACATTCTACGTCGGCAACATGCTAGTGGATGTTATAGACATAACGGTCAAGGATTTCAGCCTTGGCAGCGTGGCGAAGTTCGACATACTTACCGAAAGCAAATGGAACCAGCCCATAAGCGATGTTTATGCGCACATGATAATCACTGACGATGGGGACAATAAAGTGGCAGATTTCAAATCCGCGTCCGTAGACATGGACGTTTTCGAGAAGGCGCACCTCTTCGCCTATTGGGACACGGAAGGCGTCATGGAAGGCGAATACATGGCAAAGCTAGCACTCCACTACGGAGAACGCGTCACTGAAAGAGAGATAAAGACCAAGGTCGGCCTTACCTCGATACGCATGGATTTCCTGGGTGGTGCAGGTGCTGTCACAAGTGAAGAGGACCTGCTTTCACAGTATCCCATCATCATGCTCGTTGCAGTTCTGGTAGCCATAAACCTTGGCTGGTTCATGTACTTCAGAAAGAAAAAGCGGTAGGCTTTGGAATAAAAATCAGAGCCCTGAAAACTTATTCTGCCTGCTGGAGACACTCGACAGCGACCAGGTTGAGAGTCACGTTATTCGCTGTAACTGGTACTGACTGGCATGTGCTTGCCTGCTGGAGCAGTTGGATAACGGCCAGTTGGTAGCCGTATGTTGTTCCGTTACTGAAGCCCTGCTGGAAAACCGAATTCTGCTCCTCAAGCTTCTGATTCTCCTCGGCAGCCTTCATAGCATTGTATTCATTCACCAATATGTATCCAAGAGCGAGAATCAGCAAAACCGTTACAACAACCAGAGTTACCTTCTGCCTGTCCAGTTTGCTTTCCATTTTCATCCTCCTGATTGATAATAAGTTTCAATGATTTAGGTTGGTTAACATGATATATAAATATAACATAAATAGCAAAACGGGTAAAATATAAACAGTATGTCTTTCAAAAATGCGCTGCCGGTTCTGTTAATTTTCACATCCATATTTTTCACAACCTCAATCCACGGCGTCAGTGCGCTTTCCGTGAACCTGACGATGCCCGGTGACGCTTATTCGTCCCCATCGAAAAACGTCACATTCGGCTGCAACGCCACGGACGAGAACCTCACGAACATCACGTTCTTCCTCTGGGATTCGGATGACAACACATACTATACGAATACCGCGGACGTGACGGGAACCTTCAACGAGACCAACTGGACGGTGAACGGCACAGTGCCCGGTGATTACCACTGGAACTGCCTGGCGTATGACAATGAATCAAATTCTGCTTGGAGCGCAGGCAACAGGACATTGCATGTGAACCTGTTCAATCTGTTCGAGAGCAGTGCTGAAAGTGACAATACTTTTTCGGTTTCTGCAAGCGATCTGGACAATGACGGGGACATAGATTACATAGCCGGCAACAGAGACCAGCCGAATCGTATATACTTAAACAACGGCACAGGAAACTTTACGCTTTTCGAAAGCACGCCAGAGGCATACTACACCAAAGCTATAGCCATAGGTGACCTGGACAACGACGGCGACCCGGACTTTGTAGCCGGTAACAGGAACCAGGTCAATCAGGTATATCTCAACAACGGGACAGCCCACTTCACATTTCTTGAGAATGTTTCAGAAACCAGCGGTGATGAAACCGAAAGTGTCAGTCTGGCTGACATAGACAACGACGGCGACCTTGACATGATTATCGTCAATGTTGACAGCGGGCTTCGCATATACACGAACAACGGGACAGCCCACTTCACAAGTTGTCAGAACATAACACAAAACTTTCAGGATGCGGCGGTGGGTGATATCGATAACGATGGTTTCGTGGACATAGTGGCAGGAGGAATACCGTCTGAAGTGACAAGGATTTACGTCAACGATGGTAGCGGGAATTTCGTTCCTGATCAATTCCTTGCGGGAAGCGGACCTCTTTATACATATTCACTGTCGCTTGCGGATATGGACAACGACGGCGACCTTGATATCATAGAGGGGAATGGCAACGATCAGAACTTCAGAATCTTTTTGAATGACGGGGATTTGGTATTCTCCCTTTATCAGAGTTCGGGAAGCGTGCGTACAAGATCTGTTTCCGTTTCCGATTTCAACAATGATGGATTTCTCGACTTCGTGGAGGCGAACGAGATCGGTGCCGATTATGTATACCTGAACAACGGAAGCGGATATATGACGCAGGAAGAGATCACTCTAAGCGGCGCGACATACTCAATAATAACTGCAGATATCGATAACGATGGCGATGTGGACATGATTGTAGGCAACTACGGGCAGGTTAACACGGTCTATGCCAATGCGATGGAGGATAACAATTATCTGGAGGTATCTGTAAAAGGCGGCGGAACGCTCGTGAATGTCGATTCTATAGGCACCAAGGTCCATACATCCTTCCTGAATGGCACGCTTGCAGGTTTCAGGGAAGTGACAGCCGGTGATTCTACCCAAAACAGGAACATGGAGCTTCACTTCGGGGCGGCGTCCGGTCTAACCTACACAATAAACGCGACATTCATAACCGGTAAGGTTGTAAGCTGCTATGTGCAGGCGCCGCAAACATTCACGCTTTATGAAAATGGGAGTTCGACAGGGGGGGTTAGCTGCGAAGTTGTGGATTTTCCCCCTTTGCTCGTGAAAGTCAGCCCTGAAAACGGAAATGTGACTGACGAAGCCAGCATGGAGTTCTCATGCAATGCGACGGATGACAACAGACTAAGCGAACTGAAGATATACATATGGAACAGCACAGGCATGTACTATTATTCCTCAGAGAGCGTGACCGGTGCAAGTAATGAAACAAGCTGGATAGTCCAGAACATTAACCCGGGTTCTTATTTGTGGTCCTGCGAGGCATGCGACAATGCATCGCAATGCGTCTCTTCTGGGAACTACAGCATAGGAGTGCTGATTACGAGAAGGCTCAGTCTAGTGCTGGTGCTTAACACGAGCGGAGGAAACGTCTTCATACCCGGAACAGGCG
>CAYUBD010000016.1:0-22124 GCA_964442905.1 uncultured archaeon | reverse complement strand
GCGCCTGGAACAGGTAAGACCAACCTCTGCCTGCTCACATCGCTTGAGATAATCAGGAATGGAGGGAAAGTCATATTCATAGACACCGAAGGCGGCTTTTCGCATGAGAGGCTTTCGCAGATTTATCCGGGCGCAGATGAAGCCCTGAATAACATCATGGTACTTGAGCCGAAGAACTTCAAGGAACAGGGAAAGATGATAAGGGAGCTCAATGCCAAACAGGCAGACATGATAGTCCTGGATTCCGCAGCAGCGCTTTACAGGCTGGAGTACGCGGACCCCGAGAAGGAAGCTCTTGAGGCCAACAGAGAATTGAGCAAGCAGATGTCGGTGCTTTCCAGCATCGCGAGGGAACGGAAAATTCCTGTTGTCGTGACTTCACATACCTACAAGAACTGGGATACCGAACATCATGAGATAGTCGGCGGGGATGCAGTCAAGTACTGGGCCAAGGCAGTGATATTCCTGGAAAGGACGGGCAAGATGTCCGAGAGAAACGCTTCCATAGTGAAGCACAGATGGCTGCCTGAAGGAAAGTCTGTGAAGTTTGAGATAACCAACGAAGGCATAAAGCCGGCCAGCGGGTTCAGGCTCTTCTGATAGGGCATATCTTCATGATTTACCATCTTTTTTGTCAGCCTTCTCGAACGCCTTCTTGGTGTAATCGAATCCGTGCTCTACACACAGCTTCCACGGCCTCCTGCCTTTGGCCTTTATCTCGACAAGATTCATGCCGCAGTGACATTTATTTGAGCTGACTGAAAGCGAACCTTTCTGCGGAAGCGGGTAGGATTTCCTGCAGTCTGGATAGTTATTGCAGCCCGCGAACCTCTTCCCGGTCTTCTGAGAACGGATAACCATTATGCTGCCCTTATTGCATTCGGGACATGCCCCAATATTATTCTCCACTTCTTCATACTTCTTTACAGCCTGCTTTATTTCACTCCCGATTGCATTCTCCTCGGTCTTGAACCTCTCAAGGACCTTCCTGAGTTCATCTTCCGCATCCTTTATGATGTCTTCCCTTTTCTTCTCTCCGGCACTCACCTTCTCCATGTCTTCCTCGAACCTTCTTGTAAGCTCGACAGAGACTATTTCCGGGCAGTGCTTCTCGAGCGCCTTTATCACAGTCTTTCCGAGTTCCGTGACCATTATGGACTTCTCCTTTATGTAACCTCTCTGATAAAGCGTGTCCAGTATATTCGCCCTTGTCGCTTTTGTCCCCAGTCCAAGGTCTTCCATCTCTTTCAGTACCGATGCCTGACTGTACCTCTTTGGCGGCTGTGTCTCCTTCTCGCTCATCTTTATGCTCTTCACGCTTACATTATCATTCTCTTTGATATCAGGAAGCTCGACCTCTTTTATTCTGGTGTAGGGTTCGTAGAACTTCATCCAGCCCGGATCTTTTGTGACTACGCCATTTGCTATGAATTCTTCTCCGTCTACCTTTATTGCGACTTTCATTGACTCCCTTACGGACGGATCAGCGAAAGTTGCCATGAAGCGCTTCACAATCAGATCGTATAACTTCTTCTGGTACGCATTAAGCTCCTTGGGCTTGTTGCCTGTCGGGAATATTGCAGGATGTGCCGGATCCTCTTTTTTGCCCTGTCTCGGCCACAGCTTGCCCTTACTCAGAAGTTTCCCGCATAGTTCCTCGTACCATTTCTGCCCGGACAGATTTTCAAGTATCTTCCTGTATCCTATGGTTGGCGGAAGCTTCTGGCTGCTTGTCCTCGGATAGCTTATGAGCGCATGTTCGTAAAGTGTCTGTGCAATTTCAAGCGTAGTCTTTGGCGAGTAACCGAAAAGGCCGTAACTCTCTCTCTGCAGAGTCGTAAGATCGAACGGCGTCGGGGGCCAGTATTTCTGTTCCTCCTTCTTTATGGATACAACAGTACCGTCCTTGCCCTTGCAATTCACCAGAACCTTCTCAGCCATGTCCTTCTCCCAGAACTTGCCGTTGACATGCATGGCCGTTATGGCACCGGACTCAGTGTTTCCCTTAAGCTCAATTTCCCAGTACGGAACCGGCTTGAAGACTGATATCTCCTCTTCCCTTTTTACCATCAGTTGAAGAGTGGGTCCCTGCACGCGTCCTGTTGAAAGCGTCCTGTAGGAACCTGATTTTTCCAGTGAAAGAGTCAGCGCCCTTGAAAGATTGACACCGAAGTACCAGTCCAGCTGGTGCCTGGTAAGTCCCGCCTCTATCTGCGGGAAATCCAGATGATCGGACATCGTATCATAAGCCTTGATAAGGTCAGGTGTAGTAAGCGTTGAGAACATCATCCTTTTCCCCTCCTTCACCCCGGCTATGAATCGCAGTATGTTGAAAGCTATGACAGAACCTTCAATGTCGTAGTCGCATGCGGAAATGAATTCGTCAGCGCCCTTGACGAGCTTGGTCATGTTGTCGAAATACTTCTTCGCCCACTCGTTGCCTTTCCTGGTATAAGTGGGCTTCCACTCGACATCGAATGCAGGATATTCCCATTTCATTCCGCCGTTCTTCTCATCAAGAACAAAAAGATGACCCACGGCTGGAACCACCATCAGCTCTTTTCCTTCCCTTGTTATGCTGTAATACGAAACGCCTCTTCCCCCCTTCTTTTCAACGGTTCCCCCAGAAAGAGCGCTGGCTATCATCCGTGCTGCCGAAGGTTTCTCGGTGACGACCAGCGTGTACGACATAGTAAAATCTTAACGAACCTTCAAGTATTTAAAAGCTTTCGTCGTCAACTTTTGAACGGTTAATATATTACATATATAATAGGTTAATACACACGCGCACGCATATGCCGAGGTGGCGGAATCTGGCTATCGCGCTCGTCTCGAAAACGAGTGTCTTCGGACGTACAGGTTCAAATCCTGTCCTCGGCGCTGAACCTTTTTAGGAAAACAATTACTGAAATCCCTCTAGAAAAGCACTCGTGGAAACAAAAAAGAAAACAAGGCCGCGGCCCTTTAGTAAAAATTAAAAGAAAAAGAAATCAAAGGGGGCGGTTAAGCCCTTACTTTGCTTTTACAAGGTCAGTGCAGATACCTGCGGCAACGGTCTTGCCCATGTCCCTGATTGCGAACTTGGCAAGCTCCGGGAACTCAGACTGCTTCTCGATTGCTACTGGCTGAAGTGGCTGAACCTTTATGATTGCAGCGTCTCCAGTCTTGAGAGTGTCCGGGTTCTCCGCGACAGTTGCGCCAGTCTTTGGATCCATCTTCTTTACGATTTCCGTTATCTTTCCAGCTGCGTGTGATGTGTGGATGTGGAAGACCGGTGTGTATCCCTTGGTAATTACGGTCGGGTGCTGGAGCACGATTATCTGTGCTGTGAATTCCTTGGCAACTGTTGGCGGGTTGTCTGCGTGGCCTATGACGTCACCCTTCTTGATGTCCTTCTTGGATGCGCCCTTCAGGTTGAATCCGATGTTGTCACCGGGCTCAGCCTTCTCAAGAGGCTTGTGATGCATCTCCATAGACTTTACTTCTGCTGTCGTGCCAGAAGGTTCGATGACAATTTTGTCGCCTGCCTTAAGTACACCGGTTTCAACCCTTCCTACAGGCACAAGACCTACACCAGTGATGGAGTAAACGTCCTGTACAGGAAGCCTGAGCGGCTTGCTGATAGGCTTTTCCCCAACCTTAATATGCGAGTCCATGGTCTGAAGAAGCGTCTCACCCTTGTACCAGGGCATGTTTGTGGACTTCTTGACGACGTTGTCGCCAACGTATGCAGACACTGCAACGAATGGAATGTCATCCGGCTTGTATCCGATCGAAGACAGAAGCTGAGAGACCTGTGTCTTGACCTCGTTGAACTTGTTCTCTTCGTAGTTGACTTCGTCCATCTTGTTGATGGCTACGATCATCTGGTTTATGCCAAGAACCTTGGACAGGTAAAGATGCTCTTTGGTCTGCTCCTGCACACCGTCCTTGCATGACACAACAAGAATAGCTGCGTCTGCCTGGCTTGCGCCGGTGATCATGTTCTTAACGAAGTCCCTGTGGCCCGGACAGTCGATTGCTGTGAAGTAAAACTTGTCCGTTATGATAGGCTTGTACATGAGGTCTATGGTTACGCCCCTCTCTCTTTCCTCCTTGAGCTTATCCATGACAAAAGCAAACTCGAACGTTTCCTTCTTCAGTTCCTTTGCAAGATCCTTGAGTTTTCTCAGCTCCTGCTCTGGAAGTGAACCGGAATCGAATAGAAGTCTGCCTAACAATGTTGACTTACCGTGGTCTACGTGACCTTCAGTTATTATGTTCAAATGTGGCTTTTCTGCCATTTTTATCTCCTCCTATATATATCCAATGACCGCATTAGACGGCCTGTGGACCTTATATTATAAAACATTTATATATTTATAAGTTTCGCACAGTTCATCGGAAGAAAAAACAAGAACCATGCGGCTCAACCAGAATCGCATAATCCTCGTTCAGAATACCAAGAAGTCCCACCATGGACTGTTTGTGACGATTGTTTCACCGGATAATGGAATAATTTCAACGTCAACAGAAAAAGATACGGGTAAAACCCACAACATCCGTCCGCTCCTTTCAGCATTTACCCTGTATACGGGTTCCTGGTCAAAATCCAGCCTCATCTTAATAATCTTGGTTACCATTTCCTTGGCCCTTTCTGCCGCTTCGTCTGGCAGCATTCTGATTTCCATCGCCTTGTCGTTCTTTCTCAAAAAGACGCCAGTTTCATTCACTTCCAGAGGATAAGCGCTTTCAGCAGTGACACCGCCTGATGTCATGTATACCACAGTGTTCCTGTTCATTATCCTGAAGTACTTCTCATTTCCATTCAATATGGCATTGACCTCTACAGTCACATTTTCGGCACTCTCGGGAACTATATTAATTGAAGTCACTTTCCGGACTGCAGTAGGCATCGGTTCGGATACGCCTGCCGCTGGGGCACCATGGACAGGCATTGCGGACACAGGCTTCACCGAGATTTGCGAGGGACTTATATCCACAGTCTGGGGACTGCTGCTGAAATTCATATAAATGGGCTTAGTGTGCAAGCTTATGAGTTCAGCGGAAATGTTCATTACAACATGTTCAGCGCTTATGTTATATCCTGTAGCGTTTACCGTCATATTCACCTCTATATCGCCCGGTGGCAGAGGCATGTGCACCTTTCCCACTTCAGCCTCGATGCAGAATTCCTCGAAACACTGACACGTATAACCTTCCTTTCCCTCCCTGTCGTCACATGTCAGGCCCGGAAGTTCCTTCACACACTCGGAGTCACACCATTTGCAATCCGCATCCTTTCTGCACACAAGTTCCGATTCGACGGCTTTGCATTGCCCGTCAACACATTCACATGCATAATTTTCAGGCGGAAGCACAGCAGGGCATACGGAATCTGCTGCAGAATTTCCGCACGCGTTTCCGCACCAAGAACAGCCATTCTCGCCGCATTCCGAAGGCCCGATTGGCCTTATCGGGATTATAATTATGTTGTCGTTTGTGTTCATTTCAACTTCCAGGTTGGTTTCAATAGGCTGTATTGACAGCTGGGCAACAGCTATAGATGCAAATAATAACATAAACAAAAAAACTGAGAGCAGGACTGCTTCTTTCATGTTCTTCCATTAAAATTATTCAGGGAAGCTTATAAACTTTGAAATTTCAACACGCTACCCCTAACAGTGAAACAATTAAAAGGAGCGAAAGTATTAAAAGATATTTAATCTATAAATACAAGAATCCATATCCGTATGGATTAACAGTTATAGGTAATAACATGAAAAAAGATATAGGAATCGGAGTGAAAGGTCCGGAGAAGTCCTGCGAGGATACAAACTGTCCGTGGCACGGAAGCCTCGGGATCAGAGGCAGGATTTTTGACGGAAAAGTCGTATCCTCAAAGTCGGGCCTCACTGTCATAGTCGAAAGGGGTTATTCTCACTTTACAAAGAAGTATCATGGATACGAACGAAGGAAATCCAGGATAGCTGCACACAACCCGCCCTGCATAAACGCAAAGGACGGGGACAAGGTGATGATAGCCGAGTGCAGACCTCTATCGAAGACGAAGAAGTTTGTCGTTGTTTCCAGGGAATCGGTGAAATCATGAAGGCGATATCTTCCAGTAAGGGAAAGGCGATACAGACCGGTAGTGTTCTTAAGTGCGCTGACAACAGCGGCGCAAACCTGCTTGAAGTTATAGCAGTCAGGGGATACAAAGGCATAAGAAGGGCCAAGCCCACAGCCGGGATGGCCGATATTGTCATATGCAGAGTCAAAAGCGGTAATGAAAAAGTGAGGCACCAGGTATTCAAGGCCGTGGTAGTCAGGCAGAGGAAGGAGTACAAACGGGCCAATGGCATGAGGATAGAATTCGAGGACAACGCCGGCGTTATTGTTAACGACAAGTTCGATCCCACGGCAACCATGGTTAAGGGACCCGTATCGAAGGAAGCAGTCGAGCGATTCAAGACCATAGGAAAAATCGCAGGCATTGTAGTTTAGGTGAATATTATGAAACAGGACTGGTCAAATAAGTGGAAGTCAAGCACGCAGCCGAGGAAGCAGAGGAAATACAGACATAACGCTCCTCTGCATGTGATGAGAAAATTTCTCTCAGTGAACCTCTCCAAGCTCCTGCGAGAAAGATTCGGAAAGAGGTCTATGATTATTAGAAAAGGTGATGAAGTTATTGTAATGAGAGGAAGCCTGAAAGGAAAGAGCGGAACTGTCGAGAGGGTGAACATTGAAAAGGAAAAGGTCTACATCGAGGGTTTCAAGATGAAAAAGGTCGATGGTTCGGAGATTTCAAGGCCATTCACACCATCAAACCTCCAGATAAAAAAACTCGTACTTGAAGATAAGAAGAGACAGGCCGTTATTGAAAGGAAAGGCACAGGAAAGAAGATGATTAAAAAGGAGAAAAAAGGTGAATGATTATGCACATGAAGAGATACTCGATGCCGGGGTTCTGGCCGCTTGCCAGGAAGCAGAACAAGTTCGTAATAACACCCGCACCCGGATCCCACCCGAAGCAGTTCAGCATCGCTCTGAGGATTGTCATCAGGGACGTTCTCGGCTATGCAGAGAATGCAGATGAGGCAGGTAAGATAATCAAGGGCGGCGATGTTATGATTGACAGGTGTATTGTCAAGAATGACAAACATCCCGTAGGACTTATGGATGTCATCGAATTCCCTTCCATAAAAAAACAGTTCAGGGTTGTCGCAGCCAGAAATGGCATGACGGTTGAAGAGATAGACGCAAAGCACGCCTCAAAGAAATTATGTTCCATAAGGAAGAAGACCATCATCAGGGGAGGAAAATACCAGCTGACTCTGCATGACGGCCGGAACATCCTGGTCACGGAAAACAAGTACAAGCCGGGTGATTCTCTTATCATAGAGCTTCCTTCGCAGAAGATACTCGGGCATGCCGAGATGAGAGAAGGCGCAGTGGCTACGATAATGGCCGGGAAGAACTCGGGGGCCAGTGGAAAGATAAAAGCTGTTCATGAAAGGAAAACCATGATGGAAAAGAGCAGGGTTGTCCTTGAATCCAAGGACGGCGAGATAGAAACCCTGAAGGAATATATAATTGTCGGTGAGATGAAATGAGCGCAATGAAAGGAATCCGGATAGGGAAGCTGACACTCAATATGAGCACGGGCGCACCCGGTCCTGAGCTTGAGAAGGCAAAGAAGCTTCTGGAAACTATAACAGGAAAGAAAATAGTTACGACCAAGACACATAAGAGGAGCACCTTTGGTGTCGCGAAGGGCAGAGAAATAGGTGTCATGACGACGCTCAGGGGCGAAGGCGCAAGGGAACTGCTTGCCAAGCTTCTGCAGTCCAAGGAGAACAGGATAGAATCGACTCAGTTCGACGAGAACGGGAACTTCTCACTTGGCATAGAAGAATACATAAACATACCAGGTGTTAATTATGATCCTGATATAGGCATTATGGGATTCGATGTTTCAGTCAGCCTTGAGAGACCCGGATACAGGGTGAAGAAAAGGAGTTACGGGAAAACAAAAGTGGGAAAATCACACCGGATAACACCGGATGAAGCCAGGGAATGGGTCAAGAAGGAGTTCGGCGTAGAGGTAGTATAATATTTAAATAAAAGGCAGCAGTGAATAGTATGAGTTTCAAAAACGCTAAAAAACAGATAGCAGACAAGCCCATTAAGCTAGCCAGATTTCTAAAGCACTGCAAGCCCAGAGACAGAAAATTCGGCAGAAACGCCACACCGTGCAGGGGATGCGGCAAGACCGAGGGAGTCATCAACAAGTACGGTCTGCAGTACTGCAGGCAGTGCTTCAGGGAGGAAGCAAAGAAACTCGGATTCAAGAAATATGACTGATTAATATGAGACACGACACGATTGCTGACATGTTTTCCATAATAAAGAACGCAGAAGCTATAGGAAAGACAGTGTGCGTCACTCCTGCGTCCAATCTGATAAAGAACATGCTTCTGATAATGCAGAAGGAGAAGTACATTGGCGAGTTCGAGCACATCGACGACGGAAAGAGCGGACAGTTCAGTATAAAGCTTCTTGGGAGGATAAACAAGTGCGGTGCGATAAAGCCCAGATTCTCTGTAGGGCATGCTGATTTCATTGCATGGGAAAAGAGGTTCCTCCCGGCAGCCGAGCTTGGCGTATTGCTGGTCAGCACGTCTCAGGGTGTGATATCGCACAAAGAAGCCAAGAAAAAGAGCATAGGCGGTAAGCTTCTGGGTTATATTTATTAGGGGTCCATATGAGTTCAGAAAAGATTATAAAGGCTGCAGTGAAGAATGGTAAGATCGTAATGGGGAGGAATTCCGTAGCCAGTGCAGTAAAGAACGGTAAACTCGAGGCAGTCGTCTGCCCTGCCAACTGCCCGGCTGATATTGTCAAAGAGCTTGAGTATTACAGTAAGATATCGAAGGTTTCGGTGGAAAAGTTCGACGGAGATTCGGCAGCGCTTGGGCAGCTGTGCGGCAAGCCATTTAAAATAGTGACACTGGGAATAGAGAAGTAGTTGACTATGACAATAAAATTGCAGACGCAGAACATAAGGGACATAGGCGTCTTCGAAAGGATGACAAAGGTCCATGTGAAGGACTGCATCCGCGATGAGAACTGCGTGTATTTCATGATAGAAGCCGGAAAGTCGGGGCTCGCCATCGGAAAGAACGGAACCGTGATAAAGAATGTCAGCAGGGTACTGGGAAAGACCGTGAAGATATTCGAGTTCGCTAAGGATGTTGAAACAATGGTCAAAAACATGATACCAACCGCAAAAAACGTAGAGGTAGGCAAAGATTCGGTAACTGTATCAATACCGAACAGCGACAGGTCAGTCGTGATAGGACGGAGCGGAAGGAACATAAAGGTCATGAAGGAATTTTTAAGCAGGCACTTCAAGATAAATTACCTGAGGCTGAGATAGCATGGGAGAATTCGCAGCAAGAAATCTGGTGAAGAAGAGGAAGAAGTTCAGGTGGAGTTCCAAGGCCGGAAAGAAGAAGGCACTGAAGCTTTGGAAGAAAGACCCGCTCAAGGGCGCTCCGATAGGAAGAGGCATAGTGCTCAAGAAGAAAGGTGTGGAGCAGAAGCAGCCCCACTCCGGTATCATAAAGTGCGTCAGGGTCCAGCTGATAAAGAATGGTACCCAGGTAACGGCATTCGTTCCGGGAACGAACGCAATCAAGTTCATAGACGAGCACGATGAGGTTACAATCGTAGGTGTCGGCGGCTCTCAGAAGTCAGCCGTGGGTTCCATGCACGGCATCAAGTACAAGGTCACCGGAGTGAACGGCGCTTCACTGAACGAACTGCTCAAAGGAAAAAAGGAGAAGCCGAAGACGGCTTAATGTGGTAAAATGTTATTGTTCAATAAGTGGGATATGAAGGAACTCGTGATAGAGGATCCGGGCCTTGTCAAATACATGAACATCAGGCCGGTTGTCGTCCCGCGCACTTACGGAAGGAAGAGCGGAGACTTCAGAAAGAACGAGATGAACATCGTTGAGAGGTTCATGAACAAGCTCATGGTTACGGGACACACGGGCAAGAGGCACAAGCGGACATCCGGAAGGTTCTGCGGGAACTACCAGACCATAATGAGAGAGACTGAAAAAGCATTTGACATAATAGAGGAAAAGATAAAGAAGAATCCGGTTCAGGTCCTTATCAGGGCAATAGAGAATTCCGCGCTTTACGAGGAAATAGCAGCCTACCAGCTTGGCGGAATCATAGCGAGAAAGGCTGTCATCACTTCACCTCAGCGAAGGATAGACCTCGCGCTCAGGCTCATCACACAGGGCATTTACAAGTCTACCTTCAAGAGCAGAAAGAGCCTTGGTGAAGTCATTGCAGGGGATCTCATGGCCATAGCGGAAAACGATGCAAAAACGCTTCCAATCAGAGAGAGGAACAGGATAGAGAAGGAGGCGGAAGGCGCCAGATAATCGAAAATTTAAATAGAGAACTGTTCTAAGTATATGATTTATAGTGATTACGATGGCAAAAGATGATTTGACTGCGACTGTCAGGGAACTCATGAATAAGCCCGAGCAGATCAGGAACATTGGCATAATCGCACATATAGATCACGGGAAGACCACGCTTTCTGACAACCTGCTTGCAGGTGCCGGCATGATATCCGAGGAGCACGCGGGGACACAGCTCTTCATGGATACTGTAGACCAGGAGCAGGAAAGGGGCATCACGATCTTCTCTGCCAATGTCAGCATGGTACATACAGTCAAAGAAAAAAAGTATCTTATCAATCTTATAGACACGCCGGGTCACGTCGACTTCGGCGGTGATGTCACGAGGGCAATGAGAGCCGTAGACGGCGCTCTTGTCGTTGCTGACGCTGTCGAGGGATGCATGCCACAGACAGAGACGGTTCTGAGACAGGCCCTCAAGGAAAGGGTGAAACCACTTCTCTTCATCAACAAGGTAGACAGGATGATAAAGGAACTTAAGCTCACTCCGCAACAGATGGAGGAGAGGTTCAAGAAGATTATCACTGAAGTCAACATGCTTATACAGAAGTACGCTGAGAAGGAGTATGCTGACAAGTCCACTGTCAATGTCATGGACGGGAGCGTTGCTTTCGGTTCTGCCCTCAGGAACTGGGCGATATCAGTCCCGAAGATGAAGGAGACAGGGTTATCTTTCAAGGATATCATAGACATGACCGAGAATGGGCAGGAAAAGGAGCTAGCGAAGAAGACACCTCTTCACACGGTCGTACTTGAAATGGTAATAAATCACCTTCCGAATCCACTTCAGGCACAAAAATACAGGATAGAGAAGATATGGCCCAGTGAGGAGGAAGAAAGCCCCATAGTGAAATCAATGAAGGCATGTGACCCCAACGGGCATTTGGCGGCTGTCGTTACAAAGGTTTATCCCGATCCTCACGCAGGTTATGTAGCAACCGTCAGGATATTCTCAGGCACGATTAAAGGTGGTCAGACACTTTCGCTTATAGGTACACAGAAGAATGAGAAGATACAGCAGGTTTCCATATACAAGGGCGCACAGAGGATAGTGATGGATGAAGTCGTCGCCGGAAACATCGTAGGTATAGTCGGACTGAAAAGCGCTTTCTCCGGGGAAACGCTTGCAGAGCCATCTTATGCAATTCCGGCTTTCGAGAGCATAAAGCACATATTCGAGCCTGTGGTCACTAAGGCCGTGGAACCAAAGCAGCCAAAACAGCTGGCAAAGCTGATAGAGTTCCTCAGGAAGACCAGCAGGGAGGACCCGACACTCAGAGTTAAGATCAACGAAGACACCGGGGAATATCTCGTTTCCGGACTTGGTGAGCTTCACATAGATGCCAAGATAGAGAGGCCTCTCAAGGACGCTGAGATAGACGTCAATGTTTCACCTCCGATAGTCATATACAAGGAATCCATAAAGAGGCTGACACCTGAACCAGTGGAAGGCAAATCACCAAACAGGCACAACAGGTTCTATATGGTCGCAGAGCCGCTTGAAGAGAGCGTTCTCAAGGCTATGTCCACGGGTGACATCCCGTCTGATTTCGAGATAAAGAAAAAGGACCTTGAGCTTATAGACAAGCTGGTCAAACTTGGCATGGACAGGGACGAGATCAAGAAAATCAAGCTTATCCACAACAGGAACATCTTCATAGACAACACCCGCGGTGTTAATTCCATACTTGAGGTCATGGAGATGCTCAAGCAGTCATTCGGCGAATCCATGGACCAGGGACCGCTTGCCCGGGAGCCATGCACGGGCATGAAAGTCAAGATAGTCGATGCAAAGCTTCACGAAGACGCAATACACAGGGGACCTGCACAGGTCATACCCGCAGTGAGGTCAGCTATAAGGCAGGCCATGATCGGAGCAAATGCTTTCATACTTGAGCCCAAGCAGGTGATCCGGATAGATGTTCCGACTGAGCAGCTTAGCGGAGCCATGAAAGAAACCCAGAACAGGCGGGGGCAGATAATCGAGATGAATGAGGAAAGGGGCGTAACAGTCATAAAGGCAAAGCTTCCTGTGGCCGAGATGTTCGGTTTCAACTCCGCGCTTAAGTCGGGTACGGGCGGACAGGGATTCTTCTGGCTCATCGACGTAACGTACGAGCCTCTTCCGAAAGAGCTTGAAAGGAACGTAATCCAAAGGATAAAACAGAGAAAGGGCATAACCGACGAACCTGAAGAAGAAACCAGCGAATGACACGTTATTCAGGATTTGGGAATTTAAACTCCCGAGTCTCAAAGTTAAATGTTTCTGACAATATGGTTGATTTTCTATGGCCAAGGAAAACATTGCTCATAAGAGGTTGCTTAGCCTCATAAAGAAGCTTTCCGCAATCAGGGGGAGGCACACGGAACTGATAACCATATATGTACCTGTGGGCACTAACCTGAACGTTGTTTCAACGCAGGTGACACAGGAACAGGGCACAGCAGCAAACATAAAATCAAAACCAGTGAGGAAGAACGTACTGGGTGCTCTCGAAAAGATATCCCAGCATCTGAAGCATTACAAAATCACACCACCAAATGGTCTGGCCATATTCTGCGGAAATGTTTCCGAAAAGGAAGGTGAAAGCGACATAAAACTATGGGTCATAGAGCCGCAGGAAAAGCTGAACCAGAGACTCTACAGATGCGACCAGACGTTCGTTCTGGACCCGCTGAAGTACATGGTGAGGGAAAAGGAGATATACGGGCTCATAGTGCTCGACAAGTCAGAATCAGATATAGGGACGCTCAAAGGAACGCGTATAGAGTCACTCAAGCATATAGAATCTCTTGTTCCCGGGAAGACAAAAAAAGGAGGCTGGAGCCAGGCACGCTACGCACGTGTAAGGGAGGGGCTTCTTAATGATCACCTCAAGAAGACAGCAGAGCTGGCTGTTTCATATTTCCGCGGCATGGAGGATCTCAGGGGCATAATCATCGGAGGACCAGGGCCGATAAAAGACATGTTCCGCAACGGGGATTTCCTTCCCACCGACATCGATTCAAAGATTATAGGCGTGGTTGACACCTCTTATACATCCATGCCCGGTCTGGAGGAGATGATTGTAAGGGCAGAGGATATACTCGCAGAAGCATCTGTAACACGGGAGAGGAAGTTGATGGAGAAGTTCTTCTCAGAACTCTCAAAGGATTCAGGTCTTGCTGTTTACGGACTGCATGAGACACTGGCGGCACTTGAGAAAGGCGCGGTTGAGATACTTCTCGTTTCAGATGATTTCGATTGGACTTATGCAGGGCTCGAATGCCCTTCATGCAGAAAGAAACTCGAAAAGATGATCAGGAGTGACGGGAAAACCGAGGTAAAATGCCCGGACTGCCAGACCGTAATGGAAATCACCAGTGAAAAGGACGCAGTGGAAAAACTGGACGACCTTGCTGAGCAGGTAAGCACTGCAGTAGAAATTATATCGACTGACAGCCGTGAGGGTGAGCAGCTGCATGAGATGGGAGGCATCGCTGGGGTTCTCAGATACAGTGTCTAGAGTATATCATCTTCCCATCTGTAGATTCTCTTTCTGTATTTCCATACCAGCAGCGTGAGTGCAAGACCGACGAAGAAACCGGCTGTTACATCGTTTATCGTGTGCACACCCAGTTCTACCCTTGATGCCGCGATGACGACAGGAACTATGTAGATGAAAAGATATTCCCTTTTTCTCAGGAGAAGAACAAGACCTGTTACGATACCTGTTATGGTGGACGTATGACCTGACGGGAACGAGAATGTCGCTGGGCAGTATATGTTACATGCGTCTGCGGGACACGGGATGCACGGTCTCGGTACCTGAAACACCAGCTTCAGGAATTCAGAGCCGAAAATTGAGATGGCCAATGCAGGGACTATCAGCAGGAGGAAGTTCTTCAGAATGCGTCTTTCCTTTGGATATTTACCGTATCTTCGCAGCCCGAGATAAACAATCACAAGTCCAGATATGGCCAAAGACCAGATGATCGGATCCCCGAAAAGCGTAACAGCGGCCCAAAAACTCTCGCTCATTATTCTAATTGGTTTCGATTTCTTTTATTTCTTAGAAAAAACCAGCTCATATCTCAGCCGCGGGCGTTACCTTCACGCCGATTTCCGCGAGGTTATTCCGGAACTTTTTAAGCGCCCTATGAATGTCTTCCTCGCTCTGCGCTCCCGCACATATCACTCTGCCGGAACCGAACAGGAGAAAGGCGACACGCGGTTCGCTTATCCTGTAAACCAGACCCGGGAACTGCTCGGGTTCGTATTCACTGTTCTCCAGCGTAGTTGCAATATCTTCAAGGCTTATGTCTCCATCGACCTTGGTGGATGCTACTATATTCTCCACCTTTGTCTTGTACTTGGTGGGCATCTTGAATCCGGCTTTTCTGATCCTGCTTACTATCTTCTTCATGGCCTTGTCAAGGTCTTCGAGTGACTTGGTTCCGGTGCAGACGATCTTCCCCTGCGAGAAGATAAGCGCTGATGCCCTGGGGTCCTTTATCTTGTAGACAAGCCCGGGGAACTGCTCCGGTTGCCATTCCGTGTCTTCAACCTTCTGAAGCATCTTGTCCAGAGAAATGGGCTTCCCGAGAACCGTGTATGACACGATGTTCTGGACCTTTATCTTGAATTCAGAATTATCCTTTTTCGCACTCATTCATATACATATCGGTAAACATACTTAAATTTTTCATGAAATTGGCCAGAGCATCTGCAATCTATATCTCATTAAGAAGTTCTATCTCGTCGCCCCTGAGCCTGTGCCTGAGCTTGTTGAGAACAGAAATATCATGGTCATTGAGCCTTACGTCCAGCTCGTCGCCCTCGTTTATGTTCCGGCCGACAATGGCGCCGTCAATCGATACCGCGACCTTTTCCCCTGCTTTGGCCTCGCTGACATTCTCGCCCTGATTCTGAAGCTCCTTGACGTTGCCTATGTTTTCCCCGTCCTTTTTCAGCCGGCTGTCGGATTTTATGATACCTTTCATGACTTCGACCCCGACTATTGCGGGCTTGCTCTGCCTGAACACGTATCCGGACATTATCCTTACCCTTCCCGGGCGGCTCACTGAATTAATCATCTCGTCTTCCTTCCTCTTTTTGGAATCTTTTTCCCACTGTTCGTATTCCTCAAGAAGCCTGTAGATTACATCGGACTTGAATATCTTAACACTATGATCGCTGGCAGCGCCTCCGATTTCCGTATTGACTTTGACATTGAAAGCGAATATTATGGATTTCGGGATGCTTTTCATCTCCATTACATCCTGGTGCGTTACATCTCCTATCTCTGCTTTTCTTATCGGAACGTCAATCTCTTTCAGTGTCTTGATCAGTGCCTCAAGGGAACCGAGTGTATCTGCCCTCAGAAGCACGCCTGCACTGTCGGTGTCTATCTCAACCTCGGACACTTCCTCCTCGATTTCCTTCTTCACTTCCTCTATCCTTCCCTTTTCACTCACCGCTCTCAGAGGAGACCCGGCTGTAACATTTTCAAGTTCTGGCGCGGCTATCTTTATGCCAGAAGCGGCCGTGACTGTCTTGACTGGCCTGAACGCCTTTTCCACTCTTATCTCTTTCATGGGATTCGGCTTCAGCAGCGCCCTTATCTTTGTCACAATCATATTATTCACTCCTATCACCAGCCAGTCTCCGGTGTTTATCTCGCCGTCATAAAGTATGACATCTATGGTAGTGCCGAGTCCCTTGTAGTCCTTGACCTCGAGAACAGTGCCCTTTCCTTCACCCGGAGTGACGTTGAGCTGGTCCTTGAGGTATCTCTGGGCAAGTCCTGTAAGCATCATGAGCAGATCCGGTATGCCTTCACCTGTTATTCCGCTAACCGGAAGGATGGCCAGCTTCTTCGTGTAGTCATCAACACGGTCATACCTGTCGGTCTCAAAGCCGTTTTCCGAAAGCTGTCCTACCACGGTGTAGAACTTCTTCTCGAATTCATCCTTCACCCTCTGGGACTGTTTTGCCCATGTGGCCAGGAAACTTTCTCCCTTGTGCGGTGACCATCCAAGCATCTTGTCTATCTTAGTGAGCGCAATCACGAATGGTGTCCTGAAGTCCTTCAGGAACCTTATGGATTCCAGTGTCTGCGGCTGCAGTCCCTCGTTGATATCTATTATGAGCACACCGAGATCTGCTACCGCGCCACCTCTTTTTCTCAGCGTGGTAAACGCCTCATGGCCGGGAGTGTCTATGAACAGAAGCCCGGGAATCTTCACCCTGACCTTCATCTTCTCCATAAGCGGACCTGAAATCTTCTTGATATATTCTATCGGAACTTCGCTTGCGCCTATGTGCTGTGTAATCAGGCCTGCCTCTCCTTTCGCCACTATGCTTCCACGTATATAGTCCAGTAAAGTCGTTTTACCATGGTCCACATGGCCTAGTATCGAAACTATAGGTTGCCTGAGCCCCATCCTAATCACCTTCTTTAATTATGAGCCAGTTGCTAATAAAAATAGAAAAAATACTAAAAAATAAAAATAAATGGGCCATGCGGCCCTGATTTATCCACCAATTCTGAAGACTTTCGTTCCGCACTTCGGGCATGTGCCCTTGGTTGCAGGTTTTCCGTTCTTCAGTGTAACCTTCTGTGCGTCCTTGATTTCAGTCTTTGCTTTGCATTTTACACAATAAGCCTGTACCATTTTAAAACCTCCGAGTTTGTATTTGTTGAATATTCACTTCAGGATATATAAATAAACCGAAATATATGCACGTTTTCAGCACAAAACAGCGATTTTGGCGTTCACCACATGCCTTCTCTGGGCGAAGGCTTTATCTTGAAAAGAGTCGTCCCGCATTCAGAACATTTCCCTTTGAGCGCTTTTTTCCCGTTGCTCATCTCAAAGTCTTCAGGTTGGTCCATGTCGACCATTTCCCTGCACTTCACACAGTAAGCCTTTATGTCGCCCATGCTATCATTTTATCTCTATTACCTTCAGGCCGTCTTTCGTGATGTCTATGGGATGTATAAGCGTTGAATGGTCTGTCCTGCGCATCTTCCTTATGGTCAGCGTTCTCTTGAATTCCTCGGCAACTGGTACGAACTCCATCTTTATGACAGTGTCCACTATGTACTCGACTATGCCGCCGCCTGACAGCGCTTCGCTTGCTTCGGGAACGGTTCCCGTGAGAACTGATGTCACGCCAGCTTCCTTGAGCGTTTCCACCATCTGCATCAGGGCCGCCCTTGCCAGGTACTCGTCCTTTATGAACATCTCTATGAAAGAAACAGAATCAATGACGACTCTCCTGGCTTTCACATCATTTACAGCGCTGATTATGCTGTCCGAGATGTCGTAAACGTATGATTTAACAAGCCTTGCCATATCCTCCTGCAATATGCCTTTGGTCGGCAGGGCGGGTTTTATGGATACGAACTTCAGCAGATTCTTCTTCTCAAGACTTGGAAGGTCCCAGCCGAACATGGCATCTATGTCGCTCTTCACATCCTCCTCTCTCTGCTCTGTCGTGACGTAGACACCGGGTTCGCCCTGAAGTGCACCCCTGTATAGGAAAGAAGCTGCAAAGATGGTCTTACCGGTGCCGGTTTTACCTGTCAGAAGATTGCTGCTTCCGACGAAGAATCCTCCATTCATCTTGTCATCAAGACCGTCAACACCAGTGATTATCCTGTCCATAAATATTCTTTAGTTCAGTTGCTTATATTTTTGTCATGGAGACAACAAGCTTCGCGATAAAGAGAAACATCTTTCACCTCTTTCTTGGATTAGCTATTACACTCCTTCTCTATTTCGGATTCATAGACGTGTGGATACTGGCAGGAGTCACAGTGGCTGGTTTCATAGTATCACTGACACAGAGAAGGAAGAAGGTACCTGTGATAGAATGGTTCATAAGGGTATTTGAGAGAGACAAGGAACAGGATGAATTCCCCGGAAGAGGAGCATTCTTCATGCTCCTGGGTATAACGCTTGCTGTAGCGCTTTTCCCCGAGCCCATTGCGCTGGCTTCTGTGGTCATACTTGCAGTAGGGGATTCCCTTTCGCCGATGATAGCCACGAAGTTCGGCTGGATGAAGCACCCACTGAATAAGGAGAAGGTCCTGGATGCCAGTGCCATAGGATTCTTCATAGCGTTCCTTTCCGCAACGTTCTTCGTTTCCCCGGCAGAGTCCTTCATAGCCTCCTACATCGCAATGTTCGTTGAATCTGTAGACTACCTGAAGGGAAGAAGAATGGAAGACAACATAACGATACCTCTCATAGCCGGGCTTTCAATAGTCGTATTAAGAATGTTCGTTCTCATATGAATATCTCGAGAAGGCTGAGAAGACCCAGGAACATGCAGAAATAGCCGAAATTGACCCTTTCCGCTATTTTCAGAAGCGATCCCAGTGTCAGAAGCCCAAGAAGGAATGAGACCGCTATAGCCACGAGAGAAAAGATGTCAAAAGCAACCTTCTGTGTCAGTATTAATCCTATCTCGGCCATGAGCACGGCCGGTATGCTCATCAGGAAGCTGAGCTTGAGTGCATATTCCGGGTCATGTCTCCTCAGGAGAAGCGCTGATGTCGTAAGACCGGACCTGCTAAGCCCGGGAAAAACAGCAAATGCCTGCACAGCGCCTGTAATTATCGCGTCCACAAACCTGGGCCTATCAGTTATGACTTCAGAACGCCTGATGAATTTCTGCAGCATACCGGTTATGATAAGCAGGATGCCTATGAATGCCATCGCCACGCCGCCCGAGAAGTTGAAGCTTTCAAGCATGAACAGCACAAGCGGTACTGCTATTATAGCCGTGGTTACGGTTGATACAAGCAGGAATCTGGTCAGGCCAGAGTAGCCTTCCTTCTCATTCGGATGCCTTATGTACATCGGAAGGTTCTTGAGTATCTCTTTCACGTCACTCCAGAAATACAGCACCGCTGCCAGCAGCGTCCCTGTGTGCAGCCACGCTGAAAGGTATATGGCCTCTGTCAGGCTCTTTCCGAAGAAGTTTATCATGAGTAGAGACGACACACCCTCGCTGCTTACGGGCAGCCACTCGGTAAGCCCCTGCACTACGGCCAGCACGACAGCTTCCAGAAAATCCATAGGAATTATAGTCTTGGCGAGTTTAAATTGTCACCTGAACATGCCGCCCTCTTCAGGCGGTTCGCCGTCGCTGATGACTATCTCCAGAACGGTGTTTCCTATCTTCAGCAGCTGTCCGTCAGGCGTCACGTAGTTGAGGTTGCCTGTGTTTTCCCTGAACACGTAGACCTCATAGTCACTACCCTTTATTTTTATGTTTTCCACGCCCGAGACTTCAAACGAGCGCACGATGTCCGTGCCGATGTCCGGGCTGTATAAGTGTGATATGTACGTGTTCTGCGGCTCAAGGCTGGCAGCACGGAACATCAGCGCCCAGTGTGATATCATGTTGTTCGCTATGACGAAGGAATCCGGATGTGCCGGAATCTCCGTGACCGTGGTTTTGTTATTATCTCTTACGGTCTGAGTGACAATGCCGTCCCTGAATTCGCATACTATGTTTTTCATTTCCCCTCCCTTGTGGATGGTCGTGTTGTAAAACAGCGGATAAGCGTCAACCGTTGTATACAGCGTGCCTTCTATGTACATCTCGTAATCACTGTTCGACAGGTTCGTCATCTCCTCTGTGATGAAGGCGTTATGTCCGTTGTACTCCACGATCCCGCCAAACCCGAACTCCGTGTATCCTATCATGCTGCCGTTCATGAAGAAATCGTACCTCCCCCCGAATCCGTCGAAGTTGATGTTCCTTCTCTCCATCTGAGACGCGACATTCGGCTGCGCTGCCAGAACAGCTGCAAATGCAATCAGTGCAGTTACAATTGCAACAGAAATCATGAGTACACTTTTCCGGCTCTTCTTCTCACACTTTTCGCCGTATCTCTCCTTGAGCCAGAACATGCCCACAGCGCTTATGAGACCGAGGACGACAACGAATGACTCTATGTAGTAGACGCCGGCGACCGTTGTCCTGTCGAATGTCATGGTGAGAAACGGCAGCATGCCATCCAGGGCGGTCTTGTAAAGGAATGAAAACATGAAGTATTCTATGCGGCCGCTCTTTACAGCCTTTATCACCAGAACCGTGCAGAATATGTGAACCAGAAGCGTGAATGCCCTCTCTATTATGGGTGCCATGACCAGTATGGCCGGCAGCGTAAGCTGTTCCAGTATGACAGCCTTCTGAACGGGTGAAAGCATATCCATGATCTGCGGGAACGCCAGCAGCACGGCCACGTTAAGAAATGACAGCATGCCAATGATGAATGCCTCTACCGCACCGAATGCGAGACCAAATGCAACAGCCTGCTGGAAATCCATCCTTTTGAGCTTCTCCCTGAGCACTACGAAGTATGTAAGCCCGGACTCAAGCAGACCTGTTCTCAGCCCGACATACGCCCCGGATATTATGGCGATTCCGAGCGCGGTGTAAATGCCCACGAGCCAGTTCACAAGTATGGGCGTCACAGTCAGATCGAGCGCGACCTTCACTGCTGTTGCCACTACCCACACGCCTGCGCCCCATAAGAAATAGCGCCATGAGACGAGCGTCCTGTACCTCCAGAAGATTACAGGAAGAAGACCAACGAGCATCATTCCGATACCGCTGAAGATGAACAGTGGATTTATCATACTGTGTCTTTGAATCGGAATTTTTTAAGGTTTCTACAGAAGATGCCGCGCGAGCTTTATAAGCCCTGGTTTCTTCATGAGAATTTTTGCAAGGGACCGCATCTTCCCGCCCCTCGTGAGGCTTATGGCGATATCGCCGGTAATCGTTTCTGAAATCATGTTCAGGTCATCGTCAGATAGTTTCTCCACGACCATCCTAACTTTCTCGACTTTCTTGAGATCTTTACCCCTCTCCTTCCACCATATCTTGTTGTATTCGGAAAGAACCTTCCTGGAAACGTCCCCATTCTTTATGGCTTTGGATATGACCCTTGCCGCCATCTCTCCTGCTATGGTGGCCTCTTTCATACCGCCGCCGTGCAACGGATTCACCTGATGCGCCGCATCACCCACGACTACGAGTCCATCCATGACCATGTCATCAAGGAATCCCCCGACAGGTATGCCGCCGCTGTTCGCCTCTATGATGCTGGCGTTCCCGAATATCTCCGGATGCCCTGCTATGAACTTGTCAAGGTAGTACTTGGCGGACTTTTCGGACATTCCGGTACCCAGGCCCACATTGGCGACATCCTTCCCTTTCGGGAATATCCACAGGTATCCCCTTGGTGCAACATCATTGCCAAGGTAAAGTATTATCATTTTATTGTTTTCCAGCCTGAGGTTGGACATTTCATACTGGTAACCGGAATCGACATTAACGAGCTTGTTTGTGGTGTCGAGTCCGGCTTTCCTTGCCACGGTCGACTCCACGCCATCGGCTGCAACGACCACGGTCGCCTTTATCTCCACTTCCTTCTCACCTGTTATCTTTGCCTTCACGCCTACGACCTGGTTGCCGTCCTTCAGGACATCGGTGACTTCGGAATTAGCGATTATGGTAGCGCCACTCCTCGAAGCCCTGTATGCAAGCCATTTGTCAAACATCTTCCTCTCAACGACATCCCAAAGAACTGCATCACCCAGGCGATAGACGGGGCGATCCTGAACGCA
>CAYUBD010000015.1:0-22453 GCA_964442905.1 uncultured archaeon | reverse complement strand
ATATTTATAAGTATCCCTACAAGTATTAGATAATTTGCTAATAGGTGTACATATGCTCGAATATGAAGTGGAAATCGTGGAGGGGGTTGAGGTCTCTGTAGATGACGGCAAACTTACTTTCAAGGGAGCGAAGGGAGAGCTTGAAAAGGAATTCAGCCACCCGAAGATAAAGGTTGAGAAGAAGGATAATAAGATTGTGCTGTCCTCCGAAGAGGGGAAGAAAAATGTCAAGGCCATGATGGGCACATGGAGAGCGCACATTAACAACATGATAACAGGCGTGTCCAAAGGCTGGACGTGTAGCCTCAAGCTCGTTTACGCTCACTTTCCCGTTAAGCTGGAGAAGAAGGATGGAACGCTTGTTATAAAGAACTTCCTTGGCGCCAAGTCAGACAGGCAGGCGGAAATAATCAGTGGTGTCGAGATGGAGATAGAAGGCGAGACTGTAAAGCTTTCAGGACCTGACAAGGAAAAGGTCGGTCAGAGCGCCGCCAACATCGAGCACGCAACGCATGTTAAGGGTTATGACAGGAGAGTCTTTCAGGACGGTATTTATTCGGGCGGGAAACCAATCCCAATTGAGGCTGGATGATATGGTGGAAATTATTAAAAAGATGCTGAGTATACGGAAGAAGAAAAAGGCCAGGAAGCCGGATTTCAAACGACAGGAAGGTTACAGGCACGCCAGGCTTAAGATAAAATGGAGAAGGCCCAGGGGAAGGCATTCAAAGCTCAGAAAGGGAGAGAAAGCCAGGGGAAAGAAGCCATCAATCGGGTACAGCTCGCCAGCAGCCGTGAAAGGGCTGACTTCCAACGGGCTTAAGCAGGTTCACGTCAGCAACAAGGACGACCTGGCTAAGGTAGATCCGAAGACTGAGATTGCGGTAATAAGCTCAGGCGTGGGCAAGAAGAAGAGGATGGAGATAGCACTGGAGGCAGAGAAGCTGAAAGTGGATGTACAGAATGCGTACAGAGCCGTTATACCCGGTTCAAAACAGTAAGGTCTTTCATATGTTATTTTCAGAAAAATGCCACATCTGCGGAACCAAAGGTAAATTGTGGAATAAGGATCCCGAAGTATGGCAGTGCCCAAAGTGCTATTCCATATTCTCAAGGTTCGGCCTTGTCCTCGAGACAGAGAACGAGCCGGAAGACTTCTGGAGCTAGGATGTCCAGAGACAAGGTTTACGAACTTCTGAAACGAGTCCCGAAGAGTAAAGCGACGACATATAAGGAACTGGCCGATGCCGCTGGAACACATCCGCGCGCTGTTGCCGTATACATGAAGACGAACAATGACCCTGAAAATGTGCAGTGCTTCCGTGTCATCAATTCTGACGGCAGTCTCGGCGGATATTCTGGCAGGGATGGCGTAAGCGGGAAAGTCCGCTTACTGGAAAAGCATGGCATTGAAGTCCGCAATGGCAAAATCGATGGGAAATATATATACAGATTCTAGAGCCTCGTAGTCACAATCGGCTTGTCCATGACTATTATCGTATCTTCGGCCTGGGCTATCTTCCGCCCTTCCATATCCTTGAGAAGCGGATGCGACCTTATGGCGCCGACCTTCTCCAGCTCCATAAGCGCCATCTTTATCTTGAAGGGAGGGACGTGCTTTGTCAGCCAGCGCTTGGCGAATGGAAATCCGTCATATTCTTTTTCGGCAAGGTCCATTATCTTCCTTGCGTCAATGGAGCGTACCGGTTTTCTCTGCGCGAACTGGTATATCTCAACAGGCTCTGACTCGTCCACGTGCGCCGCGCTCTCGCAGACGAAAGGCTCAAGCGCTATGACATCGCCCGCCTGCAGAACGTGACCATTGCTGTTCGGGACGTTGGGTATTGAGAAGTCTCCGTGGAAGCTGTACCTGCCTATGCCGTGCCCGGTCAGATTGACGACAGGCCCGAAACCTGCAGACTCTATCGCCCTATGTATCGCCGCGCTTATCTCTGATATCGTAACGCCGGGCCTTATCACTGAAATGCCGGCCTTCAGCGCATTCTCTGCGGCGTCAATGAGCGGGTCTTTGTGCGAGCAGTAGGTGAAAGCCATGTCTGAAATGTAGCCATCTATGTGCGCGCCTATGTCTATCTTTACCAGATCGCCTGCACCTATGACCTTGGTGTCGGCTATCTGCGGTGCATAGTGCGCTGCTGATTCGTTGACGCTTATGTTGACAGGGAATGCGGGCTTTGCGCCTGCACTCAGAATCGCATTCTCAATCTTATCTCCGATATCCAGAAGCCTGTCGCCGACGCGCACGCCATCTAACATGTCCTTTCTCAGCTTGGCTGAAATAGCGCCTGCTTCCTTGTATTTGGCAATCGCATCTTCTGAAAGCATAAGTCTATATCAGTTTTCCTATTAAAATCTGTTTACTCAAGAAACTCGGCCGTGTCTATGGTCCCGTCACCGTTCATATCATATCCCTTCACTGCACGTGACTTGACCGAATTATCGAATTTATTCCCTTCCAGAAACTCATCGAATTTGGTTACGACAGCTATTATTGCTGCTCTGGTGCCAGCGAAGCGCTTTCCCGCCAGCATCAGTATTTTCTTGTCAGGATTATCAGGATTGTCTATTATGCTGACGATTCCTGTGTCATCAGATGTGTATGTCTTCTTGGAAAGCGTCGAGACTATGTTCTTCTCGTGATCCACGTCTATGTATATGGGGAATGCCTTGTTGTGCTTCATTGTTATCATGTTGGCAGTGGGGCCGCCTATCAGGACCATGTTGCCTCTCAGCGTCTTCTCACGGACTTCTGTGTCCAGCTTGTAATTGGGCAGCCTTTCACCCGATGTGAAAGCCCCGAGGAAGAGCGCCAGGTCTATCGCGCAGCACGCATCGCTTGCCCTGGCCTTCAATGGGCCGTGCGGGTCAGGGGAGCCTACGACTATAGTGGCGTTAAGCCTTCCGTTGTCTATGAAGGGCCGCAGCAGTCTCGACTTTTCAGGTGATTTTATGCTCAGCCCGCTGAAAGATACGTTGCCCGATGCCAGGGCAAATGATTCCTGCGCAGACTGGTAGAACTTGGCTATCGCGCCGTGCCTTTGTTCAGTTCTAAGTTCCCTTATAAGACCATTCTCCTTCAGCTTGTTTATGTAATAATACACCTTCTGCTCGTGCATTCCCAGCTTCTTTGCAAGATCCATGGGGCACTGGGGCTCAGCGAGCATGGTGAATATCTTCCAGCCAAGCTCTGAAGTGAGCACTTTCAGCTTTGACGGATCCTTGAACAGCAGCACCGGGGCTACTTCATTCCCCCTTCCGCTCTTTAGTAAGAAGTATTTTGCCATAATACCATTAAGAATTTTGTTTTAATATTTAAAAGTTTTTATAAGTGATATTTATAAATGTTTAAACATTTTTGGCTTCAAAAACGATAGCTATTAAGACATTTTTCTCAGTAAATGCTTTAAATGGTCAAGCCCAATTTCCTATTTATTCTTGTGATTGGTTATGTGTGGAATAGTGGGTTATATAGGGAACAGGCAGGCAGCACCCATACTGCTGAGAGGGCTGAAGAGGCTGGAATACAGGGGATATGACTCTGCGGGAATGGCCATTGTCAACGACTGCCTGGAAGTGAAAAAGGATGTGGGGATGATAAATGATGTTAACGCTGTCCATGGTTTTGAAAAGATGAAGGGCATGGCGGGAATAGCCCATACACGATGGGCGACGCACGGGGAGCCCAGTAAGAAAAATGCCCACCCGCATACGGACTGCAAAGGTGACATAGCGATAGCCCATAATGGCATAATAGAGAACTATCGAACACTGAAGGATTTGCTCGAGAGCGAAGGTCACACAATGAAAAGTGACACTGATTCTGAAATCATTGCGCATCTGATAGAGAAGTTCTACAATGGCGACCTCCTCGGGTCCGTAAGGAAATCCCTGATGCAGGTGCAGGGAACCTATGGCCTCGCTGTCATGCACAAGGACCACAATGAGATAATAGTGGCGAGAAAGGGATCCCCGCTGATCATAGGCGTGAAGGGCAAGGAGACTATCGCCGCTTCTGATGCTTCGGCCATAATGGAACACACAAAAAAGATGATATACCTCGATGACGGGGAGGTGGCTGCGATAGGTCCGGGAACCGTAAAAGTAAGGGATCTTCAGGATAACAAGATAAAGAAGAACAGGGAGGAAATAGGATGGGACCTGGAGCAGATAGAGAAGGGTGGATTCAAGCATTTCATGCTCAAGGAGATATTCGAGCAGCCTGAATCCCTGAAGAATGCTATGCGGGGAAGAATTGGCAAGAAGATAAGGCTAAGCATAAACGGGGAAATAGGCAAATGCGAAAAGGTTGTCCTGCTGGCCTGCGGAACGTCATGGCATGCTGCGCTTATAGGCAGGTACATGATTGAGACAATCGCAAAGGTCCCCACGGAAGTCGACTATGCGTCCGAATTCAGATACAGGGATCCACTTATCGGTAAGAACGTTCTTGTGGTTGCAATATCCCAGTCAGGTGAAACCGCGGACACGCTGGCCGCTCTGAGAGAAGCCAAGAAGAGGGGAGCAAAGACTATGGGAATCGTCAACGTTGTCGGCTCCACGATAGCAAGAGAGGCTGATGCGGGCATATACATACATGCAGGTCCCGAGATGGGTGTGGCATCGACGAAGGCGTTCACAAACCAGCTTGTCTCGCTTTTGCTGCTGTCGCTCGACCTGAAGCAGAAGATTGACGGGCATGCAGATGAAGCGATAATGAAGGAACTCAAGAGACTTCCGGAAAAGATAAGCCATGTACTGAAAGAGAACAATACGATAAAGGCCATAGCTAGGGACCTTGCAAATCATAGTAATTTCCTTTACCTTGGAAGGGGTATAAACTACCCGATAGCACTGGAGGGCGCACTGAAACTCAAGGAGATATCATACATACACGCTGAAGGCTATCCGGCTGCGGAGATGAAGCACGGCCCGATAGCACTGATAGACGAGAACATGCCTGTTGTATTCATAGCCAACAAGGGGAAAGGATATAAGAAGATAATATCGAATATGGAAGAGGTGAAAGCCAGGCACGGGAAGATAATCGCCATAGCAACTGAGGGAGACAACGAGATAAAGAGGCTGGCTGACCGTGTCATTTATGTACCCGGAACGATTGACGAACTGAGCCCGATAGTCAATGTCATTCCGCTGCAGCTCATGGCCTATTATATAGCCGACATGAAGGAGTGTAATGTTGACAAACCGAGGAACCTCGCAAAGTCTGTGACTGTGGAGTGATGTTATGTTAAGATATGAGGTGATTGAAAATGGCAGTTAAAGTGGCGATAAACGGATACGGCACAGTAGGCAAGCGGGTAGCGGACGCAGTGGCGGCACAGAAGGACATGGAAGTGATAGGCGTTGTGAAGACGAAGCCAACATTCGAGGCGCAGCAGGCGATAGATAGTAAGTTCCCGCTTTACGTCAATGTCAGGGAGAACATGAGTGCCTTCAAGGACGCGGGCCTGAAGATTGAGGGGACCGCAAGAGACATGATGGAAGAGGCGGACATAGTGGTTGACGCTGCTCCTGACGGGATTGGCATAGAGAACAAGAAAAAGCTTTACGAGCCCCTGCGGAAGAAGGCCATATTCCAGGGTGGCGAAAAGTCATTCATCGCACAGGCATCATTCAATGCACTGGCTAATTACAAGTGTGCATTCGGAAAGGACTTCGTCAGGGTGGTCTCATGCAACACGACCGGGCTTTGCAGGACGCTGTTCCCCATAGACCAGAAATTCGGAATCAAGAGTGTCAGCGCCGTGATGATAAGAAGAGGCCCTGATCCGGCGGACATAAAGAAAGGTCCTGTAAATGCGATAGTACCTGACCCTGTAACGGTTCCGTCGCACCACGGACCTGACGTGAAGACTGTGATGCCAGACCTGAAGATAACGACAGTTGCGCTCAAGGTGCCGACAACTCTGATGCACCTGCACACAGTGAACGCCAGCATAAGCAATGGAACGACACCGGAAGATGTCATAGACCTTCTCAACAAGACTCCAAGGGTCCTGCTTGTAAAGGCAGAGGACGGGATAAAGTCTACAGCCCAGATAATGGAATGGGCAAAGGATCTTGGCAGAAGAAGGTCTGACATGAACGAGATAGCCGTCTGGAAAGAGAGTATAAACGCGAACAACAGTAATCTCTTCTACATGCAGGCAATACATCAGGAAAGCGACATCGTGCCTGAAAACGTCGATGCTATCAGGTCTATACTCGAAATGGAAAGCGATCCGATGGCAAGCATCAGGAAGACCGACATGGCTATGGGACTCAAGTCATGGTGGAAAAATTAAGAGTGTGATTTACATGCAAGCACTGATATTAGCAGCCGGAAAAGGCGAAAGGCTCAGGCCGCTGACAGAGGCAGTCCCGAAAGTAATGCTTCCTGTGGCCAACAAACCGCTTCTCCGGCATAATATGGAGAAGCTGAAAGGGCTGGTAGATGAAATAATACTTGTAGTGGGATACAGGGAAGACACTATTAAGGATTATTTCGGTTCTGAATTCGATGGTATAAATATAACCTACGTCACGCAGAAAGAGCAGCTTGGCACGGGCCATGCGGTCAAACAGGCTGAACATCTGATAAATGGAAGGTTCCTTCTCATGATGGGTGATAATCTTTACCAACGGAAAGACATAGAGAAGTGCCTGAAACACGACCTGTCCATTCTAACAAGGAGTGTTGACAATCCGAGGATATTTGGCGTGTGCACGGTTGAAGATGGCCTTCTTAAGGATATCACGGAGAAGCCGGACAGGCCCTCATCTAACATGGTGAATGCCGCGCTCTATGTTCTCGACAAGAGGATTCTTGAATATGGAACGAAGAAGACGAAGAGGGGCGAATACGAGATTGTCGATGCCATAACAGACATTGCGCAGAAGAGCAAAGTGTATGCAATAGAGACGGATGATTGCGAATTCATAACATACCCATGGGATCTCCTTAGGGTAAACCAGTCCATCGTGGAGAAGACTGGGCCAGTCATAGACAGGAATGCGAAGATAAGCAGGGAAGCAAAGGTAGAAGGTCCTGTCGTGATAGGGAAGAACGCAGAGCTGAAGAACTGCGTCGTAAGGCCTTACAGCGTCATAGGAGACGGCGCTGTCATAGGAAACTTCGTGGAGATAAAGAATTCCATCATAATGGAGAACACGAAGATACCTCACCTTTCATACATAGGAGATTCCGTTATAGGCAGGAACTGCAACTTAGGCGCAGGCACGAAGATAGCAAACCTGCGCTTCGATGACGGGAACGTGAAGGTAAACGTAAAGGGCCGGAAGGTTGATTCCGGTAGGAGAAAGCTCGGCTGCTTCATGGGAGATAACGTCAAAACAGGTATCAATGTTTCCATACTTCCTGGTGCTGCCATAAAATCCGGAACCTGTCTTGAGCCTGGAAAGACCTTCAAGTAAAAATATAAAGTGACGGAACCAATAACTTAATATGGCAGATCCGCTTTCAGCATTGACAGGCATTCTGGACTTATCCTTCGCTAACCCCATGGGATTGGTGATGAATCTGATTCTGTCGACCATAGTGGGCGGCATCGTGATACTTGTAATCGTCATGGTTTTCGCTAAGAAATTCAGTGAAGAGGCGCATCCGCTGAATGCTTTCATTCTCGCGTTCCTGGTATCACTCATAAACCTGTTCGGGGTTGTGGGAATACTGGGAAGCATGCTTATGATGATACCGTTCGGGGGTCTCATCACCATGCTGCTTCCTATACTTGTATGGATAGTGCTCGTGAAGCTCTTCTTCAAGGAGATGTCCCTGCTGCACGTGCTCATCATAAGCGTGGTTTGCTACTTCGTGAGCATCTACCTCATACCGATTCTTGTCAGAACTGTGGCGTCACTTTTGCCTATCTGATGATGTCACAGTGTAAGACGTGCGTTTTCTGGCGCCTTCACAGCACCCTGAACTCCACGCATATCTTCCATACCCTCGGTCCGTAGGGGAGTACCTTGCGCTTGTCCAGGATTTTCACTTTCTTCTTCGCTTTGAGCGCAGCATTATGCACGTATTCCAGAGCCTTGTCAAAAAGCGCTCCCTCGAAATCGTAGTAATAGAAATGGATGATGCCGTTTTTCTTCACACACTCAAAGGCAACGTCCAGAAAAGCATGCGCGCCTTTCGGCAGCGGCATGGTTATCCTGTCAAAACCTATGCCAAGCCCCGGGCATACCTTTCTGACATCACCGCAAATCGGTACGACCTTTGCCTGCATCCTGTTTATTCTGACATTCTCAACTGCGTATTCGTGGGCATCAGGGTTAAGCTCCGCTCCGTATGCCTTATTCAGCCTGGGCTGCATCTTTGCGTATATTATGGGAGAAGGGCAAACCCCGCTGAACATGACAAGCACGTTTTCTCCGGGCTTTATCATCTTTCCTATCCTCTGCCTTTCTGTGGATTCCCTAGCAGAGAAATACGCCTTCCGCAAATCAACCCTGAACCGGCAGCCATTCTCCTTGTGCTCGGCCACGGTGCCTTTTCCAGCCAGAACCTCAAGGTCATTAAGCCTGTATTCACCTGAACGCTCTCCATACTTGTCGCATACCGTATGGATATGCTTGTTCACTTTCAGAAGGGCTTCTGCAATCTCTGTCCTCCGATGCTTTAATTCGAGCGGTATCTCTATTATCGCGATATCACCTACGACGTCAAAAGCCCTTGGAACCTTCTTCAGCTCATCTTCAGAAAAACTGTCCTTGAGAACGTCCTTCATGTTCATCTGCTCACCTTGTCAAGGGTCTTGTTAAGCATGCCGTCAGCGCATATTATGTACTGGTCATCCCTCTTGACATGCGCATAGCTCACTGATTTGAAGTTCTTTTCTTCAGCTTTAACCATTTCATATAGTTCCCTGAGATGGGGCTTCTTGACTTTATACTTTCCGGAAAGCTGCATCACTGCGAGCTCGCTGTCCATCGTGCAGAGAACGTCTCCTTTACCATGCTTATTTGCAATCTTCAGTGCCTTCAGGATACCCCTGTACTCAGCGACATTGTTGGTAGCATCTCCTATGAACTCGCTGTGGCTCTCCAAGAGATTGCCTTTGTTATCGTATATCAATAGAGCAAAAGCTGCTGGTCCGGGATTTCCCCTTGAGCCGCCGTCTGTGAATATCTTCATATCAGCCACAAAAACACCTAATTAAATTTAACACGGCCCAATTTAAAACATAAAAACGATTAGTGGATAGGTAAACTATGATTGAAGTGAATTTCGACCCCAAGAAAGGTCTATGGGCGGAAGGCGAAGATGCTGACAGGCTCAGGAATAACTCTTTCGGGGAGCAGAAAGGGAACAAACTCTGGCTCATGCCCGAGGAAGCTCTCTACATCATCGACTTACAGAACGGTGTCGTGAATTATAAGAGCAAGAAGCTTGGCTTCGATGGCATACTTGCTGCGTATGCGGGTAAAGACCCGAGGCTCATGATAAAATACAATGCCTACAGGGACTGGAGGGACCGCGGGCTCATCATAAGAAGGGCAGATGAGAACACGAAGGGGATGAAGAGGAGCAGCCATGTAAAGAAATACCCGTCAAGGAACATGGACCTTGAAAAGCTCAAGGCGAAAGTTGTATGGGATTCGAGCTCTGCGATGGGTGTCCTTGATGATACGAATGTAAGCAAAGGACTCTTCAGTGAGTGGTGGCTTGGCCAGATTGGCGTCTACAAGCAGGAGAGAGGAAACATCCTGAAGCTGAACTTCTTTGAGGTATTGCTGCTTTCCAAACATTTCGGCCTCAGAATATTCGATGCTCTGACAGGCAAAACTTCAACACCAAAAAAAATCATGGATGATGTAGCCGGTAGAAGGGAATTCGCCAGGACCATGTTTCAGGCATATGAAGACTGGAGAATGCGCGGATACATCGTGAAGACCGGTTTCAAGTTCGGGACGCATTTCAGGATTTACTTCCCCGGCGCATCGCCCGTCAATGAATCAAACTCCGGGAAATGGGTACACTCCAAGCATGTCCTGCACATCTTTCCGAAGGAGGAGAAGCTCCTCATTTCCGAGTGGGCGAGGGCCGTAAGGGTTGCCCATGGTGTGAAGAAGACGTTCATTCTGGGAATACCGAAGCTTACGGCAAAGGATTATGTCGATTACCCGGCAGATTTCGAAGCATACAGGAGGAAGAAGAAGGGTAAGGACTGGGTACGGGAGGCGCCTCCGAAAGACAGGCCGAGATATCTGCTGGCCGCAGTAAGCGAGGAAGAGCATATAGGCGGCGTGGAACTCGCATCATTACTGAAAAAGTCAGAGGCCATGAACCTCAACCTCATACTATCAATCACAGACCGTGAAACCGCAATCACATATTATGCGCTCAACAAGATAAAGCTGCAGGGCGCGAAGTTCGATTACTACGAAATCGAGTGGCTCCGTCCCTGAACCTTTTAGCGCATGCAAGCACGCTAAAACGTTCGCGAAAAGTACGCAGGCCTGCCACTCGTTTTCCGTGAACGCTTTTGCCTTCTCCAAACAGGAACGGGTTCCCTTAGAATTCCTCTTCATTTGAATCTATCTGGTACTTGCCTTTTGAGGCGTACTGGGTGGAAATCTGGTATGTTATGCGTGACTTGTACGTGCTGGTGTTCTCCTCACTCTCGTCGCCGAAGTCCAGATCGTATGTCTTCTTCTTTTCTTCGGTTTCTGACTGAGCTATCGGAACTTGAAGATCGAATGCATCAAAAGGGGGCGGCACGTAGGCTGGGGAGCCCGCACACCTGAACTTCCAGACCACCTGCCGTGTGTCCACATCTATGCAGTATGTGTTACAGTCCCAGGAGGCGAATACAAGATGATTGCCTATCATGACGGACCTCTCGTAGACGAACCATTCCGTCCTGAACTTCCACAATTCTTTCCCGTCGAGCGAGAAGCATCTCATGAAGTAGTCGCCGACGGATCCCACGTAAATCAGGCCGTCTATCACGGTCGGTATTCCCATGACATCCTCATCGCTTCCTGTGTACTTCCAGATGATTTTGCCGTTCAGGCCGAGGGCGAAAATCTGGCCGTCCCTTGTGGCCTGAAATATCATGTCTTCGTGTACTACAGGTGCAACACCCATTCCGTAGCTCCCGCATTTCGTCTTCCACAAGAGCCTTCCGGTCTCGATGTCGACGGCCCTCGTCTGGTTGTCGAAAGAGCCGAAGTATAGAATCCCGTCCTTGTGCGCCATTGGGTTGGTGTTATGTATCTCCCCCTGGGTCTCGAACTTCCATATCAGACGCCCTGTCTCCTTATCGAGGCAGTAGACGAAGTGGTCGTAGGACCCTATGACAAGCTTGTCACCTGCGACCAGCGGTTCCGATATAATACAGTCATACGTCCTGAATTTCCACAGAAGTTCTCCAGTCTTTGCGTCGAGGCAGTAGACGTTCTGGTCCTTACTTCCGAAGTAGACCTTTCCACGGTCTGCCGCAACCCCGGAACCAACCTTGTCGCTTGCTGTGAACTTCCATACGAGTTTTCCCGTACCGGCATCAATGGCGTACATGTTCCTGTCAAAACTTCCGCAGTAGAGAATCCCGTCGTGTATCTTGGGTGTGGTCTCCGCTATTACGCCCTCGGTCCTGAACTTCCACACGAGATCGCCGTTCTCAGGCCTTACGGCGTAGATTATGTAGTTTGCTGATGCGAAGTATATCACCCCATTGTAGAGTATGATACCGCTAGTGACGCTGCCTCCCTGCCCGGTTCCCCACATACGGTCGAACTTCTTGACCCGCTTTATGTCGAAGCTGCCCATCTCCACGGAGAAGTCGTCCAAGTCTTCAAAGTCCGCCATAAGGTAAAATAAGAAGAAAAAGCTTAAAATTCTTCCCCTTTGGAGTCTATATGGAAATCGGCGAAGCCTTAACCGATTGACGAGTAGATTACCCAACATTTTTAAGGTTTGTTTTTCGTCATTAGTTTAATTGGTGATATGATGCATCCTGAGGAGATAGGTGATTCTGGATTCACGTTCAGATCCGTGACCATTGCCATTCTGCTCACGGTTTTCCTGCTCGTCATTTCCAGCTACATCGCCCTGAGGATAGGCTCCCTGCCATGGCCTATAATATTCAGTGCCGTTGCAGCCGGTGCGCTTCTGCAGCTCTTCGCAAGGATGTCAGGTAAAACGAACAGGCATGAGATGAACGTCGCCCAAGCCGGAGGGACCATCGGAGGCATGCTGGCATCCGGCGTGGTTTTCACGATACCCGGTATACTCTACCTGCAGACACAGGGCGTGAGCATATCTATGCCTTCCGTACTCTCACTGGCAACGGTCTGCATCACTGCTGGTGTGCTCGGTGTCCTGCTTTCAGTTCCAATGAGGCGCGTATTCGTGGATGAGGAGAACCTGCCATATCCCAGCGGGACCGCAGGTGCGGAGGTCATCAAGGCCGAGACCCAGATTGGAAGGGGCACATTCTACCTCGCACTCGCACTTTCACTGACTGGAATCTTCGTACTGCTCAGGGAATTGTATTTCCCGGCTGGCTGGGGCTTTGACATTGCTCCGGAAATCGGATTGACTTTAGCATTATACCCCATGCCGCTGGCTGTGGGAATAGGTTATATACTCGGACCGAAGGCTTCCGTAAATTCATGGTTCGGGGGTTCATTCATAGGTTGGATTGTACTGATTCCGTTGATGGCAGCTATGGGTTTCGCTGCAGCTGATGTGGGCGCGGGAATAATGCAGAACGCGGGTATGGGAATGGTCATAGGCACCGGAATAGGCTTTTTTGTAGCATACGTCATTCCAAGGGCAGGAAAGATATTCAGGCCGCTTTTCCATCTCAGTGGAACGCCATGGTACACCAGAGCGACCCCGATATTCTCGGTGGTAGCTTTTGCAGTGCTTTCTATGGTAGGTATCCATCCAGCCGGAGCTCTCATAGCCGTACTCGGCGTTTGGGTGATGTCGAGCGTTGCTGCCATGATGACAGGTGAAACTGACATAGATCCGCTGGAGCAGTTCGGGATAATAATAGGACTGCTCGCGATAGGTTTTTTCGCAATGGTCGGTATGCAGCTGGATTATATTTCGGCATTTCTCATAGTGGCGTTCGTTGCCATAGCATCTGCCATCGCTGGTGATATCGGGCATGATTACAAGTCCGCAAAGATACTCGGGACGAGAGCCAAGGACATCATCAAGGTTGATCTGATAGCTGTCATAGTCGCAGGGCTTCTGGCACCATTCGTCCTGAACATGATAATCGATGCATACAGCACGGAATTCTTCACGGCTGCCATGCCGGCTCCGCAGGCCCAGATGGTCGCGGGGTCCATCTTCGGGTTCGCTCATCCATGGGCATTCTATACTGGATTCATCATCGCTTTTGCGTGGGTCGTACTGGAGACCGTGACAAAACGACGTGCTCCGGTGATACCGATGGTCTTTGGCATTGGTTTGTTCCTCGGGATGGTCCTTGGTCTGCTCCTGGCGATAGGCGGGCTGATAAGGTATTTCACGGACAGGAAGGACGTGAATCTCTTCACTGCGATTGGTATAATAACAGCTGCTGGTGTGATGGGCGGCGAAGGCATAGCAGGGCTCGGCCACAAGGCCATGTTCGTTGCAGGCGTTGACTCAACGATTTCCGGCGGACTTCTTTTCGGGACGTTCGGTGTTGTCCTCATCGCTGCACTGGCTCTGCGAAAGAGGTTGATATAATGATAATGGGAATAGATATTGGAGGCACCAACACACAGGGAGTTCTCCTGGATGAAAAAACGCTGAAAGCGAAATGCTCCGTTGAAGGTAACGAGCCAAAGCATGCCGTAAAATGCTATAACTGCCTCAGGAAGAAAGTTCGGGGAAAGTGCAAAGTCGTGCTTACAGGCGGCGGCTCACGAAAGATCCGGAGAAGGGACTTTCCGGTACCATTCAAACTTGTTGGTGAAATAAAGGCCATAGGAAAGGGCGGCGGATACCTTTCCGGGAAGCGCAGTGTTTTCGTTGCAAGCATAGGCACAGGCACGGCCTTTGTTTCCGTGAAAAACGGTAAAGCCAGGCATCTCGGAGGCACCGGCATCGGGGGTGGAACGATCCGTGGACTGGCAACTCTCATGATTAACAAATCTGTTGATGAAGTCGAAAAACTTGCGAAAAGGGGCAGGGGTGAAATGGACCTTACCGTGAAAGACATCGTCGGTAGCGGGATAGGAAAGATACCCGCAAAAGCGACAGCATCCAACTTCGGGAAGGCCTGCAGGAGACACGGCAAGAACGAGATAGCCCACAGCATGCTGAAGATGGTCGGGGAGAACATCGGTGTCATGTCCTATTTTGCCGCGAAGACTGCCGGCCAGGAAAAATCAATGCTCATGTGCGGCCGCGTGTCACTCAACGGCACGGTAAAGAAGACCATGACGGATACAGTGAAGCTCATGGGCGGAAAAGCAGGATTCCCGAAAGATGCCGAGTACTGTGCCGCAATCGGTGCCGCTTTGCGGTAAAAAGCGTTAATTTTAAATTATAAAACACATTCTTAAGCATGGTAAGATTCTTCATTCTCGATGTGCAGCAGTCCGGTCCCGATAAATCCGAAGTGCTGTTATGGGGAAGGACTGAGAAAGGCGAGCCGGCGCTTGTCATAGACACTTCCTTCAGAGCATATTTTTTCGTGGAATGCAAAGACGGGATGGATGAGGAGCAGGTGAAAGGGCTTATCCGGAAGATCTCAGAACTGACTATTGATGAAAGCCGTCCTGAGAACGTCGAATTAGAGAGCAGGAAGCTCTTCGGGAAGGAGAAGAAGCTGATAAAGATAACACTTCCAAAGCCATACGACGTAATCAAATTCCGGGACAAGGTGAAGGAGTGGATGGAAGTCAAGGCCAGGTACGAGGATTCGATAAATTTCTACAGGAGATACCTTCTCGACAGGGGAATAACCCCGCTTACGTGGATTGATGTTAAAGGCAATGAGTCTGAAGACGGAACGTACGCGGTCATCGAAGCCGACGCTATAACCGCGGTCGATAATGAAGAATACCCGAAGATGTGCATGATGGCTCTTGACATAGAGCTCGTGGAAGAAGGCGATGAAGAAAGGATAATAATGGTTTCCGTGAAGGACAACAGGGGTTTCAAAAAGGTCATCAGTTACAAGAAAGCGAAGGCTGATTTCCTGGAAGTCGTTGAAGATGAGAAAGAGCTTATAAACCGCCTTGCCGAAGTCGTCCGGGAAAGGGATCCTGATATAATATTAACTTACAACGGTGACCGCTTCGATTTCAAGCGGCTCTCTGAAAGGGCGAAGAAGTATGAAATGCCACTGAAGATGGGAAGGACTGACAGAGAATTGCTGTTCAAGCGCAGGGGAAGGATTTATGCCGCATGGCTCGAGGGAAGGGTCCATATAGACCTGTTCAATTTCGTGGAGAACATACTCGCGGATACCCTTTCATCGGATTCGCTCAGCCTCGACAGCGTGTCAAGGGATATTCTCGGCAAAGGGAAGAAGAGGATGGAATGGGATGACATGCAGAAGGCCTGGGAGAACAGGAAGGGCCTTGAGAGGGTCGTGAAATACTGCCTGACAGATTCAGAGCTTGCGCTTTCACTGGCCAGGGTATTCCTCCCGCAGATAATCGAACTGTGCAGGATAGTGGGCCAGGGGCTCTTCGATACGTCGAGGATGACATATTCGCAGCTTGTCGAATGGATGCTCATGAGGGAGTCGAGGAAGACCAGAGAGATTATACCGAACAGGCCCAAATACGAAGAGATCCAGATAAGGAGGAAGGCCGCACCTTACACGGGCGGTTATGTATATCCTCCGAAAGAAGGCATACATCAGAACATAGCGCTGTTGGATTTCATGAGCCTGTATCCGAGCATAACGATAACGCATAATATTTCCCCGGAAACGCTCTTCTGCCACTGCTGCAACGGTCATAAGGAAGGTTCAGTCCACAAGGTTCCAGGAAAGGATTACTACTACTGCAAGATTCATCCGGGCTTCATATCCGACACGCTGAAGAAGCTCGTTCAGAAGAGACGCGGGATAAAGGAGACCATGAAAAAGATGGAAAAAGATGATGATGGATACAAACTGATGGACAACAGGCAGTATGCACTCAAGATACTGTCCAATGCAAGCTACGGGTACTATGGCTACGCGGGCTCGAGGTGGTATTCAAGGGTATGCGCACAGAGCATAACCGCATGGGGAAGGTATTACATCCAGCGTGTCATACGGAAGGCCGAGAAGATGGAATATGATGTCGTATACGGTGACACGGACTCTCTGTTCGTAAAGGTGAAAACGAAGAAAGATGCCGAAACTCTTCTGAAAGCGATAAACAAGACGCTTCCGGGAGCCATGGAGCTCGAGTTCCAGGGGCTGTACAAGGCTGGGATATTCGTTCCGGCAAAAACCGGGCTGGCTGCAAAGAAGCGTTATGCGCTGATAGACGAAGATGGAGAAATGATCATCAGGGGATTCGAAATCGTAAGAAGGGACTGGTCCCCTATTGCCAGGGACACTCAGGAAAAGATCCTGCTTGCTGTATTGAGGGATAACTCCCCGGAGCAGGCGCTGAGCATAGCAAAGAAAACAGTCCTTAAGATAGAGAAAGGCGCTGTCGACATCGAGAAGATGATAATGCACACACAGCTTACCCGGCCGCTCAAGGAATACGAGCAGATAGGTCCGCACGTCGTTGCGGCAAGGAAGTCGCTTTACAGGGGCAGGCCCATAGCACAGGGTTCCATGATATCCTATGTCATAACCAAGGGCAAAGGCATGATATCAGAAAGGGCCGAGCCCGCGGAGGACGCAGAGAACTACGACCCCGATTACTACGTAAACAACCAGGTGGTTCCTGCAGCAATGAGGGTGCTTGCGGCGCTTGGTTACACCGAAGATGACATCATATCTGAAGGGAAGACGCAATACTCGCTTGACAATTTCATCAGGAAATCCATCAAAAGCAAGGTCAAGAAAGGCTTGAAGAAGATGAGGGGGAATTCCCGGGAATAAAGCTTTTTATGCCCGGAAACACAATTATACAGATTAACAGGAAGGTGATTTCATGCTCAGGGTTGCTATCAACGGTTTTGGACGGATAGGAAGGAATTTTCTGAAGGCTTCTCTGAGGAGTAGGTCCTTCAGGGTCGTGGCTGTAAACGATCTTGCAGATGCGGAGACTCTGGGGAGGCTGTTCAAATATGACTCGGTCTTCGGTCCGTTCGAAGGTAAAACCGAATGGGGAAATGGCTTCATAAAGATGAACGGGCAGAAGATACAGACATTCTCTGAAAAGGACCCGGCAGTGCTTCCATGGGGAAAGCTTGGGATAGACGTTGTCCTTGAGTCCACGGGTATCTTCAGGGAATATGACAAGGCCGCTGCTCACCTGAAGGCTGGTGCAAAGAAGGTCGTGCTTTCAGCGCCGCCAAAAGGCGACAAGCCCATAAAGCAGATAGTCCTCGGCGTGAACGAAAATACATACGACCCGAAGAAAGACCTGATTATTTCGAACGCGTCCTGCACGACCAACTGCCTTGCGCCAGTAGCCAAGATCATTGATGATGCATTCGGCATAGAGAAGGGATTCATGACAACCATACACGCTTACACGGCTGACCAGACACTGCTTGACGGTCCGCATAAGGATATGAGGCGGGCAAGGGCAGCCGGGCTCAACATAATCCCGACGAGTACGGGGGCAGCCAAGGCTCTTGGTAAAGTCATACCCAAGCTTGACGGGAAGATAACAGGCTCTGCCATAAGGGTGCCTGTAGCCAACGGTTCCATAGTAGACCTGGTAGTTGAACTGAGGAAGAAGCCCGTGCCACCTGATAAGATCAACGAGATCATGAAGAAGGCGGCTGCCGGCAGTCTCAGGGGCATTCTCCAGTACACTGACGAACCAATCGTTTCCAGTGACATAATAGGCAATCAACATTCGTCTGTTTTTGACTCACTTCTGACCAACACTGAAGGCGACCTTATAGAAGTGTTCGCCTGGTACGATAACGAGTGGGGATACTCAAACAGGCTTGTTGACCTGATAGGGTTCATGAAAAAGAAGTGGGGGTAGGAAAATGATCCACTCAGTCGCAGAGCTGAAAAAGTCAGACCTTAAAGGAAGAATCGTATTCCTGAGGGGTTCTGCAGACGTTCCCATGAACGATGATAAATCCATCTACGACATAACCAGGATAAAGGACACAAGCAGGATAGACTCGTTCCTCCCGACACTCGAGCACCTGATAAAAAATGAAGCCAGACTCGTGCTCCAGCCGGGCTGGATAGGCAGACCCGACGGTGTTGATGAGAAGAAGAGCACCATAACTGTTTATCTTTATATCAGGGAGAAGCTCGGGGAGAAAGGGCTCCTCAAGCATGAGCTGCTTTTTGCACCGTCTGAAGTGAATGGGGAAATAAGAAACATAGCAGGCAATTTCGATGTAATACAGGATAAGATTGCAAACCTTGAGGACGGCCAGGTGCTGGTACTTGAGAATCCGAGGTTCGACCATGAGTACAACAAGGGTGACGAATCATATGCCCGGACGCTTGCCGGGATGGTGGACATATACGTCGCGGATGATTTCGCGCAGAGGCACAGGCCCGCTGCCGACATAGTGCCCATGGCCAAGCACGTAGAGAAGAAATACGCAGGTTTCCATCTGATGGAAGAGATAGTCCACATAAGCAGGATTACGAAGGAGCTTGAAAGGGATGAGAGGAAACCATTCGTGTTCATACTTGCGGGCAAGAAGATAGAGACCAAGCCCGGTGTGGTTTCGAAGATAACCGTGGCTTTGAAGCTTCTGGACAGGATGAAGAAGACTGACAAGATTCTTGTGGGCGGCGCTGTTGCGTACACATTCATGATAGCCAGGCACTACCTTGAAAAGGTCAAGGCCGGCCCGGATGAAGTCAAGAGCCTGTCCAACGGTGATATCAAGAAGCTTATAGGCGATTCGTACATCGTGGCTGACCAGATACACGAGCAGGTCATGTTTGCCGGAAGGGTTCTGCTGAAAGCCAAAAAAAAAGGCATCCCAGTTCTTCTGCCAAAAGACCACATCATCATGAAGAACGGCGGGCTCATGAGTAAAGGTGAAGTGAAAGTGTCCAGGGACATTCCGAAGGGTTGGGTGGGCGTCGACATCGGCCCGCAGACCATAAAGGAATTCGAGTATGCAATAGAGGATGCTGGTTTTGTGGTGATGTCCGGCCCTGTGGGGATGTTTGACAAGAAGGTTTCTGAGGCAGCTAAAGGTAGCGAAGCTATAGCAAAGGCCCTCGGAGAAGCCACAAAGAAGGGTATCATCACAGTCACTGCGGGTGGTGAGAGCACACTGCTCGTCAACACCGTTGGCGTGAAGATAAGCCATGCAAGCATAGGCGGAGGTTCTACTCTCGAGTTCATAGAAAACGGCAATCTTCCGGGCATCGAGGTACTCGAATCCTGAGCTGTTTCTTAATCAATTGAACAAACAGTGTTTATATTTTCCTGCCCAAAAAGAAGGTCAAAATCATTTTAAAGAAGAACCGGATTAATCCCACTTGTGATTCGGGTTCCTGGGCATTATTATCCACATTATTATGTAGAACAGTATTCCAGACCCCCACGCAAGAGACGCTATGACCCATAGAAGCCTTATGATAACCGGGTCTATCCCGATATATTCTGCAATGCCGGCGCAGACGCCACCGAGTATCCTGTCGTTTCCTGACCTGTACAGCCTGTGTACACCTGGCGCTTTCACGGCTTTCTTTGGTTTTTCTTCAGGGAGTTCATTGGCATGGCGTTTGTGGATTTTTACTGCACCGCCGAATATCAGTATAAGATATCCTATGAGAATCAATATACAGAAGACTGTGCCGATGCTGCCTTCAAGGAAGGCTGAGACGCCTGCCAGCGTCACGGACCCCATTGAAATATTCACAACCTTGACTGCGCTGGCAATAATCCATACAGCCACGCTTATACCAGCTGCCGAGACTATTGGCGAGAGCGGCCTGTAGACATGCGGGGACAACTTTGACATGTAAGACGTGTAGGAAAAGAATATGAATAACAGGAAGAACCATCCTATGTGCACGGCCAGGAATGCGTGTATGTTATGCAGCAGCCCCACTCCAAGGGGGATGTTTATCATGTTGAGAACCCATAAGAGAACGGCCAGCAAAATCACACCTAAAACGCTTGATATAAGCGGACCGACCACACCTAATGTCTGGTGGGACCATCCTTCCATTTCCTTGCCTTTCTTTTCATAATGACTTCCGAACTTTTCTCCCAGCTTGCCCACCTCTTCGGCGAACTGCTCCACGCCTTTCCCAAGGTCATGATCCACCTTATGTGAAGGCCTCCTGGTTACCTTTCTCTTTTTTTTCGCGGGCATAGTTAATCTATGCGCTCTTTTTTTTAAATAGCGCAATCTATTCTTAGGAATGGAGCGTATAATCACCGCTATACAGGGATTTGCTGGGCCTTACGCCGACTACGTAATAGCGGCCGGCATAATCGTGCTCTCGCTGGTAATAGCGAAGGCTGTCAGCAGCACAATCACGCTCATAGAGCACAGGATTACCAAAAGGACGAAGTTCAGCGCGGACGATGTGCTGCTCGAGGCCCTGAAGGGCCCTGTCAAAGTCGGCATACTGCTTTTCGGCCTGTTCCTGACGCTGAGATACCTACCGGCGCTCGCGGCATATTCCGGTGAGATACAGACGCTTTACACCGTTATTGTACCGCTTTTCGTTGCATACCTGGCTTCCAGGCTGATAGGCGCGGGCATAGAATGGTACTCGACCGAAGTAGCCCACAAGACCAAGTCAGAGGTCGACGACCAGTTCCTGCCCATAATCAAGAAGGTGGCCTACGGCATAATCTTCGGGGTGGTGATAGTCGTCATGCTGAACCAGATGGGCATAAGGGTCGAGACCGTCATAGCGGCAATGGGCATAGGAGGACTGGCGCTGGCTCTGGCGCTCCAGCCAACGCTGACGAACTTCTTCTCGGGGGCGCAGATGGTTCTGGACAGGCCGCTGAAGATAGGGGACTTCGTTGAACTGGATTCAGGCGACAGGGGAACCGTCATAGACATCGGCTGGCGGAGCACCAAGATAAGGACGTACACCAACAACATAGTGGTACTGCCCAACAGCAAGATAGCCGACAGCAAGATAATGAACTACAGCACGCCCGACACCGCGGTGGGATTCACGGTCGACTGCGGCGTGGCATACGACTCGGACCTGGAAAAGGTGGAGAAGGTATCGATGGAAGTGGCCGGGGAAGTGCTGAAGAAATGCAACGGTGTCAAAGGCTTCAAGCCCATCTTCCGGTTCAGGGAGTTCGGGGATTCCAGCATAAACTTCAGGGTGATAATGAGGACCAGGACGCTCGGCGACAGCTACCAGGCCACCCACGAGTTCATAAAGTTGCTCAAGAAGCGCTTCGACAGTGAAGGCGTCGTGATACCGTTCCCTCAGACGGACGTGCACCTAGACAAGCCAGTACCCAAGCCGAGACCCGGCAAAAAGAGATGAGCCTTTATTTCTTCCGCACCACGATGCTGCTGGCCAAGTTGAGAATCCCGACGATGACGCAGACGTTTATGATGTCCAGCAGCGGTATGAGGAGCGCGCTCGCGAGCAGCGCGCCCATGAATGCCCCCGCAAGGTCTCTGGCATAAAGGGTCCCGGCTGTGCGTTCGATTCCCATTCCCTTTATGTGAAGCTTCGCGGCTAGCGGGAACTCCATGCCGACCAGCAGCGCCATGCTGAACGTGAACGCCGGGAATACTATCTGCGATGAGACGAAAACAAGCCCGTCACCATGACCTTTCTTCCAGATTCAGGACTTCAATATCCCTGAAAGTCTTCTTTACGTGATTGCTTAAGGCGTATATGCCGAATTTCTCCGAATTCGTTTCCCCCAGCAGTATTAGTGCAATTCCTGTTTCAAATGCGTATATGTCTGAAAAAAACGAGCTGTTTCCAGTGACATAAACATTACATTCTTTGGCTTTGGCTTCATGAAGCCATTTTGTTTTCGTCGCCCCGCCTCCTCCTATAACAGCTACTTTTTGGGGCTCTTCGATTTTGCCTACGATTTTGAAATGCATATTAATAGACGATAATCTTTTCCTGAATTCATTGAGCGGTACTAAAAGCCTTCCAAAGACACCATTGCCGTCTGCAAACGTATCCTCAATGCTTACACCGAGCTTGTTGGCCAACGAAACAGAAACCCCCAATTCTTTGTGGCAATCCAGAGACATGTGCGCAACATACAAAGACATCTTATATTTGCTGAGCAAGTCCATTTTCTTTGAAAACATATCGGAATCAGTTTCTTCCCCCGCGGGGGGGGGGGGGGGGGGGGGGGGGGGGGGGGGGGGGGGGGGGGGGGG
>CAYUBD010000014.1:15387-22746 GCA_964442905.1 uncultured archaeon | reverse complement strand
GGTTCGAGGTCAATCCGGCACTGGCCGTGGGGGTCGTGCTTTCACAGAACCTTTCGACAGGCATAAACTGGACCGTCATGTTCTTCCCTGCTTATAACCTATCCGCGGACGGCAACAACGGAAGTGGCGTGACCACATTCTATGCGAACATAAGCAGCATAGGAACAACTGCTGACCTCTACATCAGGGCTGACGGAAGCCTCAACACCACGGGCGGCGCCGAGATAGGGCTCGGCAACGAGACGTACAGCTACAATCTGACAAACAGCAGCGTACCGAGTCAGGACAAAAGTCCGCTGTCGACGGATTATGAGATGATGGCATCCGGTATCAACGACGGTGAAAATGTCTACATGAAGTTCTTCCTCACGGTACCGTCAACGCAGTCCCCGGGAACATACAGCAACGTTGTGGACATCAGGGTGGTTCCAAATGGGTATGCGCCGTGACTCCTCCAGCCGTCAGATTTAAATATTTTTATGTTTAAACATATCATATGGGGCCAGACAGGGTAATTGTGTTTTTTGCATTGGTATTAGCATTGTCTGCTTTCGGTCTGCTGTCAGGTTACAATGCAACACTGACTGGCGCTGCCGTAAGCAAAAGCACGACTTCAAGCGCTGTAATCCAGAAATACTTCTCGATTAATGTTTCCGAAAACCTTTCGGCAGGAATAGACTTCGGGGTAATAGAGACGCTGCCCACGGCGAACCAGAATGCCACGCTGAACTGGAACGACACCAGCTATCCGGCTGAGAACGACGGGAACGAGACGCTGTACTTCCTGACTGTCGAGACAGACTCCAACACGCCCGTTGACTTCTGTATAACAGCCACAGAATTCAACACCAGCGGTGGGGTGGAGATAGAGATAGGCAACTACACGTTCAGTGATTCCGAATGGAACAACATAACGTACCCTGGTCCGATAGACGAGCTCACCATGAGCACTTCATCTTACGTTGCCGGTGAGACCGGCATAGCGGTGGGTTCGAGTGACTATTTCAGGTTCTGGCTCGATGTGCCTGCAACCACCGCATCCGGAACCTACAACAACACCGTAACGTTCCTCGGAAGGTCGACAGGTTCGGGCTGTCCGTGAGACGTATAATATTTAAATATGATTCGGAGTAATGATATTGTATGGGGCAAATTGACCGGTTGACAGTTGTTCTTTCACTCGCACTCATAGTCGCAGTCTTCGGGTGGGCCTCTAGCACTTTCACTCTTATACAGACTACAACGGGTGCCGTAACAACATATGTGTCGCCTGAATCCCAGGTGACCATACAGAAGTACTTCTCAATCAATGCTTCCGGAAACCTTTCAGCCGGAATAGACTTCGGGATAATAGATACCCTGCCCACGGCGAACCAGAATGCTACATTGAACTGGAACGACACCAGCTATCCGGCTGAGAACGACGGGAACGAGACGCTGTACTTCCTGACTGTCGAGACAGACTCCAACACGCCCGTTGACTTCTGTATAACAGCCACAGAATTCAACACCAGCGGTGGGGTGGAGATAGAGATAGGCAACTACACGTTCAGTGATTCCGAATGGAACAACATAACGTACCCTGGTCCGATAGACGAGCTCACCATGAGCACTTCATCTTACGTTGCCGGTGAGACCGGCATAGCGGTGGGTTCGAGTGACTATTTCAGGTTCTGGCTTGATGTGCCTGCCACACAGTCAACAGGAACATATAACAACACAATTACAATACTCGGTACATCAACAGGAGTGCCGTGTCCATAAGGTGAAAAAATGAAGCACATAGCAGCATTATTCATAGCATTTCTGGTTCTGGCCTCATTTTTACCAGCTTCTGCAGACGCCGTTGGAATAGTGTGGTCTACTGAAAAGGAAATGGTCAATGAACTGTCGCCTCACTGCATAGAATATGGCATCTATAATCCGTCCGGTGAAGATGCCACGGTAAAGCTTTCCGTTTCAGAGTCACTGGAACCCGTAGTGCAGGGAGTTGTCAGTCACACGGAAGTTGTCGCAGGAGGGACCACGCATGATGCGGCTGTCAAGCTCGAGCTGTGTTTTCAGGTACCCAGGGTTTATGATGCAGCCTGCCTTGCTGGTGACTTCCTCTGCGAGCAGGCATGCACACAGGATGAAGTTTCTTATACTGGTGAGATCATGGCAGTAGAGGTAGGCGAAGACACAGGCGGCGGCATGGGCTCCGCAACAACTGTTGGTGCTTCTGTCCCGCTTACGCTGAGGGTCAAGTGCAATCCATACCAGAGGGACTGGTCTCCTGTATACATTACAGTAATAGTTGTCGCAGCCGTGGCAATATCAGGAAGGGTTTACCTGAAGAAAAAGAAGTGAAATAAATAGCTTCTTTGTCTTATTTTGTTATATGGTTGAAAACAACGCTGTTTCATTGCTGATAGTAGCACTTTCAGTTGTTCTGATAATCAACGGACTGGCTTCAATCTATATAACCGCCAATTTCATCAATTTCTCAAGCCAGGCAACCATTTATCCGCCTGTGGAGGTCATCTACACAGAGTTCGACGGTGCCACCACAAACTTCTCCGCATTCGATGAAAACGGCCTCAAAATCATTACAAATCTCACTCTTGAGGTTAGTCAGTATGGGAAAGTCGTTTTTGATGGCGTCATTGATTTGACCGCAGATAAAGACGATCACAACAAGATAGACATAGACAGCTACTCTCAAATCCAGCAGAACTATGCAGGCATAGATACGAACCTGCTCACCAGCCTGAAAAAATCAGCAACCATCATATTATACAATCTGACATTCCAGGACCCGAGAATCCTTGTGGACGGGTTTGTCTGCCCCCCCACGATATGCCAGTTGCTGGATTACACGAACGGCACCCTTTTATTCAGGGTCAACCAGTTTTCTTTCAGCTATTCCGCGGAGGAGACGACCGAAGAACAACCCCCGCCATCAGGACCTTCAAGACCGGGCGTTATACTCCCGGTTTCAAACTTCACAATAGACAAGGACTTCATAAAGGTTACACTTAAACAGGGGGAGACCTTCCTTGACTATATCAATATAGGCAATACGGGTGAAGACTCGCTTACGTTCAGTATAAGTATAGAAGACCTTGAAGGCAATGTGGCTGTAAGCGAGGAGTCATTCGTCCTCGCCAAGGGTGATGAGAAGGCGCTCATGGTGGCATTCACTGCGCTTGAGGAGGAACCAGCCGATGTTTATACAGGCAGGCTTGTGATAGAGGCAGATGGTCTCAGGAAGGTCGTGCTCCTCCTGATGGAGATTAAAGAAAAGCGGCCACTTTTTGACATTTTTGTGAATCTGGAAGAACTTCCCGTGGAAGTGGTACCAGGGGATGAGGTGCGGGCAGATATACTGCTGTATAACTTCGGTGACCTCAAACCAGTGGATGTCAGATTGTACTACTCCCTGAGGGATTTCGAGGGCAAAGAGATACTATACAAGTATGATACGCTGGCAGTCCAGGAGCAGGAACATCTTCTAAGGTCATTAAGAATACCATCTGACCTTGAATCTGGTTTCTATGTGTTCTACGCAAGAGTCGAATACGGCAACGAGACGGCATCCAGCAGCGGCCTTATAAAGGTTGTGAAAGAGGAAGGACAGCTTCCGCTCAGTATACCGACGATGGTTATAACAGCTATCCTGGTGATATTGGCCGTTCTCTTGGCTTTCTTGATACTCAGAAGACTCAGAGGCCGGTTTTCAGGATATACTATCCATAGGCCGCGCATTCATCTCTGGAAACGGATTGGGATAAAAACGCGTGACGAACCGGGATTATATGATGCAAAAGTCGCTAAAGATGCCGAAAGAAGGGCTGAAAGGGATATATTGAAGATCAAGAGAGCTGTCGATAGGGAATTTGAAGAGGAAGAAAAATTCAGGAAAATGCTTGCCAGAAGGAGAAAACAAGGCTGAATACCGTTTAAGAGAAATAATATTTTTTAAGACGAAATGACAATATTTACTATGATATTTCCATTTGATTTCTTTGACGTGCCGGAATTCACGTTCAGACTCAATCTTTCAAGGCTGATTTCTCAGCAAAAGACAGGAGATTCTGATGTAGATACATATTTTGAGATAGAGGAAGATAAGGAGAGGAACGCCAAGGCTGAAGCTGAGAAGAAGGCCGATGAAGAGATGAGGAAAAGGCAAGAAGCTGAGAGAATGGCTGAAGAGGAGAGGAAGATACGGAAGAGGGCCGAGGATATATCCAAGGTAGAGTATGACAAGGATGTCATGACTGAAGCCGAGAGGAAGGCCGAGGAAGAAATCAAGAAGGAGATAGAACGGGAAATAGAGGCCAGGAAAAGGATAGAGGAAGAAAAAAGGCTGAAGGAAGAGAAGGACCTGATGGCCGACAAGGAGAGGAAGTTACGATTACAGCTTGAGGAGAAGGCGAAGGAAGAAAAGACCGTAAGAGAGAAGATAGAAGAAGAGATACGGAAGAAGGAAAAGGTAGAAACGCTTGCAGAAGAGGAAATGGTGGCAAGGGCGGAGGTTCAGATAAAGGCCGAGGAGGAGAGACTCGCCAGGACTGAAGCGGCCAAGCGGAGCAGGATTAATGCTATAAGGAAATCCAGGCTGGAAGCGGAGAGGAGGCTGAATAAGGAAAGGAAGGAGAGGGAGAAAGCCGAACGGATGATAAAGGATGAGAAGGTAGGCAAAGAAAGGGCTGAAGAAGAAGCCTCCAAGAGGCTGGCCGAGGAGCAGAAGGAAGAGGAATATTCCAAGTTAAAAGAGAAGATGGAAACTGCCAGGAGGTCCAGAGAGAAGGTTGAAGAGCACGCCAGAAAGGAGGTAAGGGCACGTGAGGAAGCTGAAGCCAGGCTGGAGGAGGAAGTCCGGGCCAGAATGGAGGTCGAGAGGAAGATAAGGGAAGAGAAGAGGATGCAGGCAATGGCACATAAGAACATGATTCAGACCGAGAAGAGGCTCACAAAGCTGGAAGAGCAGCAGCTACTGGTAAGAAAAGGTGATGGGAAGAAGAAGTTCCTTGTCGTTTTCAAGAACAAAAAGAGGATGCCTGTAAAGAAACTGAGAGAAGTGTTAAGAGCGGTTGTCAGGAAAAACCGCTTCTGAATCCGTGAAAGTGTCGCATTTTTAAGACAAAAAACAACTATTTCTTATGGTCTTAACCGTAAAGGACGAGATGAACAGGAATGTCAAGACGCTGGGACCGGACAGCACTGTAAAAGAGGCCTCGAAAAAGATGACCAAATACTGGATGGGCTCTATTGTAATAGTCGATGGCAATAAGATTGCAGGTATCATAACTGAGAGGGATATACTCAGCAAGATTGTCGTTGGTGAAGTGAATCCTGCCAAGATGAAAGTAAAGGACATGATGACCAAAAACGTCATCACGATAGAGGAAGACAAGGAGCTTGCAGATGCGGTAAAGCTGATGAAAGTTAACGACATAAAAAAGCTGCCTGTGACAAAAAAGGGAATACTGTCCGGCATAATAACGACAACAGATATCATCACATCAATGAACGATGAGATGAACAAGGACGGCGTCAAACTGGACTCATACAGGGATCTGAAGGTCCTTGTGAGAAGGCATGCCATAGACCTCAAGGCGGAGATGGAAAAAAACCAGATACTTACATTCCTTATACCGAATTCTCTCTATCCGTCAGATTCGGTTTCTATAATCAAGGCTGTGACAGAGGTTGTCCCGCAGTGCATATTCGTGACTGTAAACAAGCCATACTTCTCCCTGACGCAAACGCTGAAGAAGAAAGGCATAAACACGGACAGTTTTTACTTCATAGACGCATCCTCGGAGGAAGGTGATACAGGGAAGGGCGACAATTATGAGAAAATAAAGAGCCCTGCGGACATGACCGAAATAATGCTTGCAGTTGAGAGAACCCTCCAGAAAAAGAAATTCTTCGGGCTCATCTTCGATTCAGTGTCAACACTTCTTACCTATCAGTCCGAGGAAATGGTCTCAAGATTCACACACTCACTGATCAACAAGCTGAGAAAGTATGATGTCAAGGGAATATTCCTGTGCATGAAAGAGGATATGAAGACATCCATGATGAAGAATCTCAGCATGCTTGCTGATTACAGCGTTGACATAGAGAAAAGAGGCGAGATATCAGACTAATATTAATCTCTTCTTTTTGCCAGTGCCCTGATGTCATCCTGTGTGCTTGCTATCTTCTCGACCCTGTTCAGCGTTTCCCTCATTCTTCTGAGTGTGAAAGTCAGGTATGCTATGACAGAAGACAGAAGGGCTACGATTGAAAGGAAAACCGGATTCGCCGCGACTGCCATGCCCGCAGTCGGTATGCCTGCCCAGGCGACGCATTCACCGTCAGAACATGTCACATCGCACTGCTCAACTGTGTAATCCCTGCCGTCGCTGCCGCATACGAATACGTTGTCACCCAGGCATGTCCTCTCCGCCGGAATGCATATGTTGCCTGTTACCCTTCTTATGCAGTCCCTGCAGTTCTCGCTGTCCTCTCCCAGTTCCGGTTCGCACACATCGTTTCCGTTGCAGTGACTTGTGACATTTATCTCAAATGGGTATGATTCGCCCGTCACTACAAAAAGAGTCTCCAGTTTTGGAAAGCCCGCTCTGTAGTAGACAAACTCGCTATCCTCTGAGAACTTCACCGTATTTGCTTTCTCCCATTCGTCATCAGTCTCGTCGTACATGCTTATTGTAATGGTGCTTGCCTCTATGTAGTTCGTTTCAATCCAGTCCCTGCTGATCTTTACCTCGAAGAGTATGGACTGCGGATGGCCGTAGAGTCCTACAGCGTCCACAGAGAAGTACTCATACACCCATTCATCATCGGGTTCTATCCTTTCGACGTTTATCTGGAAGGATTCGCCCTGGTCAGGGAGCCTGAATTCGATGGAGTCAAGTGAGATGTGCTTGCTTTCGGTATCAAAATTCACAAAACCGCTAACAGGAATTATATTCTTTGTAATCGAAAATGCTGCCGATGTCTGTGCTGAAATCAGCATGCCAAACACTACAAAAGCGGCTGCAACAAGCACCTTTACCATACTTTTATTATTGAAGAGTAGGTTTTAAAGTTAATAGGGTACCAGACAAGCGACCTGAGACCAGCTGAAAGTGTTATCTCTTAGGTGAACCGTCTTTGGACTCGACATTTATCTTCATGCCGATCTCTCGCTCTATCTGCTCTATGCGGACGCCCTTCTTTCCTATCATCTTTGGCACGACATCGCTTCTCACCTTCACTGTTATCCTGTTGTCTCCGCTGAACTCTATGCCCATTCCGGGGTCCCATCTCCTGAGCTTGCTGTAGAGCGTCTCCTTGGCCAGCTTTTCGACGCCGCTCTCCTTG
>CAYUBD010000014.1:0-15287 GCA_964442905.1 uncultured archaeon | reverse complement strand
CCTGAGCTTGCTGTAGAGCGTCTCCTTGGCCAGCTTTTCGACGCCGCTCTCCTTGGCAGCGCCAGAGCCCTTGACAGGTATGACCACGTTCTCTTCTCCGAACGTGTATATCTCGTATTCGAGTTCCTTGGACGCGAAATCCCTGACCTCGACCACAGGTCTTGTGAGGTCGTCGGACTTCATGCCGTGAGGCACCTTTACAGTCAGGGATATGCTGAATACCTTCTCTATCCTGCCTGCGTCTATGTATATCACAGTGTCTATCACGTGTGGTATCACGCCCAGCTCCAGCCTGCCGACAAATCTCTGTATGGCAGCTACAGGTCCTGTGGCGTGCACAACGCCTACCATACCTACGCCTGCAAGACGCATGTCACCGAATACCCTGAAATCGGGTGTTCTTCTTATCTCGTCGAATATGGTGTAGTCGGGCCTTACCAGCAGAAGCAGCTCCGCTGTCTTCTCCCAGTTACCCTCAAGAGGTGCGTATTCAGTGACCTCTGGACCCACCTGGAGATCTCTGGGCTGCTCGAATGTCTTGACGACCTTGTCGTGCGCCACGAGATAATCTGCAAGGCTGGCTGCGAATGTCGACTTCCCGGAACCCGGTGGTCCTGCTATCAGCACGCCGCTGGATCTTCCTGTTATGTTATTCTCCAGCTCTTTATGCAGATTGTAATCGCTCAGCTTGGCCTTCATGATAGGCCTTACAGCAGTCAGTTCAAGCGCATCCGAGAACGGTGGCCTGGTTATGGATATCCTGTAGTTGCCCATCTGGACAACCATTGCGCCCTGCTTGCTTATCTCTATGAACGACTGAGGGTCTATCCTGGTCTTCGACATTACCTGTTCTATGATGCCCTTTATCTCCTTTTCTGTGCACTTTTCCTGTCTTATAGCCTCAAGCCTGACCTGCCCGGGTCTTCCCTTCTTGGCCATGGGCCTGACGCCGACCTTCATGTGCACGGACTGCGTCTCATTTGTGAAGAAATCCTCAAGATCGACCTTGGTTGTCTTCTCTTTCGGTACATACCTGACAGAGACGTTCTCGGCCTCTCCAACGAGCGCCTGAACGTAATCTCCTGTAACAAGCGTGGCATTCTCCTTTTTGGCGACGTCCCTTATTATGGCGTCTATCCTTCCCTTTCTGGCAAGGTTTATCTCTTCCATCGTAGGCCTCTGGCCCACGAATTCTATCTTGACTCCCTTCTTTTCGCCAATTTCTCTTATCTTCTTGATCTCATCCAGACCCTGAAAACCGATGTCCTTGTGCCTTGACGCCTGCGCCTGCAGTTCGTCTATCACGGTCATCGGTATGATAATCCTGGCTTTTTTCAGTTTGTCTTTTTCTATAAGTTCCGAGAGCGTCCCGGCTATGAGTACGCTCGTGTCAGGAACTATCTTCTTTGCATCTATCATGTTATATCAACTCCTTATTGTTGTCTTTTATGACTTATGCGTTTTATTCGTATCTACTCTTTGTTCTAACTTTGTCAGAAAAAGCGTGTTTACTAAACAGTAGTATGTAAAGAAGGCTTTATAAAGGTTTTGGTACTACCCAGGCTCAACAAGCTCGCTTGCACCCTTTTCTATGAGCACTTTGGCGTTTTCCTCAGGCACTGTTGCGATGTCACCGGCCTTGTACGGACCGTAATAACCCATGTCTATGCCCACGAACTGCTGAATCTCCTGGATGAATGCCACGGCCTTCATCGGGAACTTCTCGCCTGACATCACCTTTTTTCTCTGGCCCTGGAAGTCCTGGACGTTCCTGACTATCTTATCGAACAGCTCCCTCTCCGCATGTGACATGTTCTCAGGGACTGCACCAGACCTCACAAAGGAAAGCGTCAGGTTCACTATCTTCCGCTCACGCATCTGCATTATGGTCTCAACCCTCTGCCTGGCCAGATTTACGTTTTCTTCATTGCCATCTGCTATCGTTTCCTTCTTCTCGAGGTAATCCATTGCTTCCTGCAGGAAATTTGGAGGCAACAGGGTAAGCTTTACAGAATTCTTCTCCTCCTGCTCTATCTTCCTCAGCGTCTCGTAGGTAATCATGCTCTCCACATGTTAATTATATCCGTATTTTTTAAAACTGTAATGCACATCAATATCATGAGCATGAGGGAAGTGTACGCATATTACAAGAGGGAGGACGTGCAGGAAGCGCTGCTGAAGATATCAAAAAGCAGGGAAGTGGTCGGCGTCTTCAGGGACGGTGCATTCTCAACCAGGCCCAACACTCTCGTATATCCGAAGGATATAACAACGCTTGTCAGCAATGGTGCTGTGGCTTTTCACGGCTCGCTTGAGAGATGGTCAAACCCTATGTCAGTGGGCTCTGATAAATATGAGAAAGGCCGGACGGGCTGGGACCTTATACTTGACATGGACTGTGAGAATACAGAACATGGAAAAGTGGCTGTGCATGTGTTTCTTCATTCACTCAAAAAGCACGGTGTAAAGAATGTGTCTGTCAAGTTCACGGGCGGCACCGGATTCCATATGGGGATACCGTACGAATCCTTCCCTGAGAATGTCGATTACGTGCCTATAAGCGCGCAGTATCCAGCAGTTGCAAGGAGTATCGTTAATTATATTCGTGATTTCTCAAGACGCAGGCTGGAGAAGGAGCTGCTGAAGAAGTGGAGCATGGAAGAACTGGCCGAGCAGACAGGGAAGAAGGTGGGTGAGATAATGGCAGATGACGGCATAGACCCGTTCAAGGTGGTTGATGTGGACGCTGTCCTGATATCGCCGAGGCACCTGTTCAGGCTTCCGTATTCCCTGCATGAAAAAAGCCATATGGTTTCTCTTCCCCTCAGGCCAGGAGAGCTGGATGACTTCAAAAAAGAGGATGCGTTACCCGGGAAAGTGAGATTCATAAGGAATTTTCTCACGGAATCCGAAAAGGACGAAGCTGCAATGCTCGTGACTGAAGCCGTCGACTGGACCGCGAAGCGTGAGATTGATAAAGTGAGGAAAGTAAGGAGGCTGTTTACGCCCAAAAGTGCTGTCCCTGTGGAGCTGGCCCCGCCGTGTGTTAAGAACATACTGAAAGGGATTTCAGATGGGAAAAAGAGGAGCCTTCTCATTCTTATAAACTACTTCTCATCGCTTGGCTGGAAATGGGACCAGATAACAGAGGTCCTGCTGAAGTGGAACGAAAAGAACAGCCCGCAGCTGAGGGAAGGTTACATGAAAGGCCAGATACGCTGGCATGAAAGGAGAGGAAAGCCAAAGCCACCTCCCAACTGCGCCAACCCCGGTTACTATGAGAGCTTCGGGGTCTGCCAGCCCGAAGCGCTGTGCGGAGGGGACAAGAAATCCATAAAGAATCCGGTGAACTATGCTCTGAGGAAACTGAAGAAGAAGTGAATGCACCTACTCCGCATTTATCTTCTTGGGTTCTGCCTTCGCCACCCTCTTAGACATGAACCAGTAGCCTCCCATGGCAAGTGCGAGAAGCGCTATTATAAAACCCATGACAAAGAATGGGTTCAGGAATATCTGACCCACTAACGAAGGCATGCCTGTGAATGTCTCATCTTTATGCAGCTTCGCGTAATCTATCATGTCCTGGCAGTTGTCCATAGCCAGCTGTGTCAGCCTTCCGGCCTCTTCCATATTATCCTCGCTGAGTGCCTCTTCAGCCTGCAATATAAGCCCGAACAGTTCCATGCATTCAGGGTTCTCCTCGAACAGGTCCTTGACCATGACTATCTGTATGATGAGTTTTGTGGAGTTGGATGGGGTGACCTTTATGTTCAGGGTTGCGGACTCCAGAATGGCAGGCTTTGTGGAATTGGCGAAGATGTGCGCCAGATACGTCCCCTCGTCAAGGTCGCCTATTGTTATATTGAGCCAGGTGGTGAAGTTTTTTCCTGATTTCAGTTCTTCTATGTACACGTCATCGAGACCCAGCGTTATGTTGGTCACGTTCGTGAACGTGCTGAGCTTTATCTCTTTCAGGTCATAATCACCGTCGTTGTCTATAACGACCCTTGCCCTGCTGCTGTTGAGGGCCAGGACTTTGATTATCTCGTCCACTATGATATGCATGGATGCTACCTTTGATTGGTACACCGTCACCGGCCTGTCTACCTCCCTGGGTGCCTGATATTCAACCTCCAGAGTGACGGTGTTGCTGACGTTGCTTGCATTCTGGGAATCACTGGCGTTGAATTGTATGGAATCCGTGCCGAACCAACTCGGTGATGAAAATGTGACAGTATTGTCTTCGTTGATGGTTACGCCTACCATCGAGGCGCCAGTATACGCATACTCCAGAACCTCACCGTAATCGTCCGCGAAATAGTCGTCCAGGTCTATGGGAGTTATGGACATGCCCGCAAACCATTTTATGGGTGACTGTATGGGCGATGTTTTTGGGAACCTTGGCGGCCTGTTGCTTCCTACAGCCGTCATGGATACGCTGTCATTGACAACGAATCCCTGGGGGTCTACGACGGACAGTATCATATCCACATCCCTCTGGGAAAGGTTCAGCGCGTCGTCATAGGTCACAGGGTAATACCAGTTTCCAAGAGCCCCGCCGGGGGTTGTATTGCAGTTATAGACCGGATTTTCAAGCTGGTCGTAATCCGGCAGTGTCGTGTCCGGCGTTATGAATGTGATGTTTGTCCCGTCATCGAAATACCAGTAGCATGTAAGCGTGTCGTTGTCAGTGGTGTCGTTGGCCTGGTACTGGAATGTTTTTACTGTGCCTTCTGTCATGTTGTAGGCCTCAAGCCCTATCCCCTGTGGGTAGAAGTAGGTAATTGTAGGTGCATGATACTGCTTGGAAACTGACACGTTGGACATTTGCCATCCTGTGGCATTTTCAGAATATGGGAGTCCGAAGGTCGCATTTGCAGTATCCCTGACAGTGAAATTAGCCGTGTAGTTGCCTACATCTCCCATGGTGGCTGTGAAGTTGACAGCCCCGGTGGCGTTGTCTATCGTGAAAAGGTCGCAGGGGGGGCTATCGCACCATGTAAAGCTGACATCATAGAAGAATGGCGTGTTGTTCTCTTCATCTGTCGCGTTCACAGTGAAATTGAACATGACTTCGGCCGTGATGTTGTATGTTTCATTGATATTGTGCAGGACAGGCTGGTCGTTGACCGGCAGGATTTCCATGGTGAACAGCTTGCTTGCCGTGCTGCCTGTAGAGTCATTGATAGTGAGGTTGTATGTGTAGTTGCCGTGCCATGTCTCATTCTCAGCAGTGAAAATAATCCAGCCGTCATCGTAGTCTATATCCATGCCGCCTGCTCCAATTCCTGAACAGTTACCGCTCGGATAGTAATCCATGCTGGATGTGCATTGTTCCAGATTCATGGTGTATGTGACGTGCTCCGAGTAGATTTCTTTCGGAACCAGAAGGTCCGGGTCCGGATTGTTGAGCATGATGCAGTAGTCTATGTTTTCAGACAGGGTCGCGTTCAGTGGATATGTGGCATAATCATCACAGTTCGTCCAGTTGATTATCTGGGGCTGGTCGTTGATGTTCGCCACTGATATGTTCATGTAATGTGTCGTTGTCCTGTTCCATATGTCCGTGGCGTTTATCTCCAGCGTATAATTGCCGACCTGTGCGTTGGTCAGATTGGTGTAATTCATGGAAAGATTGTATATGGGCGGATATGTGCTTGTATTGATATCTACAGGGAACAAGTTGATGGCTAGAGCTGTAAGATTCCTGTAAAGCGTGATATTGGTTATGTCAAGCGTGTCGTTCTCCGGGTCCGTGATGTTGAAGTAGTAGGAGAACGTCTGGTTCTGTGTCCCTGTCAGCAGCGTGACTGCGCTGATTACCGGTGCTTCGTCAGGCTGTATCGTGAGGTTCACAAGGCTCCAGTTCATGATTCCTTCGTCGTCCTCGACTGTTATGTTTATCGTGTAGTTTCCGCTGTCATTCCTTACTGCATATACATAGAATTCCGCCGTGGTGTTGCTTATCCGGGTGAGGCTGAATGTTGAATTGTCCTGTTCTATGTCGCATTCTGTCCCGTTGGGGGTCTCACAGAACGTGAAATCATAAGTGAATGTGAGGTTGTCTCCGTATATTGTCAGGAGATCCGGATCGCTCGCATTGAAATAGTAATAATACGGCATCTCCTGGACGGCCCCCGGCAACGTGTCCGTGATGTTTTCAAGCGCTGGAGGATCGTTCACATTCAGTATCGTTAAATTGATGAGCATGTAGCTTGTCAGGTTTTCGTATGTGTCCGTGCCGTTGTCTGTGACTGTTACGTTCACAGTGTAGTTTCCCACGTGGCTGTTTGCCAGCATGAAATCCATGATGCCATAGGCTGATTCATTCGGATAGTAAGTGTTGTTTGTAGCTATAGGGAAAAGGCTTGCATTGGAGTAGACATAATAGCTCAGGTTGCTCTCGTTCCACAGCAGCGTCGTGGCGTTGAATATGAGCGTGTCGTTCTCTATGTCCGTCCCGTTGAAAAGCATGTACATCTGTTGACCCTGGTTTAATTCAATTTCCGTTCCGTTCCATGGCGTTATGGCTGGCAGATCGTTTACGTTGGTTACACTGAACCAGACGATTGTGGAGTTCGTTGCATTATATCCGAACTGCCATGAGCCGTTGTCCTCGACTGTGAAATTTATCTCATATGTGCCGACATCCCAGTTTGTGGGGGTGAAGTTGAGTATCGTCAGATTGTCGCCTGATGTGGTGAAGTTGAACAGCGTGCAGTTGTCTGTCGGATATTCAATCCAGTGTGCTTTCTGACAGCTGAGGAACGTGAGGTTGAAAACGAAGGGTATGTTATCCTCCTCATCAGTGGCCGTTATAACTGAATCAGGATTATTTGTTTCATTGAACTGCACATCTTCTGTAGCTTCAGTCGGCAGTGTGCTGAAGATTGGAGCATCGTTTGTGTAATTCTCGTTTATGAGCATGTAGGCTGCAGCTGTTGAGGAGCCCGTGTCTGTCACAGTGAACGTGATGTTAAAGGAGGACGGGTCACTGTTACTGGTTATGAGTACTGTGAAATGACCATTGCCTTCCAGGTCCATGTAGCTTTCATCCCAGCCGTTCGAGAGGTGGTCATAAGTCAGGGGATCGTTGGCGTCGTCATCCGTAGAGTTGAGATTCAGGTAGTAATGGCATGTCACTTCTTCGGAGCAGCTGAGGTTCTTTAGCGGGCCCCCGATTGTCTTCCTGCCGAATATACATGGCTCGGAGTTTATAATTTCCACGCCATTTGAATCAGCCAGATATATGTCTGAATATGATGCACTGGTGCAGTTCACCTCCCATTCCCTTGCACCTTTATAGGTGAAAGTCGTGTTGTACTGCCACAGGTATGAACTCTCGTTGTAGGACATATTTCCCCATGAAGTCAATATGCCGGTCTTGTTCAGCCTTATCTCGCAGTTCCCTGTGAGGTTGTCTATGGGGTCACCTGTGCTGTTGGTATAGTTGGCGAAGAAGTAGACATTCCAGTAACCCGGGCCACTCTTCTTGAAGTCGTTGCACCCGCTGTAGGACAGGCTGTTTGTGGGGTATGTGTATTTATCTTGACCGCCCCCTTCGGTGTCAGTCTCGTCCCATATGGTGAGATTGGAATCGCCCTCAGAATGAAACGCCGTCATGCCCGTGAAAGCCGGGTCCATCACTGCCGTCAGGACGAAAAGGGCTGACACTAGCCCCAGTATAGCAGCACGCCTAAGGATTTCCTCCATTTTTACCTGTTTATAATTGTCTGGAAACGTTAATATAGGTTAATTGGTTGACTGGAATGCATTATTTCTGTTTGGGTAAGTTGGGACTCTAAACAGCGTTCTTGAACACATTTATATCTGGCTCACGAATTACATTATTATGGATGATGAGGCATTTCTCAAATCTAAAATACCCGAATACCAGAAGATTATCAAGACCGTAAAAAGCGAAATAGCCAAGATTGTCGTGGGTCAGGAGAAAATCATAGATACTATCATTAACGGGCTGCTGGCGAACGGTCATATCCTTCTGGAAGGTGTTCCGGGTATAGCAAAGACTGTCCTCATCAGGTCTCTGGCAGCAGCTACAGGCGGCCAGTTCAACAGGATACAGTTCACAGTTGACCTCCTTCCCACTGACATAACTGGTTTGACGGCATACAACGAGCAGAAGGGCTTCTATGTCATAAAAGGGCCCGTTTTCGCCAATTTCGTGCTTGCAGACGAGATAAACAGGGCGCCTCCAAAGGTGCAGTCCGCGATGCTCGAAGCCATGGCCGAGAAGCAGGTCACCATAGGGAAGGAGACGTTCCCGATGATGAATCCATTCTTCGTGCTTGCGACCGAGAACCCCATCGAGACGAGCGGCACGTACCCTCTCCCTGAAGCGCAGGTTGACAGGTTCATATTCCAGATTAATATGGGTTATCCGACCTTCAATGAGGAAGTGGAGGTCATCAAGAGGAACATACAGATAAAGGGATTCGATGAGTACGGCCTGAAAGCCGTGACCAGCCCTGAAAAGGTGATTGAGATGCAGGAGAGCGCCAAGAAGATATACGTTGGTCCTGAGGTTGAACGTTATATAGTCCAGCTGGTTGAAGCGACAAGGGACTCCAAGAAGTTCGGCATAGAGTTCGGCAAGTACATAGAATGGGGAGCATCGCCCAGGGCATCGATATTCCTCTTTTCAGCCGCAAAGGCCAATGCGATGATGAAGGGTGACACGTTTGTGACGCCGTCGCATGTAAAGGATATCGCCTATAACGTGCTGAGGCACAGGATAATACTGAACTATGAAGGGCTGGGAGAGAATGTGAACACAGACCAGATAGTGTCAGAGATTCTTTCAAAAGTACCGGTGCCGTGAATGGTAGAGCATCTCAGGATGAACGTTGCTTCTGTCGTTAGGGAACTCGAGGTGGCCCTGAAAGTCCTGACTGAAGCGAAGGTTATGAGCAGGTACAGGCGGATTTTCAAAGGAAAGGGCCTGGAGTTCGAGGACTTCAGGGAATATACCACAAGCGATGATGCGTCAAGCATAGACTGGAAGGCCAGCAAGCGGGCAAATAAGCTGATTATCAGGCGGTTCAAAGAGGAGCGGGATATGAACATCTTCATTCTCGTTGATGTCAGTTCCAGCATGCTTTTCGGCTCAACAGAGAAGCTGAAGCATGAGTACGCCGCAGAGATTGCCGCGGCGCTGGCGCATTTCATTCTTCAGAGCGGTGACAGGGTGGCACTGGTCATGTTTTCAGACAAGGTTGTCAAGTTCGTGGAGCCAGGGAAGGGAGATAACCATTTCTACATGATGCTCAAGCATCTGATTACAGCCAAGTACTATGGAGGCGGCTATAACCTGAGCAACGCGCTGGAATTCATTATGAACACCACCGGAGAGAAAGGCATGGCCTTTGTCATATCTGATTTCATAGGCATGGAAGAAAACTGGGAAAGGAATATCAAGCTCGCGGCGGGTAAATTTGACTGTATAGCCATCATACTCAGGGACCCGAGAGATGGGAAACTGCCGCCCGAGACAGGGCAGATAGTCATATCAGATCCATTTTCAGACAGGGAGATGCTCGTCGGCAGCGACGACAAGGACAGGATGGAGTATGAGAGGTTTGTCAGACTGAATGATGAAAGGATGAAATCATCGTTCAGGGCGGGTAACTGGGATTTCCTTGAGGTTTCAACCAAAGAAGGCTTCGTGATGCCCATAATAAAATTCCTGAAGAGGAGGGAATTGCTATTGAGGTAACATTCATCAGTCCGCTCTATCTGTGGTTTTTCATATTTGTGCCGGCGCTACTGCTGGTGCATTTCATCAGCCTGAAGAAGATAGAAAGGAAGGCCATGGTGTTCGCGAACTACAAGGCGATGGAACAGGTTTTTGGGACGAAGATACTCAGCAGGAACTACCCGCTCCTGCTTATAAGGGTGCTTACACTGGTGTTCCTCGTACTGGCCGTGTCCGGGACTGTGTTCATCTACCAGGGCACGGTCACGGATTCCGACTTCGCATTGGCCATAGACGCCTCTGCCAGCATGCTTGCCCAGGATTATGATCCCAACAGGCTGGCAGCCGCTAAGGATGCTGCCGCTCTTTTCGTGGAAACAGTCCCCGAGGGCACAAAGATGGGCGTCCTCAGTTTTGCAGGCACGGGCTTCGTTGAACAGGAACTGACGGACAGCAAGGAAGATATCATCAGCGCGATTGACGGTGTTGATACATTGATAACAGGGGGAACCGCCATGGGGGAAGCCATCGTATCTTCATCTGACATTCTACTCGCAGGTGGAAAAAAGAAGTCCATAATACTGCTTACGGACGGGGAAAACAACATAGGCATATCCATAGACGATGCCCTCAAGTATGCCAAGAAATTCGATGTGAGCATAAACACGATAGCCGTGGGGACAGATGAAGGTGCGGTCATCGGCAACACGACGTTCTATGTAGGTGTGGATATCGAAACGCTTGAAAGAATCGCGAATGAGACAGACGGGAGCTTCTACAGGGCCAAGACCGGGGAAGAGCTTCTGGATGCATTCAGAACGATAGCGACCGGAAGCGACAGGGATATTTCGATTGACCTGACATCCTATCTGATGCTCATTGCGCTTTTGCTTTTCATCGCAGAACTCGTGCTGGTCAACACTAAATACAGGACTATACCGTGAGTTATCATTTCTTTCCTGCAAGCACGTCCTTGTATTCCTTCAGAAGCGTATTGTAGATTGCTATTATCCTCATGGCTTCCGGATTCATCTTCACCTTCAGGCCGGGCGCAAGGCTGTCGTATATCACCCTAAGGTCTATGTAACTGTCCATGGCTTCCCTTGGCTTCTTTTCACTAATGTTCATTTCAGCTGATACAAGCAGGCGCCTGAGCTTGTCAACCTTTCCCTTGTCCTCTTTTGTTATTGACATTCCTTTCCCGGGCTCTTCTTTGTGTGGTACTTCAGGCTTCTTTCCCGGCTTTTCCGGCTCTGGTCCCTTCTGCGCAGGTTCCTTGCCGGACTGCACTTCTTCCTTCCCTGCAGGCTTCTCGGAGGGGACTGCATGTTCTTTCAGCTTCTCTTCAGCTTGCTTGCTTCCTGTAGGTTCCTCTTCATCATGGCCAGTGACCTTTTCTATTATTTTTACGGATTTTCCGAGCAGATAATAGAATTCCTGCTCTCTCATTTTCTGGCCACTGTATTCTGACTGCGCCATCTGCATGGTGTAATCTATAATGGTGTTTCGTATGTCCTCTTCGATTCCTTTCTTCACCAGCTCTTCGTTCAGCTCAACATAGGCGAATTCATATGCAATCTCATAGAGCTCGCTGAAGAAGTTCCTCATTATCGTGTTAAGCTTCCTGAAAAGTTCCCCTGGCTCGTCCTTGCCTGCAGATTCTCCCAGTTTCCTTATCTTCCTCAGAAAGAGCCTTCCAACAACATCTTCCCTGCTCATTTCGATTGCCCTTGTCCTGAGAAGTTTCCTGTATTTCATCGTGATGAGTGATATGAGCAGTATCAGAACGCAGGCAACTGCTATCAGCATGTATCTAATCTCAATCATCCTATTCCCCTTTCACTCTCCTGTATACATAGAGGAGGACAGTTTCCTTCCTGTATATGTACAGCAGTATTGATGTTATTATTAATAACACGAGTATAACCACGAATATCATTATGTCGATCCAGAAATCGAAGCAGTCTTCCGTGCAGTCGTAAAGCTCGCCTGCTTCGCAAACCCCGTTTCCGCAGACTGCAACCATAGGAGGTTCTATGCATGGCTTGCATGGACCGCCGCAGTCGACATTCTCTTCACACTGTCCGTTCACGTGGCAGTTAAGAATGCCGTCAGAGCAGGTCGGACAGGGTGAACACGGTCCGCCGCAGTCGGTCAGTATTTCACATGCGCCGTCGTGGCAGTTCTCTAATCCATCAAAGCATGTCGGATTTGGTGTGTACATGCAGTGCCTTGTCTGCCATGGTGCATTTTCAGGCCTGCCGCAGTCGGAAAGGTCAATGCACGTCCTTGTCTGCACGCCGTCCTTCGGGCACTCGGACCATACCGTGCATCTCCAGTTCTCTATACATGGAGCGCCGCCGAATATTCCACCACCTCTTTTGCTGGGGGTTGGAGGCTTCCTGTCCAGCACTATGAGGTTCCATTCATGAGAATCGCTGAGCGGGAGGGCATAATGCCCGTCGTTGGCGATGACCGTTATGTTATAGACGCCTGAATCGTCATAACTCGTGTTGAGCACGTAGGTGTAAACATCCTGAGCGACAACCTGGCCGTTTATGAGCCATTCTGTAGACACGGTGTTTGTGCCGCTGTCCGGGTCGACAACTGTTATGTTGAAGTCCTGTGAGCGGCCTTCATATATAGTAACGTTGTACTCGAAAGGCTGCCAGTCCGTTATGTTAGGCGCATGGTTTTCAATCTCCACAACAGTGAAATTACCTGTGTGCCAATCCCACCCCCCATTCCCGTCATTCACAGTGTAATTGAGGGTGTAGTTTCCTACATCGATTAACAACGGCGTGAAATCTATAACCCCGCTGGATGTATCCATGTAGAAAATTGTGCAGTTCTGTTCAGTCGCATTTCTAAATGTCTGGTTGCATTCCAGGAAAGTCACATTATAAAAAAGCGTGTCAAGCTCCTCATCAGTGGCATTCACATCCAAATAGAAAGGCAGACCCGAGTCTGCAGTCCTTATGGTGAGCATGGTTTTGTTCTCCAGTACAGGGGGGTCGTTCACATTGTAGACGACAAAGTCTATAAAGTCACTCTCATCTGATTCCGGTTCTTCATCTATGACAGTGAACTTGAACTGGTATGAGCCCACTTCAAATTGGAGCGGAGTGAACTGTGCCGTACCCGTGTCATTATCAAGTATGAAGAGGATGCCAGGAGGACCGACAAAGTACTCCAGCAGCTCTGCATATGGCGGTGGGAGGTACAGATCAGGGTCATCGGCGATTATGCTCATATTATATGTTTCATCCTCCCACAGCTCAACCGGACCTGACATCGTGTCAAAGTAGTAAGTCGTGTTGGTTCCGGGGCTGCTGACATTCTCCAGTACAATGGATATGAGGTATGGCGGGTCGTTCCTGTTGGTTATATTGAACGTCGCATGAATCTCGTCATGGAAAGAATTACATGTTGTCTCTGTTGCGGCTATCATCACCGAGTGAACACCGACATTATCATTACCTGGTGTGAAGCTCACGATGCCTGTATCAGAGGTTATATTGAATATGCTTGTGTTGTCTGTGAAATTGACTGAACTTCCTGATTCTCCTGTGGCATTGAAGTCATATGAATAAAAGTAGTCCTGTTCAACTTCATGGTACGTGTTTCCGGTTATTATAGGGATTTCGGCCGAGCAGAGGTATACATGACCCTCAGCCGATGTTATGTGGGCGCTTATACCTTTTCTCATCTCTTTCACCTCAACTGCAATGAAGATGTTAAAAGTTGAAACTATTATGAGAACTACAGCAAGAATGGCAAGTACCCGGTTGCTCGACCGACCCCCAAAAAGAATCATATTTATTATTTGGGGGCAAATCTATAAAATTATAATGCATTTTTCAGCAGGACCGTGATGTTTCCTTCATAATATGTGTTCAAAGGGGCGTCATCAGGAACATTGACAAAAACTTCTATGCTTTTGTTGGAAAAGGGTTCAACGACGAAATCGTTTTCTGAGATGCTTATCCACTCGCTTATATTTCCCTCAGCTTCTATCCATACTACGGTCCTACGCTTACCCACTTCTATATGCATTTCCTTCATGCCGCCGCCGCCGGGCGGTATATGCCCGAAATGTATGGCATCATCGCCGACATGAAAACCCATAGTACTCATCACTGTGAGATCCATGGAAAACATTTTTACGTCATAAACAGTATTGATATTGAAAAACCAGAAGAACACAAGTGACGCCAGGACAGAAAGGGAAACTGCCAAAACCACAAGTAAAAGCGAGGTCTTCATGTCAATCCTACGCATCATGTTTAACATACAACATCCCAAAGTCCGGTTATTTCTTTTTACGTTTTTTTCTGCGGTATATCAGCACTGCCAGCAGCGTTGCGATGACTGCTATTAGCAATATCGCAATGAGAATGAACATATCCTGCTCAGTTTTGACTTCCACCTGTATGGTTTTCATGCTTTTTTTGTCGAGGTAGTTTACATTGAACTCTACCCTGTAATCGCCATCATCAATGTCTCCCACATCCCAGAAGAGTGCCACATTGCTTGATGCCCAGGATTTTATGTCAAAGCTTTCACTTTTGGCGCTGAATATTTCTTTGCTGCCATCGAAGACATCCATTGTCACGAAAACATCATCTATCTCCTCGTTCCAGTAGCTTTCCACTATCAGATTGAACTTGGCTATCTCATTCGTGTAAATCTCGCCATATGTTATATTTTCTATCTGGAGCAGCACGTCACCTATCTTGAATTCCTTTGATGCAACAGACGGCTTATTTCCCCCGTAATCAGTCTCAGCGACAGCCCTGTATCTGCCCGCAGGAAGCCCTTCGGTTTCCCATGTCAAGCTGGTTGCAGCAGAGCCTTTCGAAGACACGAAAATATCATTGAAATAGAGCGTCGCGATGTTTTTATCATCCTGGTCATAGACCTTTATATTACCGTTTACCGTGGTATTTTCTTCCCCGCGGCTGGTGAACGAGAGTCCGAATTCCATAGGCTCGCCGAGATTTATATTGCCAGCCGAGAGTGCTGTCTCAATGTATTTTCCTGGATATGGAACCCTGACGTATATCAGTGCACTTACTGCCGCATAGGCAGAGACCGTTCCTGAATCCTCGCCGGCGTCCTCACGGTATTGTTCTGCCCTCACTGTTGAGATGTGAAGGCCGGGCTTCTCTATCTCCTGAGGAAGTTCTATTGTGACAGTGAATGTCTTCAATTGGCGTGGCGCCAGAAGTGCATAATCCATACTTGGCTTTATGTATTCTGCGAACTCGCCGTCAGCCTTTATGGCTACCGGAAACTGGCCATCGCCAGTGTTTCTCACGTAAAAGCTGTACGTTTTTGTGAATCCGGGCTCGAATGTTATATCAATCAATGGCGGTGATATGCCTATTGCGTGCGCAGGCTGGACTGAAGAAATCAAAAGGAATGCGATTGTGACGGGCAACACTATAATGCTGCGCGGGAACGATATACCAAGAAATCCCATTATTATAATGTTTGTGCATCGCTTATATCTTTAACCTAACGCGGCCTGGAACAGCAACGTGGCACCCTTCGGACCAGCTGGTTCGCT
>CAYUBD010000013.1:0-24121 GCA_964442905.1 uncultured archaeon | reverse complement strand
AGATGAGAAATGTGTGGATGAAGACGGGAAAGGAATATGCTATGATGAATTTTGCAATGGACTACCAGGCTGTGAGATAGAAGCGGGGTTCATAAACACCGAGGGAAGGAACACATGCATGTGCTCTGTTAAAATGCCTACAAAGAGCACAGTTGAATGTAAAACAACAGACGATGGATACAAATGCACTGTGAGCAATTTTAATCTTCCGCAGGAGGTGACAGTGAAAGAAGAGTGGATACCATGGTTCGGTGATCCACAGATTATGCTATACTTCGAGAAGTTCCCTCTTGAGGAAGACACATGGAACATGAAAACAGACTGGAGGCTTTACGCTGCTATCGGTGTCATAAGCGTTATACCATTCTTCAAATTCGGGAAGGCGGTGATAGGAGCAGGTATCGAGACAGTTGCTCGGGGCGTGGGAAGGCTGTTTGTGGGGAATGTCATAAAAGAAGGCACAGAGACAGTGCTAAGAAAAACCGTTACTACTGCCGTTGTCAAACGCGCGGCGACGCGTGCGATAAAGGATGCCATGAAGAAGGGGATTATAGGTGAGGAGGGTAATACTGTTATAAGGAAGATGACGACAGCAAGAGTCAGGAATGCGATGAGTACATCTTTCAATGCTGAATGGAAAAACGTTCCGACACAAAACGCACCCGAGATTGCAAAGAAGTATGTAGAGGATGCAACACTTCAAACCCTCATAGATGCCGGCGCAAAAGATCTTGGAACAGAGACATTCACTCAGAAGATAGTGCCTGAAGTCATGAAGAAAGCAAGTCAGGAGACCATGCGGGAACTCGCAAAAACGGGTTTAAAAGCACAGTTAGGAGAGACGATAGCCAGCAGGTTATATGGTAAGAGTGTCCCGACAACTATCAGAAAGTATGTTGTTCTAAGTACCGCCGCCCACATAGCAGCAGTTATTGATGGAATGTTCATGTCCAGATTCGAGACCGCACAAGACCAGCTGGTTTTCAAGGAAGCTGCCAAATCTATAGAGACTACTACCCTTTCAAAGGAAGCCGCGGATATGCCAATCCTCGTTAACATTCAAAGGGAAACTGCATACTTATGGAATCAAAAGATGAGGTTCCACCTCGTTTCACCATGCCAGCTTACTAATTTAACTGTTGAGAAAATGAGCATAAGATGCGAAAACTACACTATAAATGATATCGTCGATGAAGATGGCATCAAAAATATGATAACATCATGTGACGGTAATGCGAAAGCCAGAGAAAGGGGTGATCCATGCGATCCGGAACAATATGATGTAGGTGATTACGGACCTCTTGAATTCCTTGAATCGTTAGATAAAATACCAGAGAGTATACAGACCGTGTACAACGACAAGATCCCTATTGATCAGGGACGAACAGCATACCCTGTACTGGAATATGACGCAGGTAGTTGCTGGGGTTCAAGATGCAAGAAGGTCTTATACATATACAAAGATGGGGTATGGAAGTGGAAATCACCCGAACTGGGCGCAAACAAATACACTTCAATACCGCATCTGACCACCGATGATGACTGGGAGATTTTCAGAAGTGTATACAACATGGGCACTGTTCACAAGGACATAATGAGGAATCTGACTAGTGACTTCAATGCAGGCATGATAGGTCTTAGGGACATACTGGCAAAGGATGATGACAGCTCAGGAACAAACGTCAAGAACGATATAATAAATGTTTATAATTACAGAAATGAACCTATTAAAATAACACATGACAATCCCGATGAGCTTCTCAGCCTCGGGCTTGTAAGCATGATGATGGAGAATTATTATACAGTCCCTGTTTCGGAAAACATAGTGCTCTACTACAGCAGTAATCCTGAAATGGTAAAGATAGGCAAGATTGTCGGGAGCTCCAGATTCATATATGATACCATTAAAGTCAATGATGACAGTGACAAGAGAAAATACGAGCCTGCCGATTTCCCAGACATAGATATGATAGAGGCATGGGAATTTGGCCGTACCTATGCGGATATGTACAATATGTACACCAACAAGTATTATATACCGGGACAGTATTCACAGGGATTGATAGAATGGCCTACAGTTTACATAAAGATAGATGTTCCTGAATGGAAAAGCACGCTAAGGAACGATTTGGTCGAGGCGTTCATAGACACCGATGATACTGATGTGCGGATGATAAACATGCGTGCTATAAGTAAGGGTCTTTTGGGAAGCGATGACATAGATTCAAGTTCGGTGACAATTTCAGACCTTGGTGACGATGGAATTACAAGGGCTTTTTATTTCCATAAAAAATCGACTCCGACATCCTCGAGCAAGGTGCTTATGAACAAAGACTCGTCCAATGATGAAATAGACTATTATTTTATGACCCAATGCGTTACCGAAGGAATAGTGGTTGTACCTGGTGAAAAGATTGGCGGTGGGCCCAACTACTGCACTTCGGGTCTTACTGGGACCGAGACCGCAATATCGATAGGCGGCGATGTTTTGATGGTTGGTGGAATAATAGGTTCTGTGGTAGCCGCACCCTTCACTGCGGGCACATCACTTTCATGGATTCCTGCTACAATTGTAGCCAGTACGGGCGTAGCCCAGACAGCCACTAAATACGTTGCCGATAAGGGCATGGAATGGCCCAACTCATGGTAAAACCTAAAAAAGTCTGCGTGCAATAACTATTTATGGAATTCACATTAAGGACAGCCATAATTCTGATAATACTGCTTGTAGCTGCCCTGCTTTACGCCACAATCATGATTGGGTGGGGAGAAGAGGGAACCAGCTGGATGAGCGATTCGCTCGAGCCCATGAAGGAATACCTGATGATAAAGTAGCACCGAAGAAAACACCATATATTTTTAAGTGGCTTAAGACATAATTATTAACATGAAAGGAATGTCAATGACGCTCACCATAGTTGTGGTGGCCATAGTTCTTCTTGTGACGGCCCTTGTGATAATGACCGTGTTCGGGGCACAGATGGCCCAGGTCATGGGAGTTCTCAATCCGTGGTCATCATCGATGCTTCAGAGCAGCCTGTGCCAGCAGAAGTGCGCCACGGCGTGCCAGCTGAATCCAGATAAACCGACGATTCCTTGGTCAGGAATTTACATACCAATTCAGGACCCAGACAATCAAGAAAGCGAAAAAGAGGTAGACTGCAAAGAAATAATGAGGATGGCGCAGGGTCTGAAAGAGGGTACCACTCCGACAGACTGCCAGTGCCTAGGAATAAGAAGTTAAACATTCGAGCGACGCTGATTTTTATTTGAGCTTTATTATAACCTTCTTATGAGAGGAATGAAGGGGGATATGCCGCTTTCTGAGTCATGGATGCTTTTCATACTCATGATCACTATTGCTGTTGTGGCGTCATTCTATGCCCTTGACAAGATAGAGGACACTGGATTCGGGCAGAACGGCCAAGTCGATGGCGACACACCGGTTTCATATTCCTCGCTTGAGCATAAGGTGACCGAGAAGCAGCTGGTCAGCTACCTTCAGGATAATGCCGGAGACAAGCTGGAGAACAAAGGGGAATTATTCTATGAGATGGGGATTAAATACGACGTTGACCCCGCCTTTGCGGTAGGAGTCGCAAGGAAAGAGACAAGCCTCGCAAAGGATACGTGCCAGGGTATAAGCCAGGACTGCAATAATTTCTTCTGCCTGAAGTATGCGGCCGCTGAATTCACGGGGCTGACTAATGGTAAATGTGAAGGAACAGATGCAATCTGGTCAAGTTTCGAAACTCCTGAGAAGGGGATTGAAGCGTTCTTCATGTATGTCAGTGAAAAATACATCAACGGAGACCCGCCTCAGGATACCATAGCCGAGATGGGATGTGCACCGGGTTCGGGTATAAGTTCCCACTGCTACTGCTGGAACGACAAGGAGCAGAAGTACTGCGAGGACTGGGTTTCAGGAAAGTACAGCGTATCCAAGTACACGGAAGATGTCAGGAGCTATGAAGTTGAAGAGAACGTCGAACCGGTGGCATGACCAACTTAAAATAGTGAAGTGTATAATATAATATGGCCAAAATGAAAGGCGGCGGTTTCGAAGAAATGGGTTCAACACTCATACACTGGGGGTTTCTCTTATTTTTCATCGCACTCTCAATCCTGCTCGTTCAGTACTTCATAGGGAAATAAAGGGGAAATATAAGGCTCCCAGAGAATAATTAGTTATGAAGAAAGGCTCAGAACTGATGACAAGGCCCGTGCTTGCGGCATTCGCACTTATACTTTTCGTTGCTGCTCTCGTTTTTCTGTACTGGAGGCTTTCCCTTGTGGTCTCGAATCCATGCTGGCAGGCCGTGATGATTGGGCTTCAGCCATTGATAAAGCCCGTGGAAAAGGTTCCAGAACTCACATTTGACGAATGCCTTGACAGGTATGTCATAACGTCAAGCCGTTCCGAATGCGAACTGCTTTGCAATCTTCAGAACGATGACATATTGAAAAAAAAATGCGCGGCGAAATGCCGTTCAGGAAAAGACCCTCAGGCATTCATAATCGCAATACCGGACAACAAAGAGCTTTTCATGAAAACAATACAATCAATAGCCCATAGCAATATACACTGGATGTTCAATGGAAAAGTGGAAGTCGCCAATCTCGACTGCGAACTGCTTGATGTGATAGGAATAAACGAGTGTGAGCAGAAAGGTGACAAATGGGTATGCGTGCAGGACGGCAAGGATAAGGCTTCACATGAGATATCCATTCTCCACCACGGGGAAAATTCATGCTCGATTTCGATTCGGACAGAATCCGGCGAATCAGTTCCAGATGTGTAAATAAATTTGATGTGTTTTAATGCTAGCGAACAGGTTGACAGTGGGAATGGCCTTTGCCATGATAATCTTTGTCTTTTATCTCACATACACAATGTTCGTGCTCAACCCCTTCATGAGTAAAAACTTCCTGACAGCTGACGACTCGATAGCGCTGTATATTGATACGTTGTCCTCAGTGGAATCCGGGAATGTGATGATGTCTTTCCAGAAGGGCCTGATAAGAAGCCTGCGCGTTACTTTCGAGACCGAGGGCAAAAAAGACGGATATGAGATAGACAGTGATGGGTGGTACGTACTGGTCAGCTATAAGCTGGCAGACAGGACGGTAAAGGACGCGAGCATCATAGAGTCATACCCGGAAGATTTCGAAGGTGAAATGATGATTCCAAGCCCGGACGAGGTATGCATCAAAAAGAGCAAAAACTCAAGATATGCCAGGGTAGGTGTTTGCTGATGGCGGGTGAATATGACGCTGCCCAGCAGCTTTTCTATGAAACTCTGACATTCACGCTCATATCAATCATCATAATATTTCTCGTGGTCGCGCCTTTCATATCCGTAGAGTCTAAGGCCGTCCAGATAGGAAAGGAAACAAGGACCGTAACGTTCGCCAACATAGCAAGATACCTTCTGATAAGCAATGCCGGCGGTAACGTATTGACATATGAAAGCATTCTTGCCATTGCAGGCGGTGACCTGTCTTCAATAGGAGTTGCGAAAAATTACATGTTTCTGGAGGATATGATTAGCGGCGAGAACTGGGAATTCAACACGAAGAAGGAAAAAAACAGTTACAGTACTTTTTCGGTAATGGAAAAAGAATCGCTTCACATAACCTCTGGGGAGTACATTGTTATGGAGCATGGCCAGAGCTATATTCTCAGTATATACAAATCAGGAGAAGGGACAGTCCTGGACATTTACAATGAATACATATGCTCACCGGGTGAAACAAAAAATGAAGACAGCGGCTACATGAGGATTGGCTGCGGTGATTTGGGGTCACTTGCTCCGGTCAATATGGGCCCGGGGGATGTGAGTGACGAAGTTATGGCAGTAATTAACGGTGCAAAAGACAATTCACTGGTCATGATTACCGCAGCAGGTTCCATGTCGGCCAGCAGCGTTTCCGGGGGAGCCAGGCTTGGATCTCAGGATGATTGTCCTGGAAAAAAGAAAGAACTGTGCGTAAGAGTCATCGGGGATTATATGATCCCCCTTGAAATACAAACGGGAATTTCACCCGGTTCTGACATGGTTGTCAGTTTGGAGTACATATGATGAAGAGAAAGGGCGGACTGGAAATTTTCGGCATGATTGTGATAGGAATAATAATGATAGCTCATGTAGCTCTTATACATGCATACCCGGAGTTTCAGAAATTATCCAAAGTTAACAGGGAAGCAAATGTGTTCATTACTGTAACAGACGACACGTCAGGCATACTCCCTTTACTCAGCGTTAAAACCCGGGATTATTCATACCTTGATATCTTTTCGTGCATGTCAGGCGGTTCAGGTGAATGTCACAACGATGACACCAAAATGGACTTAAATGCCAGAGGTTTTGACAGCAGAATAATTCTTTACAAGAAAACAGGGGAATCCGTGACTTACGGTGAGGAAAAAACCGGCGATACACTTTATGTTGACATGCCGATTCCCGGGGGGAAGAAGACCCACATGGGCATTGTGCTTCGCGCACTGGTGACTGAAGGGGGTATGATGGATTCCGGAAGAAACAACAAGTACGGCAGTTGTAAGAGAGAAGGTAATGCAGAGTATATCCGGAACCATCTCACAGAAATAGATTTCATGGGACTGGATGTGAATGTACACAGTATAGCCAAAGATGACTTCCTTGCGGTCGTTGAAGACATAAAGAAGTGCGAGGAAGGCAGGAATTACGACTTCTGGAGGCCGGATGACGGGGCTAAATACGGCGGTACATACAACTGCAGATACAATGAGAACGACCCGACCAGGATGAGCATGCACGCCTACGGCCTTGCTATCGATATAAATCCACTGGCCAATCCGAACTGCCCTAAAGATGAACAGTGCAATGGAGAGAACGAACCCATAACAGACATACCCCAGTGCGTCATAGACGCTTTCAGGGACAACAACTTCCGCTGGGGAGGCGACTTCATCACTGTAAAGGACACCATGCATTTTGAATGGGTAAATCCGGATGAGCGTTCATTCGAGGATGTAATCAAGAATTCCGCTGAACAAAAGTATGGAGATGAAATGTCATGAGAAGGAAAGGTCTCACAGGAATATTTCTTACATTCGGCCTTATCATAATCTACATCACGTCATTAATTTACATAATACCTCACTTCTCTGGCACCTATGACAATTCCGCAGAGAAAAGGATAAACAACATGGTTTTCCTGCTGAGAGACACAGCGGACCTCGCAAAGAACTATCTGGACACTGCTGCCAGATACTCCCTCCAGCAGGCCGCATACGAGAATGGAAAGCTGGGTGGTCTTGAATCCATTGACCCGTCCCGGGCAACGAAACATGAAAACGTGTTCTACACGCTCTGGTACAGGAACGGTGACGTTTCCCCCGATAGAGTTGATATGCTGGAATCAATCATAGAGAAAACGAACAATAATTTCATGCAGTATACAGATGATGGGTCAATAAATGCCCTGATTTGGGTCACCATCCCGGGATATGACAAGCCCATCATATCAAACATAGACAACCAGAGCCTAAGCCTTAGCATATCCGGTGACAATTTACTGTCAGTGTTACATGAGACTGAGGAAGGCGACAAAATAACAATATCCAAAGACTCAGATATCGAGCTGGCTATCCGGGTTCCTTATTTTGCACTTTTCAATGACGCGAAAAGTTATCATTATGAACTGATACCGAAACTACCCGGCTGCAAAGAGAATGAGATAGAGGTCAAAAATGAGAGCTTCTGCTGCGTCACAACATCGGAGGTTGTCGAAAGCAGCGGGGGATGCAAGGTGAAGGTCGAAACAATAACAAAGAAAAAGTTCCTTATATGGAACGGGACTGATGCTGTCTTCGAGCCGATCCGCCTGGTTTTCTTAGAATATGAAGCGAATGTCGTGGAAATTGATACCGAGTGAAACAAACACGATGTGATAATCCTGAAAACCTTTAAAAAACAGCCATACAAAGATACTAACATTGCTGCCGACGAGACGGCGGCACAGTAAAACATTAATACGGAGGTGTGAGTAATGTCAGAAGAACAGAAAGCATTGAATGAGGTGCTTGACGAAAAACCAGCAGAAGAGAAGCCTGCAGAACAGCCTGAAGAACAACCGGACACTGCCGAAGAGCAGAAAACAGAAGAAGAACAAAAACCTGAGGAAGAGGAAAAACCCGAAGCAACTGAACCAGAGAAAGAGGTCATAGCTGAAGAAAAGGCACCTGTGGAGAAAGAGGAACCAAAGAAACAGGATGCCCCTCAGAAAAGGGAAAGACTTGCCGACAACGTCGTTCTGGTCGGAAAAAAGCCGACCATGAGCTATGTACTTGCGGCGGTGACACAATTCTCTGATGGCATAGATGACATACACATAAAGTCAAGAGGAAGAAGCATAAGCAGGGCAGTGGATGTCGCAGAGGTTGTCAGGAACAGGTTCATTCAGGGACTCAGCACAGAAATCGTCATAGGAACGGATGAAATAATAGATGACAATAAAAACAAGATAAAAGTTTCCACTATAGATATACGCCTGAAAAAATAAGCGTAGCAAAAAACATTTCCATTTCTTTATTTTATTTATCCTGAGACACGGCTGGAAATTTAACTAAGACCCGCCAAATATATATATTATTTGAGGACAGTGGTGATTTTATGGAGAAATTTAAGATAAAGAAGATAAACGCCAGGGAGATTCTGGATTCAAGGGGCAATCCCACGGTTGAGGTCGATGTTTATACAGGATTCGGTCTGTCAAGGGCAGCGGTCCCCAGCGGCGCAAGCACAGGGAAGCACGAGGCTGTAGAGCTCAGGGACGGTGGTAACCGCTATGGAGGAAAAGGTGTTCTCAAGGCAGTCGGACACGTGAATGGAATCCTTGCAAAAAACATTGAAGGCATGGATGTCACTCTTCAGGGTAAAATAGACGAGCATCTGATAGAACTGGACGGGACCGAGAATAAGTCCCAGTTCGGCGCCAACGCGCTGCTTGGCATCAGTATGGGCGCATGCAAGGCTGCTGCCATGGGAAAAGGCGTGCCGCTCTTCAGGTACATAGCATCGCTCAGCGGAAACAAAAAACCGTCACTTCCGGTGCCTTCAATGAACGTCATAAACGGAGGTGCGCATGCAGGCAACAAGTTAGACATTCAGGAGTTCATGATACAGCCATTCGGTGATACATTTGCGGAGTCACTGCGAATGGGGGCTGAGACCTATCACACGCTCAAGGGTATCATCAAGAAGAAGCACGGGATGGATGCCATAAACGTTGGTGACGAGGGGGGATTCGCCCCGCCGATTGACAGTACCACCGAGGCGCTGGACCTCATCATGACGGCAATAGATGAAGCCGGATATCACGGGAAGATAATGCTGGCTCTGGATTCGGCGGCATCGGGATTCTACAGGGACGGTTCATACCATCTGGACGGAAAGAAGTTCACGACAGAAGAACTTGTCGAGTTCTACAGAGAACTCACTGAAAAGTATCCCATAATCCTGCTTGAAGACCCGTTCGATGAGGAGGACTGGCATGGATTCACGGCACTCACCGAGAAGATAGGAAGCAAAGTTATAATCGTGGGCGACGACCTGCTTGTGACCAATATCAAGAAAGTGGAGAAGGCCGTCAAGATGTCCGCCTGCAACGGGCTTCTGCTTAAGGTCAACCAGATAGGAACTGTATCGGAAGCGATCAATGCGGCAAAATTGGCCATGGACAACAAATGGAGGGTAATGGTTTCTCATAGATCAGGTGAGACATGCGACAGCTTCATAGCTGACCTTGTGGTGGGACTGGGGACAGGTCTGATAAAGACAGGCGCGCCATGCAGGTCGGAGCGGTTATCAAAATACAACCAGCTGATGAGGATAGAGGAAGAGCTGAAAGGGGCATAATCTTCATGAAACCCGGGAAGAAGGTACTTCTGATAATACGTGACGGATGGGGTTACAGCGAGACTGTGAAAGGCAACGCAATAAAAGCCGCTAAGACACCGAACGACGATTTTTACGCGAAGAATTATCCGACATCCATCATAAAATGCACGGGTAATGACGTGGGAAATCCCACGGGCGTGCAGGGCGGTTCGGAGGTAGGTCATCTCACAATAGGCGCCGGGAGGATAGTGTGGCAGCCATACGAGCTTATCAACAGGGTAATTAAGGACGGCTCCTTTTTCAGGAACAAAGTACTGCTGAAGGCTATCGAAAACTGCAAAAAGCATAATTCCGATCTCCACATCTCAGGTCTTTTATCAGACCAGGGAGTGCATGCGGATCTGAGGCATATGTTCTCGCTCCTTGAACTGGCCAAAAAGAAATCATTCAGGAGGGTATACATCCACTTATGCCTTGACGGGAGGGATGTCCCGGAAAAATCTGCTCTGGTTTTTGTCAGGCAACTGGACAGTACGATAAAGAAGACTGGCATTGGTAAGATAGCCAGTGTCGCCGGCAGGTATTACGGAATGGACAGGGACAGGAACTGGAGCAGGACTATGAGGTTCTACGAAATGCTCGTTGAGAGCAAAGGTTCAGAAGCAGACAGTGCCGAAAAGGCGATAAAGCAGGCTTACAGGAGAGGAGACAAGACTGATTATTACGTGCAGCCCACTGTGATAAAGGAGAAGGGCAAGCCAGTGGCTTCGGTCAAAGACAATGACTCATTCATATGGTTCAATTTCAGGAGCGACCGTTCAAGGCAGATAACAGCCATGATAAACGGGCTCAAGTACTGCACGGAAAAACCCAGCAAGCCGGTGAAAGTGCATTACGTCTGCTTCTGCTCATACGACGACAGCTGGAAGTTGCCAGTGGCATTCCCTCAGCATAAGGTCGCGGACAACCTTGGAAATACGATAGCATCCAATCGACTGAAACAGCTGAGGATAGCCGAGACAGAAAAGTACGCGCACGTCACGTTCTTCTTCAACAGCCAGGTCGACGCGCCGAACAAGAATGAGGACAGGATACTGGTGGATTCCCCGAAGGTCCAGTCATATGACATGAAGCCCGAGATGTCTGCGTATGAAGTCACGGAGAAACTGCTTCCTGATATAGGCAAGTACGATTTCATACTTCTCAACTATGCGAATACGGATCTCGTCGGCCACTCGGCAGTTTTCAGCGCTACCGTGAAGGCATGCGAGGTCGTTGATGAATGTGCAGGGAATGTCATCAGAAAGGCGCTGAAAGAGGACTATGCCATACTTCTCATGGCCGACCATGGCAATGCGGATCACATGCTTTACGACGACGGCTCGCCTGATCCTTCACATGGACTCAATCCAGTCAGGCTGACGCTCATATCGAATGATGAAAAGCTGAAGTCATCGAAATTGAAGAACGGCGGCATGAAGGACATAGCGCCGACTGTTCTTGACATCATGGATATTGAAAAACCCAAAGAAATGACAGGTGAAAGCCTCATCCGCTGACTTCATCTATTTCTTTGATGAGGATTATGTTCGGTGGTGTGGATTTTTCCCGGTTGCATGGTTCGTTATTGAATATCTTGTTGGTCTTGCGTATGAACTTGTTGAGGACGCTTGACGTGAACTTGGCTTCAGGTGTCTTGTGCACTATCTGCTTCACTACGTTTATCTTGGTGGTGTAATTTACAGTCACGTTCGGAGACAAACCGTCACCCTCCATCACAATTTCCAGTTCATCCCCCTTTATGCTGGCATCGAATCTCACGCCGTCTATCTCGATACCATCCATTACCTCTGCCAGGTATTCACAGTCGCTGTCATCCACCTCTCTGGCCAGGAGATTTCCCTGCTTGTCTATACAACCGAACCGCGACTTTAGCAGCAATTTCATAATTACCTTTCCAGAATGAAGTACTTCGGATGGTCCACCCTTCTGGGTATCTTCTCGAGCAGCATCTCGACTTTCTTTCCCACACCCATGACTCTCAGGTCCTCGGCGAGTTTCAGTGACCTCTCGAGTTTGTAGGCCTTCTCCGCATATATCTCGAAAAGCGTGTCACCTTTCTTTACCTTGTCACCCATCTTCTTATGAAGCAGTATCCCGGCTCCCTTATCATTTGGTGTCCCTGCGGCTCTTGCAATCTCCACAATGGAATGATTGTCAATCCAGCCGACGATGCCGCTTACTGATGACCGCACCTCCGCCTTCTCAGAACCTATTTCAATGTAGTCGGGCTTTATGTCAGGGTCTCCTCCCTGCGCTTCTATGATTTCCCTCAGTTTCCTGTAAGCCTTCCCATTACTCAGAAGCCTCATAGCCTCTTTCTTACCTCCTTTCCCCATCTTGAAGTCAAGCAGTATACCGGCTATGTGCGTTACTTTGTCTACTACGTCTTCCGGACCTTTCCCGTATATCAGCGTAGTCAGGGCTTCCCTTGCCTCAAGCGCAGGCCCTATGGCATAGCCGATTGGCTGCTCGCCATAGGTGGACGCACCGACCGTGTTTATCTTCAGCTTCCTCCCGAGTTCTATGAAGTCCTCTGCGAGGTTCTCTGCTTCTTTCGTGGTCTTTATCTTTGTGCCTTCCCCTGTCGGTATGTCTATTACAAGGTATTTCGCGCCGACCGCCTTTTTCTTTGACATGACTGACGGAAGCAGAAGCGGGTCTATGGACAGTGGATACTCTATCTTTATGAACAGGTCGTCTGCGGGCGCCAGGTCCACTGCACCTCCCCATACAAGACAGCAGTTTATCTTCTTCACGACTTCCTTTATCTCTTCAATTTCCAGTTCCACCGGTGCCAGGCATTCGAACCTGTCGGCGGTTCCTGAAGGTGATGTTATGGCCCTGCTGGATGTCTTCGGGATAGTGAGGCCTGCGGCACCTACTATGGGCACAAGCAGCATTGAGGTTTTGTCTCCGGGCACGCCTCCGATTGAATGCTTGTCATATATTTTTTTCTTTCCCAGATCAAGGGTTTTCCCGGTGAATGCCATGGCCTTGGAGAGAGCAGCCACCTCATTGGTAGTCATTCCGTGATAGTGCAGCGCTGTCACGAAAGCTGTCATCTCTATTTCCGACAGCTTCCTATGCACCGTATCCTCAACTATCTTATTTATGTCATCCTCTTTCAGGGTCTTACCTGAGAGCTTTTCCCGTATGTGAATCAGTGATGACGGTGGTGCAGACGGCGTAACCTCCACAACATCATTATGCTTTACCTTCATGTGTTCGGCTATTTCACCATAGAGTCCTATTTCACCGGGATTTACAAAACGCGTCGCAATATTGACGATTGCTGTTCCTTTCTCTCCCTTGAAATCCAGCTCCACCCTGTCCAGCGGCCTTACATCGATATCTTCGGCGTCTTCTTTGTTAATAATGACAATCGGCTTGTCCGCGTCCAGACCGACGATTTTTGCTTTCAGCTTCATGTGGACCATTTCCTGAGAGCTTCCCTGAGCTCATAATTACTTTTGGCGTGTTCCTTTAAATCAATTCCATCCATGCACGCGTCTATGGTCTGCCTTATCGCGGTAGCACCTGCTTTGGTGCCATTAGGATGACCGTGGCAGCCACCACCGAACTGGGCTATGATATCCTTTCCAAGTATCTTCACGAGCTTGGGGAGATGTCCCGGATGGAGTCCGCCTGAGCACACTGCAAATATGGGCTTGATATTGCCCCAGTAATCACCAAGCACATGCCCGTGCTCCTTTACGAGCTTATGCTCTATCTCTTCCCCTATGTCCATGACTTCCTGTCTCTTCCCCTCCATCTTTCCAACAACCGTGCCTATGTGTATCTGGTCGACTCCGACAAGCCTGGCGCATTCAGCTACAACGAGCATGGAGATGCCGTGTTTTGGATTCCTCGTGAAGGATGCGTGACCTGCTCTGTGTGCGTGTAGAACGAGCTTGAGGTCGTCATTGGCTTTTCTTAATGTCTGCAGGCCGGACCACCCGGCTGTCAGTATGTCAATCATGGCATATTCACCACCGTTATCCTTGACGAACTTGGCCCTTCTGAGCATCTCCCCGCTCTCTGCGGTCACGTTGGGCATGTACATCTTCACCTCACCCGTTTCCTTCTCGGCCCTGTCCCTCAGTTTCAGCGTTTCAGTGACCCTCTTCTCGAACCTGTTGAATCTCATATCTGAGAGGTTTTCATCATCCTTGACAATATCAAGCCCACCTGACCATGCATCGTATGCAACCTTCGCATGCTCCTTTTCATTCAGGCCGAGTTTCGGCTTCACTATGGTCCCACTGAGTGGCCTTTCTTTCACTTTCAGCAGGCGCCTCACACCGGAAATCCCAAATGCAGGTCCCTTAAAGGAACGCATAAGCTTCGTGGGCCAGTGTATCGATTCCAGGCGCAGGTTCTCAACCATCTTCATCCCGAAGACGTTCCCGGCTATGGAGCTATGTACCTGCGGCATATTCCCGGCTTCGAACAGTTCAGATGAATAGGCAATCTTGATCCAGTTCCCCTTTATCTCGAACACCTTGGCTCCCATCTTCTCTATATCAGGATTCATGGTGGCCACATTGGTCCATGTCCCTATGCTGGATTCAGAAGCGACATTCTCCGCAGCTGTACGCACGGTGTAACCTTTTGCAGGTTCCACAAAGAACTCGCATACGAGGTCATTCTTAACGGGCTTATAACCAAGCTGTATGTAACTCATAGACATCAACCCAGCCATGGATAGGCCTTTCTCACTTCCTGTATGAACACGGTCGGCGGGTGCACACCCAGTTCAGAAATTATAGCTGTTATAGCTTCAGGCTGAACCCTTTCGAATGCGAGGTTCATTATCTCCACGCCTTTCGGTGCTTTTTCCCAGACCTCTTTCGGGTCCCTCCGTTCTATCGGTTCTTTCGTTCCGAATACGGTCATGGGGTCGTACTTCCAGGAGTCCGTGCAGCAGTATGTATCGGTGTCGTATTTTTCAGCTATCTCGGCAAACATCTCGGTTCCTATCTTGTTTATGGCCTTACCCTCACTGGTTACCGCATCTGCGCCAAAGAGGAACAGGTCGCTGTCCTTCAGTGCTATCCTTGCGCCTGAATCAACGAACATGGTCACTGGAATCTTCATACCACTGACTTCATTAGCTGTCTTTCGTCCCTGCATCAGCGGCCTGGTCTCAGTGCAGTATACTTGGAATTTCTTTCCCTGCTTTTTGGCCTCTTTCAATATTGCCATTACGCTGGAAGAATGGCAGTGAGTGAATACTTTCATGTCGTTTTCAATCTTCTTCGCCCCGTATTCAGCGATTTTCTTTGCGGAATCCCTGAAGTGATCCATAGCGACTGGTCCAAGCCTTTTCGGGTCCCCTTTCACGAATTCAATTACGTTCCTCAGCGCAGGCTCTGTCGCCCTCAGAGAAATGAGCTTTTCCACGGACTTCCCGTCATTCTTGAGCATCAGCGCCTTCACGGCGGCCATAGCCACATTTTCAGCACCCTGTATCTCCACATTCTTTATCCTGCGGCAGATATCTTCGAATTCACCCATATAATTAATTTAAAACTCTTTTCTATAAATTAGAAGCACGCGGAGATGGCCGAGTGGCTCAGGCGATCGGCTGCAGTTGGTATTGGTAAGCATTTGCTGATGACCGATAGATACCGATTCAGAGGGGTTCGATTCCCCTTCTCCGCTTAACCCTTTTGTACAAGTAAACGTGCAAAAGCGCTACCGGAAAATAAGCTTTCGCAAAACCGTCGCTCTTTCTAGTCCCTGACGCCTTCGGGTGTCACCCTGAAGACGGCCTCGCCTTCCGGGAGGGACGGTGAGTCTATGAGCCTTCCTATCCTCTTGTCACCCTTTGACTTCCTCAGGTATACCCTGAACGTTGCCTGGTGGCCGAGGATGTGTCCGCCTATTGGCGCTGTCGGGTCACCGAAGAGAATGTCCGGCCTTGACATGACCTGATTTGTTATGTAAACAGCTGCATTGTAGACGTCCGCCATCTTCTGGAGCTGGTGAAGGTGCCTGTTGAGTTTCTGCTGCCGGTCTGCTAAAGTTCCGCGGCCTGTGTAATCCGCCCTGAATGCGGATGTAATAGAGTCTACAATGATAAGCCTTACATCACCTTTCTTGAGAAGCTCTTCACACTTCTCTGCAAGTATGACCTGATGGTCGCTGTTGTACGCCTTGGCGACATATATGTTTTTCAGCGCAGCATCCGGATTGATTCCTGCAGCTTTCGCCATCTGCTGGATTCTCTCAGGCCTGAACGTGCCTTCAGTGTCTATGAACACGGCCTTTGCTCCAAGTCCGCCCTTGTCTTTGGGTAGCTGGACAGTAACCGCAAGCTGTAAACCAAGCTGCGACTTCCCTGAACCGAATGCACCGTGCATCTCCGTGATAGCCTGCGTCTCTACTCCGCCGCCGAGCATTGTGTCGAGTGCCTTGGAACCCGTTGTTATCCTGCCAAGCTGCTGGCGCCTCTTCAGAGACTCTGTCGCGGGCTCGAATCCCATCTTGAGTTTCGTCCTTGCGTCTGCGATGAGCTTTTGTGCTGTGTCAGTGCCTATCCCGGCTGCGGCCGAAAGTATACCTGCAGAAGTTGCAGCTATGCTCATAAGGTCTGTGAATCCTGCCTCTTTCAGCTTATCAGCAGTCTTTTCCCCGATACCGTTCACGTCTTCTATAGAACCTTCAGTCATGTCATCAACCTAGGAATTAAATATTCCTTCCATGTTTTATAAATCTGTTGTGGAATGTCATTTTGACCCCGTCAGTATCAATTACCAACCTCTTTCAGCAGCCTTTCGCATTCATCCCTAACGCTGACCTCAGAAACGCTATTGGCAACGATTTCAGGCTCCTTGCTGAGACTGTTCGTCTTCACCATGCCCTCTATCATAAGCTCCTTCCCCAGGCCTGGGAACTTCTCCCAGAAGGCATCCATGGTGTTGTTATTGAAATCCGCTTTTACTTCCTCAGCGGTCCTGCCGAATATCTTTTCAGCCTGTTCCCTGAAGAAAACGATTCTCATATTTCCTGTGCCGTCATCGACCACGCCTGTAAGCAGCAGATTGGGAGCGGGCGCAACGCTTCCGTGCTCCTTGCACAGGAAACTCCCATCGTTTTCTTCAATCTTGCCTTTGCACTGTGGACATGTCTCGAAGTACGGCCTCTTCTTGTATGCCTGAACAAAGCAGGCCTTCACTATGACGGACATGCCGGGCTGCAGCGCGCTTATATCGTACCTTTCAGCTTTCTGCGCAGGCTGTCCGGAAACTTCCGGTTGTGACATGGCGGTCTCCACACCATCTGGAATCTCACCGTGTTCCACTATTTTGATTTTACCCATTTTCCCGAGTCTGAGTTCCACACCATCCCGGTATGTATCCTTCTTTGCCCACGCTCCTGTTACCTCCACTGTATCATTCTGCTTTAATCCGAGCGAAGACACAAGACTGACTTCGTCATTCCAAAGCGGAAGCCTTATGGTTCCTGTGTCATCTGAAAGTATGATGCTGGATACCATGCCTTTCTTCCCGTTCTTCTCGAATTCCCTCACATCGAAGACAGTGGCGACCCTGGCAACTATGTCCACGTTCCTCATGTCGGATACGATATTCGTTATCTTCAGATTCCTTTTCGTGTCTTTTATTAGTTCAACGCCGAGCTCCCTTCCCACAATATAGGCAGCGCCTTCTTCGGACACGAGGTCGGAAAGCTCGACCTGCTTGTCCTTTATCATCGTCTTTATCTCTTCCTCGGTCTTCCCGGCCTTCCCGGAAATTTCACTGACAAGTTCTTCAACAGAAAGCATGACTATTTTGATGGCTCTGAGATTTAAATGGTTTATGTATTCCTCCCGTATCAGAAGTTTAATAAGACAAAAATCCAATAAACAATAGAGTAAGCATGCACCCTGTCTATGAAAGGATGTCCAAGGCAACCTTCGGTTGGCTGGTCGAAAAATACATTGAAAGTTTCGAGCCCCTCAAGCACCATATCAGGGGCGCGAGGATAAACGTTCTTCTCAAGACATGGATAAGCATGATATTTTTCACAACTGTGATAGCATACTTTGCTACACTTGCGGCTGTCATAACCATCGGAATGTTCATAGAGATATTCATATTCCTCTACATAATCATGATAGTTTTCATCCCTGTACTTGGAGCTTCTTTCGTATTCCTCACATTATACATCTATCCCATCCAGAAGGCAAAGAGCCGGGCCAATTCGATTGAAAATAACCTGCCTTTCGCTATAACCCACATGGCTGCAACGGCATCTTCAGGCATACCGCCGGAATTCATGTTCAGCCTGATAGCAGGATTCGAGGAATACGGCGAAATCTCAAAGGAGGCCAAGCTTGTGGTGAGGAACATAAAAACATTCGGCTCATCCAGCGTCGCGAGCATGAAGAACGTGGCATCGCAGACGCCGTCCAAGAGCCTCAGGGAGGTTCTTCTGGGTATAAGTTCGACCATAGAAACCGGAGGAAATCTCCCTGCATACCTCAAGGGGATGTCTGACAAGGCACTGTTCGACTACCGGATAAAGAGGGAGAAATACCTGAAGACGCTTTCAACGTATGCCGACATATACACCGCTCTCCTTGTTGCAGCACCTCTGTTCCTTCTGGCAACACTTGCCACGATGAGCATCATAGGTGGGGACGTAATGGGCTTCTCCACATCAGAGATAGTCACGATCATGACATGGTTGTTGCTTCCGATCATGAACATATCGTTCCTGACGTTCATCCATGTTACATATCCGGGTGTCTAAATGGAATTGAAAAAATACCTCATAGAGATAATCAGCGTGTTAATAGGGGCCGCTATAATCCTGACAAACATATTCATTTTCCCCATGGTCATACCAAATTATATATTCGACATCCTCCAGCCGCTGATAAATGCGTTAGGCGCCATGATAGCCATTATCCCTCCAGTACTTGTTTTCTACAGCAGATACAAGGAGAACAAGGAAGTTGAAACCCAGTTCACGATTTTCATGTCAGATTTCACAGAGGCTATAGATTCGGGAATGACATTACCCATGGCACTGAAGTACTGCAGCAGCAAGGACTACGGCGTGCTCTCATATCACGTAAGGGCAGTGACATCGCAGGTGAACTGGGGCGTGCCTTTCAGGGAAGCACTGAGGCTGTTCTCCCAAAAGATAGAATCACTGCCAGTCAGGAGGGCCATCACCACTATAATAGAGACCTACAAGGTAGGGGGTAAGGTTTCTGATACACTCAAGGCTGTAGGTGAAAGCCTGCTGGAAATAAACAAGATAAGGGCCGAGAGGTCCGTCTCTGTCCAGTCACAGATACTGACATCGTATCTCATTTTCTTTGTTTTCATATTCATACTTGTCATACTGCAGAGCTTTCTCATACCGGCACTTACACCACAGGGAGGTGCCGGAATGCCTACCATGGGCGGCGGCGCGGCACCAGAAATGTTCCCGCCTGAGATATTCGTAAACTTCATAGTAGTCCAGGGCTTCTTCGCCGGGCTGGCAACAGGCAAGATGGCGGAAGGGTCCGTGATTGCAGGTGTAAAGCACTCATTGGTTCTCACGGTCATAGGATACAGCATATTCTCTGTGGCCGCGCACGTCCAGTTCAGCTTCTTCTGAAAAGGAATATTTAAGTTGTCCGGGGAATAAGGTAAAATATGGCAAAAAAAGGCATATCTCCGATAGTCGCCGTGGTTGTGCTGATAGGTGTCGCTGTTATGCTGGGCGGTCTCGTCTCTTCCTGGATGAGTTCTTTTATTGATGACAGCTCGAAGTATGACACCTGTGCCATCACGACCATGTACACTATTTCAGACGCAGCCGTGAATGAATCCAGCGGGAAGCTCATAGTCAAACTGAAGAACATAGGGAAGAGCGCTGTCTATAACTTCACTTTCGAGGCCGACAACGGAACTGTGCTTGACATTATGCCGGCAACATCACCGGCTGATACATACAGGCTTGAGCCAGGGAGGACCCAGTACATAGAAACCAATATATCCGATTACAACATATCGAAGGAAAACATAACAAACATAGACACCATTACGGTTCTCACACTATCATGCCCGGAATACGGACCAGAACCGATAAAAGTCACAAATATTTAAAAGGAGCCTTAATCAATAATAAAAAAGGGGAAGAAATGGTAAGAAAGAAGAAAGGTATCTCGCCTCTTGTCGCAGTTATAATGCTTATAGCGTTCACGATGATTGTTGCCGGAATTCTCGCCGGCTGGGCTACCAGATTCGCCACGGAACAGCGGGCATCCCTGGAGAAGTGCGTCAGGGCGAACATGGTCATAAAGAAGGCCATATACGATTCCGTAGCTAATCCTGACGGTTCCAACAACATCACACTGATGCTCTACAACGCCGGTACTGTGCCGCTTACTGATTTCAATGTGCAGGTGACGTATGACGATAACGGGCCGCCCATTCCAGATACGTGGAACATAGAATCGACACTGGCGGCAAACTCATTCGAGACATTTCTTCACAATGTGAGCGACTCTCACATAGATTACGTTGAAGTAAGGTCAATCGAGTGCCAGGGTGCATATGACCTTCTCAGGGGATACGACATAGTATTCTCATAGAGAAAAATATTTTCTATTCTATTGTTTTCAGTTTTGTAACGAATCCAGACAGCTTCTTTGATTTGTTCTTTGCTTCGTATGGGTGTATATCCTTCTTCACCCATTCCATAAGCGTCTGCGGATCCTTGTAGTAAAGAGAAACGAATTCTGCCACGCTGTCGTATTTTGTAAGATCATGCCTCTGCATCCATTCAAGAACCTTCTTACGGTTTTCGAGTTCCTCTGTCACTTTCCGGTAATTCAGCCCCTTCTCGAAGGATATCTTTCTAAGCAGCTCGGACTCAGCCGTCTTGCCCTCGAATGTGTCATTAGCCGGGTTCCATGCAAAGCTTTTCAGCGTCTTTGCCTTTCCGGTTTCGCTATCGATAGACTGTATTTCAACGGCCTCCTTAACCCTCCTGGCAGATTCACCCCTTTCCTTTGACTTGACCATTACCAAAAGGAGGTCCAGAGCTTCCACAAGGCTTGGTGATATCTCTATCGGTGGTGTCTCGAGCCTCTTTATGACGTCCTCTACAGAACCTGCGTGTATCGTGCCAAGGCTCGGGTGGCCGGATGCCATACCCTGGAACATGACATAGGCTTCCTTGCCCCTGACCTCACCGACTATGACATAATCCGGATTCTGCCTGAATGATTCCTTAAGGAGCTCGAATAATGTAACCTCACCATACCTTTCTCCGGAAGCATCCGGCACGCCAAATCCGGTTCTTGAAACCGCAGGTATCCAGTTTTCATGAGGCAGATTCAGCTCTCTCGTGTCTTCGATTGAAACTATCTTGGACTCTGGCGGTATGAACAGTGTTATGGCGTTAAGCAGGCTGGTCTTTCCTGTGCTGACACCACCGCATGTAAGAATGGAGACACCAGACTGCATTACGAGCCATAGGTACGCAAGCAGGTCTGACGATACCGTACCGAGATTCATGAGCTCTATTGGAGACAGTGGGTATTTTCTGAATCTTCTGATGGAGAATGTGGGTCCCCTGGTGGTGACGTCCTTTGCCAGCGACGCCTGAATCCTGGAGCCGTCAGGAAGTGTGCCATCGAGCAGCGGTCTTGCATATGAAATGTACCGTCCGCAGCGTTCTGCCAGTTTGACGACAAAATTATTAAGCTGTTCAATATCATCGTATATTACACTGGTTTCCAGTGAACCAAATCTTTTATGTATCACATATAATGGAGTTTTAACACCGTCACACCCTATATCCTCGATATACGGGTCGTGCATGAACGGTTCTATCTCGTTGAGGCCAATGAAATCCCTGAAGATGTAATACATTATTTTTATGTAATTTTTTGCAGGAAGCTTCATGTTCTCCTCTTCGAGTACATTATTGACCTTTCCTTCCAGATACTCCATCGTGTTACCCTTTTCGTTGAGTGAAGTAAGCTCAACATCTATGAGTTCTACCAGATCCTTCTTTATCTTTTCAAGAATACCTCTTTCTGTTTTTGTCAGCTTCGGTTCCATTACCTCATATTTTAACGACTTTTTTTCAGTTGTCCACCTGATGTTGGCCGATGCAAGTGGTTCCAGAAGAGGGTAATGTATGTTCAGGTTCTTCATATTTTTCATTTTCGGAAGCTCTATCAGATAAGCAGGCTCCTTCATAGAGAATTTTGGATAACTTACAGCCTCAGCCTTCTTGAATAAACCCCTCAGGTTTTTGAAATATTTCAGTGACTTCAAGTCCTTCAATGATTTCAAATCTTTCAAGGATTTCATGAACCTACCTTTTCTTTCTTCTGACGATGTGTCTGTGCCTTGCACAGGCGGGACAGGCGTACATCTTGCTGCTCATGAGAGACACACCTCTTCCGCCTCTTGCACCGAGTTCTTCCTTCAGCAATGGGTCAGTTATCCTGAAACCGCGAACAACAGAGAATGTCTTGTACTTAGGGACCTTCTTACCGCAGAATTCACAGGTCACCATGGTTTCCTTACCTCTCCCTGGTCCGTGCTTCCACCCTCTCGAGTATCCTTTGTTAACTGGCATACTTTCACCTCTATAAATGTTGATTTTGAATATTAAAAGTGCGTATTAATATATTCAACCCTTGATTACACTGACCGGCTCTAGGCGGCATACCTTTCTGCTTACATCTGCACCGTGGACAGAATCAACCACAGCTTCAACATCCTTATAGGCCAGTGGAGCTTCCTCCGCAAGGCTCTTGGGGTTCGGGCTCTTCGATTCTATACCTTTCTTTGAAAGCTCTTCTTTTATTGTCCCGCCCCAGAACTTCTTTATGGCTGCGTGCCTGCTCATCGCACGTCCTGCGCCGTGCGCTGAAGAGCCGAACGTCTTCTCAAGAGCAGTCTCTGTCCCTTTCAGAAGATAAGAGCTTGTTCCCATTGTGCCCGCTATTATCACCGGCTTGTCCGGGTACGACCTCGTGGCACCTTTCCTGTGGACATAGAGCTTCCTCGTCTTCCCGTCAATCTTGAATCCCTCGAGCTTCACTATGTTATGTGCTATAGCATAAACGGTTTTCATGCCCATGTCCTCCCATGACCTCCCGAACACCCTTTCAAACACTTCTCTTACCCATTTCGTCATGACAGCCCTGTTCGTGAAAGAGTAGTTTACGGCAGCCTGCATTGCTGCGAAGAAGTCCTGGCCTTCCTGTGAATCTGCGGGTGCACAGGCAAGCTGCTTGTCCGGCAGCCATATGTTGTACTTCTTCACGGCCTGTTCCTGTATCTTCAGGTAGTCTGTCGCGATCTGGTGGCCGAGACCCCTCGAGCCGCAGTGAATCATTATTGTACTCTGGCCGGGTCCTTCAATACCCCATTTTGAGGCGATTTCTTTATCGTGAACATGCGTTACATTCTGCACTTCCATGAAGTGGTTCCCTGCACCAAGGGTACCCAGCTGCGGGGCGCCCCTCTTTTTGGCAAGGTCAGAAACCTTTGACGGATCGGCGCCATCCATTCGACCGGCTTCCTCTGTCGCAGCCTTGTCGGCTTTCGTTGCGTAACCATTGTCTATTGCCCAGTCGATGCCTTTGACGAGCACTTCTTCCAGCTGGTCATTGGAGAGTCTTAGCTTACTTTTCCCACCAACCCCAACTGGTATTGCATTAAATAGTTCAGAAATGAGCTCTTTCTGCTTCTTCCTGACCTCATCCGTGGTAAGGTTGGTCCTTATGAGGTTTATGCCGCAGTTTATGTCGAAGCCGCAGAGTCCGGCAGAAATTATGCCTTCCTTGGCGTCAAATGCCGAAACAGCGCCCATGGGAAGACCATATCCCCAGTGCATATCGGGGAGGCCTACAACCGGATCAACAACACCCGGAAGACAGGCGACATTCGTAAGCTGCTCAATCGCGGTGTCCTCTATGGCATCGAGTATCTTCTGGTTGGCTATTATCCTGGCATCTACGCGCATTTCCTTTCGGACGGATTTCGGTAGCCTCCATTCGAATTCATTGACCTTTTCGAGCTTTTCTTTCATTATAAACACCATTAAATATCAAGACTAACCCTGGTTAAGTATCCTTCTTTGGTTCTTTCGAACTTATATTTGTAGTATGTGACAGCCTTTACCACAGTCCCACCCTTCTC
>CAYUBD010000012.1:0-24716 GCA_964442905.1 uncultured archaeon | reverse complement strand
CTACCGTGAGGGGCAACTACACGATAGTTGTGTACGCGGAGGACAACTTCGGGCTTAACGCCACGGAAAATAGTAGCTTCTATGTATACGCTCTCCTTCTTATAGACTTGTCTACTAGCAGGGCTACATCTGAATACTATCAGGGCGAGAGCGGGACCCTTACGTATAAGGTCACTGATGCCGAGAATCTGGATATCAAGGACGTCAACGTGAGCATAGGCATAGAAGACCCGACCGGAAGGACGGTCACGCTGAACGGGGCAGACTTCGTAACGAACTCCCAGGGAGAACCCGACGCATACCCGAACTTCCAGCTCTTCTCAGATTCGCCGACAGGGACATACAACATAACGGCATCGTCAAGCTTCAACGACACGCCCATATCTCTCATGCTTTACAACAATACCTATGCGTCATTCTCGGTCATAGAGAGAAGGCCGGGGATGCTGACGCTGGACCTTGAGGCGCCTGCCGAGACGAGCACCACCGACGGCCTGGAGGTCGTCGCTGTCATAACTGACGGGGTCGCCAACATGGACCCCGACACAATAGTCGTCTCCCTCTACGACCCACTCGATAACCTCATACTTGAGAATGCGTCCATGACGAAGCTCTCGACAGGCAGATACATCAGATGGTACAACACATCCACATCATCGAACCAGGGCAACTGGAGATGGTCCGTGACCATAACGAAGGACAGCAACGTGATAACGAAGGACGTTTACACGCGCCTGGTCGGGGGCCCATTCGACGTCAGGGATGTCGTCATAATCGACAATACAATTACCACGCTCGGCATATCAGTTGTGATAGAGAACACCGGAGACGATTCACAGGATGCGTACATAGAGTGGAATCTCACAAGAGCAGATACAGGGCAGTCGCTCGATGAAGGGCTTGACACGGTGCTGATACCCGCCAACTCAGAAATAACGCACGTTGTGAATCCAGACAATATAAGTTATATAGGCGCGGTCAGGATAACGTTCATAGTCACATATTCAGGGACAGAGCGAGCCGGTGCTTATGATGATTTCAGCACGGCTGAAGCCCCAGCGCCAAAACCGCCAGGACCGGGACCGGGGGGTGGCGATGAAGGGGGAGCGCCTTCCGGACCTGCAGGACCAGCGGCCGTGCCTGACATAGAAATAACAGACTATCCTGATGAAATAGCAACCGAGACGGGCTGGGCCCAGTACCCTTCAGTGGTTGTAAACAATACAGGAACATCTGTTCTTCACAATATCAGACTTACTCTAGGTGGGATACCAGACAGCTGGTACACAGTCACCCCGAAGCTGCTGCCGCTGCTGAACCCTCGTGATACAGAGACATTTGTAATAAACATACTAGTGCCATCAGGAACCGAGGCCAAGCAGTATTACGGCACACTCAATGCCACATCAGATGAGGCATACGACGAGAAGCTGACATCAGTAATAGTTTTCGGTTCAAGGGAAGAGCTTGTGAGGTACCAGCTACAGAAGCTGAAAGAGGCATTCAGGGAATTCCAGGAAGATGTCAATGCAACTGCGAAACGGGGTGAGAAGGACCTTACACGTGTATACGACGTTATGGACGAGATAGAGCATCAGATAGACCTGACTGAGGGCTATCTTGATGCGAAGATGTATGAAGAGGCACTCGATTCAGTCACGACGGGCTGGAGGCTTCTCGACAGGGCGAGGGAACTTCTGAGGGACGCACCTCCTCTCAAGCCTGTAACGGTACTTGAAATACCAGACTGGATGATAACGCTTATACTGATACTGGTAATAGCGGTGCTTGCGCTTGTCATACTCACCAACAGGTACAAGAAGAAGATTAATATGATATTCAAATTCAGGCAGCGCGCTCCTGAAAGTGCCACGGCCGCTGACCTTATAGGCATAGGCCCGGATGCAGAGAGGGAAGAGGAGGCAGCCGCAGCCGCTGCCAGAAGAGAAGAAGAAAGGAAGAAGGTAGAGAAGGTACTCGGCTTGCTCGAGAGGGAGTACAAGGAAGGCATCATATCTGAGAAGGCATACAACGAGCTCAGGAAGCGCAACGTTGAAAAGCTCAAGGAGCTGGGTGGCGTGGTACAGTAATCGCATGCCATAGCCGCTTTGTACCTCCGTAATATCATACCCATCATTATATGCTTATACTATTTTTTCAGTAAATCAGAAATCAAAACAAACAAACAGCACCGAGCCTGTGGGAGGGGTGCCTAGTCTTAAACCTAAAAAAGAGGGGTAATTTTTTTATATGTTCATACCATATAATTAAAGAGGTATAAAATGGGCAAACTCAAAGAGAAGCTCACAGATTATAAGAACTTCTGGCTCATATGGCTGAGCGCGGCGGGGCAGGAAAACGGCATATCATTATTCAAGATACAGTCCATGTGGGACATAAAGACCAACTACCTCTATCACAACGAGGCAGGCATCGGCAAGCCACTCGTAAAGCTCATGGAAGAGCAGAGATACCTAGATATTGTCGGCAACAAGATAAAGCCGAGGTTCGAGTGGATACCCGATTATGTCTACGGCATCTTCAAGAACGAAAAGCCGGTGGGCGGGTTCTGGTCGCCTGAACTCGTGATCAAGGAGAAATGGCAGTATGTGCAGCCATTCATGACAGCGTACAGGAAGTACTTATTCGAATCCACCAATCTCAGGACACTCTACAGGGCAGACAGGGACACTCTCGGAACTTACGGGAGATACATATTCATCCATGTGTTCCTTTATGTGCTCTTCTCCAACATAATAGCGTTCTCGAAGAAGTATAACGCTGAAATCGTCAGCAAGATGATAGCGACGTCACTGTCCCTTGGCACAGGCACTGACATGCTTAATTATATGTACGAACTTCATTCAACTATAGGAGGGTCTTCGGATTTCCCCGTACTATTCCGGAATGAGGAGGAACTCACCAAACTGCTGTGCAATCTTAAGTGGTGAAGAACATGAAGTTTAATTAATCAAAAAAGAAAAAATAATACAGGTTTTATACAATGGCGAGGATTATAGGCGTCCTGTCTGGCAAAGGCGGTGTTGGAAAAACAACCACAGTGGCAAACCTCGGAACAGCTCTCGCTTCATACTTCAAGAAAAAGGTCATCATAGTTGACTGCAATATAACGACATCACACCTGAGCCTTTATCTTGGGATGTACTATTCACCTGTCACACTAAACCAGGTGCTTACAGGAAAATCCAAGATACAGGAGGCCATCTACGATTATCACGTACAGGGCCTCAGGGTTATACCTGCTTCATTGTCTCTTAAGGATTTGAGGGGCGTGGATGTAAGCCGGCTCTCCAAGGTGATAAAGAAACTGTCAGATGAGGCAGATATAATTCTGCTGGACGGTGCTCCGGGGATGGCGAGAGAAGCCATGTCCGCCATGCGGGCCAGTGACGAGGTGCTGTTCATATCGACACCGTTCGTGCCATCGACCATGGACATAATAAAGTGCCATCAGGTCGCACTGGAAATGGGCACCAAGCCGCTTGGGATAATGCTCAACATGGTAGGCAAGGAGCGGTACGAGCTCAGCATCGAGGAAGTGGAGCAGTTGTCCGAGCTGAGTGTAGTCGAAAGTGTCCCGATGGACAAGAACGTTCTGAGGAGTCTTGCACTGAAGACACCTGTAGTGCTTTACGATCCGAACTCGCCTGCAAGCAGGGCTTTCTACGAACTCGCGGGCAAGCTGATTGGAGAAAAATATATCCCGGAAAACTTTATGACAAGGTTCATGAGGTTCTTCGGGCTTCTCAAAAAGAAGTAATTTCGGGCTCATGTTATTGAAAATAAGCAATTTTATTTAAGTCAACCAACCAAATTATAACTAAGATAACCATGATAGATATAGTGTTGTCGGTCATGCTTGCGGCATCAGTGCTTTTTCTAGTATATGAACTGCGAAAGTTCAGGATTCTCCACGCCAAGAAATACGAACTTCCGACAGAAAAGATATGGGAGAAATTCGTCGGCATAAGACCTGAGGACATGGCCGATTCTGATTTGACAACCAAATTCCAGCATCTTGAAAGTAAGATGGACGAACTTCACGATGATTTCAAGAAGCAGAGGACGCTTACAAAAAAACTGATTGAGGAGCTGGGCAAGTAATGTTCGGAAAAAGCGACGAGGAGAAGAAAAAGGAAGAAGAGAAGAAGCTGGAAGCCGAGCAGAAAAAACTTGAAGAAAATGCGCTAAACGGAAACTCTGGAGAGAAGAAGCCAGATGAAAGCAGCGGACTCGGAGGACTGAAGAACATGGGTACAGAACCATCTGATGATAAAAAGGACGAAAAGACCGAGGAGAAACCACCTGAGGAAAAACCGAAAGAGGAACCCCCTGCACCAGAACCAAAAGACGACAAGCCTGAAGAAGAGAAGCCACCGGAAGAATCAGAACATGAAGAAGAACATTCTCTGTCAGAGGAACCAGAACCCGCTGAAGAGCCGAAGCCGGAGAAAAAGACAAGCCTTTCCGAGACAGAGAAGCTGAAGAAACAGCTAGCGACCCAGAAGGAGAGCATGCTGGAGCTTGAGAGGGAAAGGGCCGACGCCATGAAGAAAACTGATGACCTGGCCGGGCTTGTTGAGGATTTATCGACTGAAATGAAAAACGGACAGCCATCTCCTCCAGCTGTGGCCCAGCCTGCACAGGCAGCACTGCCGGACTTCGAACCCAGACTTAAGGACATGGAAGAGAAGACTGCATCTCAGATAAAGGCCCTTCAAGAGACTATAGAAGGCATGGCCAAGAAGAAAGAAGAAGGGGAAAAGGATGAAGAAGAAGTCGCAGTCACGATGAAGAAGATGTTCGATAAAAGACTTAAAGAGCTCGGTGAGAAACTCGATGAAACCAGGGCAAAGCCCGCTTCCGGTACAGGAGGTGTCAAGCCCGGCGATGCCGGAGAGACCGCCGCAGGGCTTATGGCCATGGGCGGTGGTGTTGAGCTCAGGAAGGAAACAGACAGCCTGAAGAAATCACTGAAAGACCTCGCAACGCTTGTTGATGCCTTCAAGGAGGAAGCTGAGAACAGGTTCATGGCACTGGACAGGGAACTTGAAGTGCTTGACAGGTTCCCGGACATGGAACAGAAGATGGAGCAGTTCCAGAAAAAGCTGGGACCGGAGAATGTGGAAAGGCTGAGGATGCTTATATCCAACGCGGATGACCTGAAAGAAGAAGTCATACCGCTTGTCGTGAAGAGAGAAACGGAAGAAAAGGTCGAACCATTTTCTAATAGGGTCAAGAAAGTCGAGGAAGTCAACGATAAAGTGAAGGAGAAACTCGCAGAACTCATTCTTGACACGAGAGGAGACAAGAAGGACATAAAGACGCTATACAAGTTCGATGAGCGGATATCAAAGCTGGAGGACAATGTGAAAGATGTCAGGCAGCTAATAACGGAACTTAAGACTACGATGAATGACATCGACAAGAACCAGCGAAAGGATATGCTCGAAAAAATGAAGGAAATGTTCCCAAGCATGATGGAAGCCGAGTCCAGCACCATAAGAAAGGATTTTGTTGGCAGGTTCGCTTTCATCGAAGACAAGATGCAGTCTGTTGAAAACATGGTTTCTGAAACACACAAGGACATAGCCGAGCTTTCTGCGCTCAAAGGCGAGATGGACACGATAGAAGATAAGATAACTGCCCTCAACGAATATGACGAGAAGATTGAAAACCGGGTAGATGCGCTCAAGTCAAAAGACCATGACATATTGGATAAGATAGAGGAACTGCAGACACCGAAAGAGGTTATAACTGAGCTGGACAACAAGACCAAGGACATCCTGGAAATAAGGGAGTTCTTCGTGCGCAGGGCTGACGGTCTTGAAGAAAGGATAAACCAGCTTGATGAGAGGGCGGTCCCGACAAAGAAGCTGCATGAGAAGGTTGACAACATTTTCAACAACCTTTCCGACCTACGTAAGAACCAGAAGATTATTGAAGATAAGTTCGATGCCGAGAAGAACGAACTACATAAGATCATAGCTCAGCATGCTGATGAGAAGAGGAAGCTGGAAGACAAGCTTAACCAGCAGAAAGAGAGGATAGGCTTCCTTCTGAAGGAGTTCAAGTGATGATATGGACGAGATAAGAGAAGTCGAGTCAGAGCTCAGGCGTCTCAGGGAAGAGGCTGACCACTACAAGAATGTATCGTCAGCTTCCGGCAAAGAGAAAAAGACCCTGGAAGCCAGGAATGAGTATCTTCTGAACAAGCTCAAGGAGGCATCTTATGTTTATGGTGAGGCCGGGAAGAGGTTGCTGTACTTCATAAACAACCAGGTGAACCCGGTAACAAAAAGGCTCAACGATCTGGACGTAAAATCTAAGAATCTCAGTTCTCAGGATAAGATACTGGGGGACTCGCTTATCTCAGTCGAGAAGACGCTCAGGGATGACTTCACCAAGGTTGACAAGCGCCTGAATGCGCTCAACGAGAATGTTTCCGCAACAGAGGAGAAGATTCACAGAGCCATAAAGGCATCGATGAGGAAGAGTGATAAGGATGATGCTGAAATCAGTAAAAATCTTGCAGCCGCTGTCATGGATTTCGATGTTTCCATGAGAACGCTCAAAGCAGCATTGGACAGGAAGATTTCCACAATGCTCAATCTATTCGATAAGAAAACAGACAGCAAGATGGACACACTCAGAGAGCACAGTCTCCTGATGGGCAAGGACATAGAGGCACTGAAGAAATTCGAGGGCGACATAGAGGGTCTTGAGGGAAAGCTGCAGACGACCGTGTCCAACCTTACTCAGACCAGACTTGACATGGAGAAGCTCGCACAGAGCGTGAAGAGTGAAATGAACGGGGCAAAGGCCGCAGTAGATGATGAACTCGGCAAAATGACGAATGATGTGAACACGAAGTTGCTGGAATTCTCCTCAGAGCTGAGGCAGGCGGACGAAAAGAACCTGGGCACCATAAGGCTCGAGCTGAAGAAAAACCAGGCAGCTCTGGACAAACAACTTCAGTTGATGTCAGCTGACATGACTTCCTTTGAAAACAGTGCTGGTGCGAAGATTAGAAGCGGACAGGCTGCTATCAGGAAGGAATTTTCAGCCTTCGGTGACGGTGTGGAAAAGCGGCTCAGGATGCTTGAGGCAAACATAGGCGCAAACAGCAAGAACCAGAAGGACATAGAGAAGATGCTCAGCGGCAGGATAGATGTTATGGTTAAGCATGGCGTTGTCACAGATGAAAAGATAGACAGCGTTGAAGCCGGTTTAATTGAGCGTCTGGAGAACTTCATAGACATCACGAAGAGAAAGGAACTGATGATAAAGAACGAGATGGGCAAGATAGGTAAATCCGTGGACCAGAAGGTCGGGCATGCGTCACTGGAACTTGAAAGGAAAGTCGGGCTTATGGGGAAGGATGTTGAGAATCTGAAGTCAATTGAATCTGGAATCAGCGGTCTTGCGGCCGAAGTCGGAAAGAGAAAAGAAGAAACTGCATCTCTCAATGCAAAGATAAACATCATTTCCCAGGACATAACGGACAAGTCGGAGAAGAACGACATGATTATAAAGAAACAGCTGGATTCCATGCAGTCTGAGGTGAAGAACAACCTTGAAAGCGCGGAGGCAAGAATAGTGAAGGAAAACGTAAGCTCATTCTCTAAGGTGAGGCATAACCTCAAGGAAGACATACATACGCTGAGGGAGGAGAATGCCACACTCAAGGCTGAAGTTAGAAACCTCCAGAAGCTCGGTAGCATAGTGAACGACCTCCAGCAGGCAGTAGCTGCGGCACAGGGTAAGGTTGACGACACCGTGAATAACGTAGAGCAGATATCCGCCGGCGTTTCTGCTGATATCGATAAGCAGGCGCTTAAGGTGAGTAAGGACATGGCAGGCATATCCGCCAGCCTCAAGGCCGACCTAAAGGACATAATATCAAAGGAGAAAGAGAGATTTGCAGGCCAGAGCGCAGAGCTTGATGCCAAGTATGACAGCCTGTCCAAGAAGGCTATCCAATTCGAAGGCCGGACATCAGGCAACTATCAGACCGGCAGCGCGAACGCCAAGGCACTTTCGGCGCTCAGCAGAAAGGTTGACAGGCTCATGAAGGAAATAGTGGGCCTCAAGAAGGAATACAAGGTTGAGATGGGAAGGCTTCTGAAAGAACTGGAGGGTTGACATGGTAGAAGGTTTCAGTAAGGTCCGGAGCGGAATAGCCGGTCTCAAGAAAGACAAGGAAGAACTGAAGAGTAATTACGCATTTCTTACAAAAGAGATCGAGAGGATAGTTGAGGAGAATGCCAGGACCATAAAGGTGCTTACAGGCAAATCCGAATCGCTTGCGACTTCCATGGCCGCGATGGAGGAAAGACTGGGCAAAACTGACGGCAGCGTATATACTGCGAGAACAACGCTTTCTTCCGAGATTATCGATATCAAAAAAAGAATGGACGGGCATAAGAAGAAGCTCACGGACATTGGCGAACGACTTCAAAAAGCAACGGATGCTGCTGATGAGGCTGCAAGGAGGATAGATGACAGCAGGAAGTTCGAAAAGGACATGTCAAAATCGGTCCACGACATCGATGTTGGCGTGAGCGGACTCGAGGAGAAGCTGGCTTCTTTCGAGAAATCATCATCGGAATCGCTATCATCCATTGATAATAAATTCACTTCAGGCATATCGCTTGTGAACAGGGCTTCAGAGGAACAGTCTTCGGTCATAAAGGACCATGATGCTGCAATACAGAAGCTGACGCTTAGCCTGCAGGCACTGAAGAAGGACCTCGAGAAGGAGAACGAGAGGATAACCAGGGTGAGGGAAAGCTCATCCAAGAACGCCACGAGACTGGAGCAGATCGGAACGCTTGCTGCTAAGATAAAGCACATAGAAGACGTGAAGTCAGGTATCGTGAAGGGAGTGGAAACCATCAAGAGCATAAAGAACGACATGGCAGTTCTTGAACAGAAGACCAAGGACATCGGCTCCAGATTGGGAGATGCTGACAAGTTCCTTGAAACCAGGCTGCTTGAGAAGACAAAGATGCTCGATTCCCAGATAGCGGAGAAGACGGATGCTATTGAATTCCAGCTGGAGGACAGGCTGAAACTGCTTGAATCAAACATAGTTAAGGGTAACAACGCGGTCATCTCGAAAATAAATCTTGACATGGCCGGACTTGGCAAGGACATCACAAGCGCCGGCAAGATGATTTCCGCACTAAAGACCGATCAGTCCGCAACAAAGAGAAGTCTTTCCGAAATCGACAGCATCCATCAGCGTGTACGGGATATTGAAAAGCTCGGGAAGACGCTTTCGGAGAACATGAATGAAATCAAAACGCTGCACAAGCACATCGAGACCATCAGGAAAGATATGGATTCGAACAAAATCAGAATGGAAGATGTCAACGTAGCTATAGATAGTAAGATAGACTATAATATTTCTGCAATAAAGAAGGACGCCGCTTTCAATTCTGCCATCCTCGGAAGGCTTGATAAGGAAATGAAAGGATTCTCGCTGAACCTGAATTCGCTCAAGAAAGACGTGGGCTCCGGGACACGTAATATCACGGGGGTGAAGACGGCACTTGAGAATCTGCAGAAGAAGGTTACTGACCTTGAGAAACTCCAGATAAAGCTTGGCGATATCGGCGATGCCAAGGCAGCACTGACTGAGGCTATGGAAACCAAGCTTGAAGAGAGGATAAAATTCATTGAGATTGAACTCAGGCAGAAGGCCGACAATATAGAGGCCAGCCTTTCTGACAAGTCCGGTGCGGTCGAGGCGAAGCTCAGCGATGATATATCATCCATAAAGAAAGAGCTTGCCGGAAAAGGAAAATCGATAGACTCCGTCAAGGCGAGGCTTGAAGAGATAGCCAGGCTCGAGGAGCGCCTGAAGACAGTGGACCAGGAAAAGGACGTAATTACCAGGAACGTTTCTTCACTTCAGAAGCTGAGAACTGATGCGTCAAAGATGGATGAAAGGTCCAGAAGTCACGACAAGGAAATCAGGGCACTCAAGGCGCAGGTAGAGTCAGGACTTGCAGAGATGAGAGGCAAGCTCGACACTACTTCCACAGAGGAAGGAAACAAGTTCAGCACTGCCGTAAAGGCATTCCTCAACGCCAGGGCAGACCTGAACAAGAAGGTAAGCCTTCTTGATCTGAAGATTTCTGATTCAAACAGGCGTATCACTGATTTCTCGAAGATGACCACAAGGGTAGACCTTCTGGAAAAGAAGGTTGACAGGCTCAGGGAAAGGGGTGCGGAGATAAGAAAGGACGTCGATCACCTTGGGAGAAAGGAAGACTCAGACGACGAGAAGATAATGGTAGTCGATCTCAACAAGGAAAAGGACATGCTGGATGAATTCTAGAGGCCCTATATGGAAACATATCTTTTGTGCACAATCGGAATAACTTCTATTGTTTTCATAGGCATGGGAATCTACCTTCATATGCACAGGAAAAAATCTGAGAATGTATTTCCCGCGCCATTTCTAAACCCGACTGGAAAGAAGAAACCCCGGAAGAGGTAACCTCTAGGTCTTCTTCTTTATATTTGCAACGGTTTTTCTCTGGCCCGAGACTATAAGCACATCACCTGATGCTATGATGTCTTCTCGTTCAGGAAGATATAACCACTTATCGTCCCTCTTCAGCCCAATGACATCCACATGGCCTTCTGTAAATTCTTCAATAGTCTTGCCAACAGACTTCGAGCGCTTACCAATCTCAATATAGTCAGCAACCTCTACGGAGTCCTTCAGGCCCTTCAGGATTGTCGGGTGTATGGGGATGCCTCGTGAAAGGGAGTCTATCAGCTCCTTTATCGCGTTGGAGATGTCCTCCATGGCGCTTGACAGCCTCAGCACGGACGTAAGTTCGAGCGCATCCCTTGGCGTCTTGGTAGCCAGCATGCACTCTGCCTCAATCTCATACTGGCGAATGTCTATCTCTTCCTCAAGCTCGTGAATCTTCTCGACGAGCTTCTCGTCCTTCATGAGAAGGGCAGAGAAACCCAGTGCTATGGCAAGGTTCACCATGTTCTTCATTTCGACAATAAGGTCCACGACATTCTTGTCTTTTTCCATTATGTCTCTTAGAATTTTTTCGCTGCTATATTCGGATTTAGGTATTGTTACCACCACTCCTTATTTGATTTAATATGCCGCTTTAAATAACTTTCTAGACCACCGCTGCTGTTATTAAAAGCAACACTGAAATGCCCACGAAATCACCCACCGTGGTGAGTATGGGGACAACAACATTATCGGGATCAAGCCCGTGCCTGTATATCAGGTAACTCGTAAAGATAGAACCGAACATCAGTATCATCACTGTTATCAGCCCGGCTGTCAGCGTTATCATGGGGAAGATCATGATGTTGAATACCACGGTACCAAGAAAGTTGTTTATCATAGCCGCGGCGATACCCAGCATGAAGAATGATACAACTGCAATTATGAGCATCGCATGAATGTTCCTTTCCAGCATCTTGCTCCGTCTGAAATGCGGCTTTATAAGACCCATATGGAGCGCTGACGAAAGCCTGCTGGTCATGACACTGGAGATGTTGCCGTTTATCGCCATGAAAGATGGGACTATTATCAGTATGCCCGGCAGCATCCTCAGCATCTCTTCATTCCTGCCGAGAAAGAGACCAGACAGGATGCTTATTGCCGCACATACCGAAAGCACAGGCAGGCTCTCTTCTATGACCTCTTTCGTGTCTATCATATTCCCAACCCCAAGACAAATTTTACAGTCAGAAGCAATGTGATAATTGTTATTATGTCGCCGATGCTTCCGGCTGCCGGAAGCGTGGTGTTGTCAGGGTCCAGTCCATGCCTGTAGCTCATGATGGCGATGCCGGATGTGGTGAATGACATAAGGATGCCTGATATCAGGCCGGTCATGACTGTTATCAACACGAAGTTTATCAGGCTCATGCATGTGCCTCCTATATACACGCAGGTCTGCCATGCCAGTACCGAAAGCACGATGGATATGAAAACGCTCAGAAAGATGCTGATTTCTATGTTTGCCCGCAGCCCCCTGGAGAACTTCTTTGTTGAGATGTAACCCAGGTGCAGTCCTGAGCTGAGCCTTGCACCGAGGGCTGATGATATGTTTCCCCTGAGACCGAGCAGGCCGGGAACGATTATGAGCAGACCAGGTGCAATGGAAGCATCGGTTATTACCTCATTGAGGAAGCCCCCTGTGAAAAGTCCAACGAAAGCGAAAAGAAGTATTACAGGTAGCGTCTCCTCGATTATGCGGAACATGGATTTTGCGACTGCCATTAAAATGAATTGCATGAGATGATATAAATAACGGAATTGAAGGATATAATATGCTGAGAAAGAAGAAGGTTCTTGCAGGCGGCGCCTTTAATATACTGCATCCCGGCCACCTGTATTTTCTCAATGAAGCCAGAAAGCTTGGCGATAAGCTCATAGTCGTTATCGCATCCGACAATACAGTGCTTAGGAATAAGAAGAGGCTGCTCTCCACGGCCAGAGACCGTGCAGAAAGGATTGGCGTGCTGTCATTCATCGACAAGGTCGTCACGGGTGACGATGACGATATGATGAAGGTCGTCAGGGAAGAGAAACCCGACGTGATAGCCATCGGATACGACCAGGATGAAACTTCTATAAAGAGAATGCTTGACGGGGCTGGCATTGAATGCGGGATTGTTCGCATTGAAAAGTTAAAGGGGTATTCGACCAAAAAGATAACAGAGGGAGAAAAATGAAGAAGGCGCAGTTGTGGTCGCTGGATATGGCGCTGTCTTTCCTGATATTCTTTAGTGCCATGATGTCGGTGATGTTCGCATGGAACTACATAAGCGCGGACACGGTCCAGAGCCAGGAACTCAGGGAGATGCAGCTCAAATCCATGACATTATCGGATTCCCTTATACGGACACCCGGCATTCCCTCTGACTGGAACGAGAGCACTGTGCAGGTTATAGGCATTGCTTACGATGACAACACGCTGGATGAAGAGAAGGTGGACGAGTTTGTCAATATGAGCTACATCAAGGCCAAATCACTGCTCGACATATGGCCGTATGAGTTCTATTTTGAAGTGAAGGACATCAACGGAACCGTCTATAAGAACAGCACACTTGCCATAGACAGTGATTCCACGACCGTTATCCACGCGGAGCGTTACGCTACATACAATGGGAGGATAGTGAAGGTGAAATTTGCTATCTGGATATGAATTCCAATCTTTTAAATGCACATACCAAACATAAATAGTGATTTTCATGAAGAAGCAGTCCGTGAGTTCTTTCCCAAAGAACGGGGATGACGTAGATGACAAGTTCGCTGTCAAGTTCAAGAAGCCGCCTGTTGCATACAAGGGCGCCGGCAAGACAGGGAAATGGTTCGAACTGAGGGTATCTGACAGCACCGGAGAGATGACGGTCAAGTACTGGGGAAGGAACGATCAGGAAACCGAACGCTTATATGGCAGCATCCAGAAAGGCGATGTCGTGCATGTCAGCGGGACAGTGCAGGAGTACCCGCCCGACAGCAACAACTTCTCGTTTTCCGTAGACCCGTCCAAAGGCGGACTCCGGAAATGCCAGCCCGGTGAATACGACCCTGAGGATTTCGTGGCAAAGACAAAAAAGGACACCGGGAAGATGCTGGAAGATGTGAAATCGCTACTCTCCGTTGTCAAAAATGAACATCTAAGGGCATTAGCGAACGCGTTCCTCAATGACCAGAAATTCATAGAAGCTTTCAGAAAAACGCCTGCTGCCATGCAGTACCATCAGAACTACATAGGAGGACTCCTGGAGCACACGCTGAATTGCATGACGATTGCATCAAATCTCTGTGACGTGCACGAAGAACTCGACAGGGGACTGGTGCTTACAGGGTCATTTCTGCATGACATAGGGAAGATGAAGGAGCTTGAGGTGTCCGGGGGCGTGATAGACGTCACGGACGAAGGCATGATGATAGGTCACATAATAAAGGGGTACGAGATGCTGACCGATAAGATCGGAAGCATTCCGGGCTTTCCGGATGAGCTGAAACTGAAGCTGCAGCACATCATGCTTAGCCATCATGGCAAAACAGAATACGGGGCAGTAAAGCAGCCGCAGCTTCCGGAAGCTCTCGCAATATATTACGCTGACGATGCGGATGCGCAGCTGGACCTGTACCTGCGCCTGAAGCGCGAGGCCAACACCGACGATCCATGGATATGGAACAAGAAGATAAACGGGCACATATATCTCAAGTGACATCATCCGTTCATCGCTGACGGGCGAGAAACATTCCCAGGGAATCTAAACCTCAAACTCGATCATCTTGTACTTGACCTTCACCTTGTAGCCTGCGGCCTTGATGGCTTTCAGTACATAACTGCTGATACCCGGCTTCTTTCCTATCTGATGAAGGCCCATCTCCATCGCAAGCAGCGGGTTTTTTATGTCTACTATTATTTCCCCGGCTGTCAGAACGATGTCGACTGCCGGTTTTCCGTCAACTGAAAGATGGAACCGGAGCCTGCCTTTGACTACCTCAAGTATATCGGTTATGAGACTCATAAGAAACCAGTAATTCCCAAATTCAATATGATTACTTTTTCTTCTTAGGTGGTACGAGGGTTAATTCAACGTTCCCGTTAACCTTTACCTCTGTTCCGCCTAGATTGAACTTTATGCCGTCGAGGTTAACGTTAGCTGAAGTCTCCTTTCCCTCTACTATGCTGAGGAACTTGACAAGCAGCTCTTCCTTGTTTTTCACCAGCTCTTCAATAAAACCCATTAATGACACCTCCGTGTTGTTATTATTTCAATTAAATAAATATAATCCAAGCCAATTAATAAATGAGACCCAGGAGCTACTGTTGTTATGGTTGAAAATATTGTTGTTGGACGTGACAGTGACGACCTTAAGAAATACGGGGATAAGGGAACGGCTTTCATAGGGAAGCATATTGTAGGCAAGGGTGATGATGCCCATCTGACGAATCCCATTCTCATGGATGTCACGAGGCCTCATGTGGTTTTGGTCTGTGGTAAGCGTGGAAGCGGGAAGAGCTACAGCGCAGGTATAGTTTCAGAGGAGATAGCGACGCTGCCTGACGATATCAGGAATAACCTTGCAGTCGTGATGTTCGATACCATGGGCATCTACTGGTCCATGAAGAATCCCAACGAGAGGGACAAGAATGCACTGAAGGAATGGGGACTTAAGCCCGAGGCACTGCCCATCAACCTTTTCGTGCCTACTGGATACGTTGAAGATTACGAACAGGCCGGCGTCACGTACGACAGCACATTCAATCTGGTGTGTTCCGACCTTGCTGCCGAGGACTGGATACTGACGTTCGGTTTCTCATTCGTGGACGAATACGGGACGACCATAGAAAGGGTCATAAAGCAGGTTAAGAAGACCAGTGGGGGTGCGTATTCAATAGCGGACATAGTGAAATCAATAGAGGCGGACAAGAGGGCAGACCAGAAGGTGAAGGATGCCCTCGTCAACAGGTTCAGCGCCGCAGACGGATGGGGCATCTTCGGAAAGACTGGCACAAGCATAGAGGACCTCGTGAAGCCCGGCACCGTATCTGTCCTTGACATATCCCATTACATGCAGGTCTCTGCGGGCTGGTCAGTGCGTTCCATGATAGTGGGCCTGCTGAGCAGGAAGATATACCACGCGAGGTCGCTTGCGAGAAAGACAGAGGAGATTGAGGTCATGACAGGCGAGTCAAAGCCGACCATGCCCATGGTCTGGATAATGGCGGACGAGGCCCATCAGTTCCTGCCGACAGACGGGAAGACTGCAGCGACAGAGCCGCTGCTGACGCTCGTCAAGCAGGGAAGAGAGCCCGGAATCTCGCTGCTGTTCATCACACAACGACCCAACAAGCTGCATGAAGATGCACTCGCACAATCAGACATAATCATAGCCCACAGGCTGACGTCCGAAGCCGATCTCACAGCGCTGAGAGGCATCATGCAGACATACATGCTTGACGACATACAGGAGTACATAAACACGCTTCCGAGGAAGAAGGGCACAGCCATAGTACTTGACGACAACTCCGAGCGGATATACAGCATGCAGGCAAGACCGAGGAAGACATGGCACGCCGGCGGCTCCCCGATAGCAATAAAGGAAGTCGGCATTCTCGGATAATGGATTTTTAATTCTTTAAGCTAAAAAAGGTCCATGGAATCACATGAGGACCCGGGTTTCGACGACTTTTTCGTGGAGATGGAGGATTCCGAATACGTTCAGGTCAAGAAGTTCGACCGGCCATTTAATATCGGCCAGGGAGGAAGCATACTCCAGAAGCCACTCGTCCATGACGGAAGGGTCTACTTTGGCTCCATGGACCACAATGTCTATGCGCTCGACTCATCGACCGGGAAGCTTCTGTGGAAGTTCAGGGCGGAAGACGGCTTCGCGGTATCTTCGCCGACAATCAGCGACGGGATGCTTTTCATAGGTTCATATGACCGTAATGTCTACGCGCTTGACGCGATTACAGGGAAACTCGCATGGAAGTTCGAGACATCAGACAAGATACTGTCTTCTGCCGCTTTTCACAATGGAATGGTCTTCATAGGATCGAACGACCAGAACTTCTACTGCCTTGACATAAAGACAGGAGAACTCATCTGGAAATTCAGGACACAGGGAGAAGTGATAGCAACCGCCGTCTTTCATGATAGAAATGTGCTATTCGGGTCTTACGACCACAACTTCTACTGCCTGAGGGTGGTCGATGGCTCACTCGTCTGGAAATTCCAGACCTCTGGGCATGTCATTTCATCGGCAGTGAGCATCCACGAAGGGAAGGTCTTTTTTCCTTCATTCGACAATTTCGTGAGAGCCGTAGACGTAAAATCCGGAGAACTCATCTGGAGATTCCCCGCAAGCAGATACGGCCTCGTCGTAGGACCGGTCATATACAATGATGTTCTCTATCAGGGAAGTCACGAAGGCCTTGTATACGCACTGAGCGGGGAAGGCAAGGAGTTATGGAGCTTCCGGATAAGTCATTCCCTTTCAGCCCTTGTGATACACGGAAGCAGAATTTATTTCGGCGCGGACGACGACAACCTGTATTGTATAGGACTCGACGGCAAGAAACTCTGGACGTTCAGAACACGCGGGATAGTCAGATGGTCTCCTGCTGTAGATGAAAGTCGAGTATATTTCTCTTCCATGGATTGCAACATGTACTGCGTTGACATAGAGACGCGAAAGCTCGTATGGAAGTTCCGCGCCCAGGGAGAGCCGAGCTATTTTCCACCGGCCTTTGAAAGCTTCGAACTTTCCGTGAAGAAGAGTGCCGATGACTCCAGTCTTGGAGAAGGAATGGACTTCAAGAGGTATTCCACCGACTTAGAGGAAGATGATTCAGGAAGGTTCTATAAGTCGAGGATAACCTACCAGGTCTCCACGCAGTACTCCGCTAAGGGGAAGTACCAGAAGGATTCGGACGAAGAGGCTTTATGAGAGTAGAGTGGGCTCGGAAGCTACCTAGGAAATCATTCCCCGTAAGGTCATTCTGGAGCGTTTTCCTCATTGCCCGTCATTCTTTTGTGAAAACGTTTTAAAAAGGCAGACATTATTCTTAGTATGGGTTTTCTGGGTTCCATTTTCGGTAAGAATAAAAAAAGAAAGGTGGCAGAGGTTTCGCAAAAACCGAAAAAAGCGACTCTCGAATTATCTGCAGTGCCTGCCTGGCTGGATTCCCAGTTCAGTGATGATATGGATTCTGAGGGCAAGCGATTCGCAGAACTTTCCAAAGAGCTTCTGGAACTGGTCAGGGACTTCCAGAAGAACATATACAACATAAGAAGCAGGAATTTCGAGGAAGGAGACAGGACTTATGCGGCAGTGAATATGATAAAGGATACGTGGACCAAGAAGGCACTCATGAGCCTGACAACATACTACAAGGAGATAAACGATGAAGCGGTTTCTTCCGGAAAAATGAACTTTTCCGATTTCAGAAGCATCTTTCGCAGCACCATGAGACTGATGAATGAAATGAACATGATACCCAAACAGAGGATTGTGCTGCAGAGATATTTCGAGCAGGAGAGCAGGAAGATGACAGACATCCTCCGTTCCATCGGAGAGAAGACAGAAGATATGCGGCTGATGATAGACGAAAGAAGCAAGCTCAAGATATCGGGCACAGTTGAAAAGATGATAGCGGAAGTTGAAACGCTTGCAGGCGAGATTCCTTCGCTTGAAGAGAAGCGGGGAGAGCTTGAGGAAAGAATGAAAGATAAGAAAGATGAGCTTTCTGACGCGGAAAGCAAGCTCGATTCTGTCGGGAAGAGTCCCGACTGGAAGAAGCTTGATGACCTCAATAAAGAGCTTGAAAAATGTGTCAGCAAAAAGGAAGATATTGAGAATAGTATGGTGGGAAAGATTGGTGATTTCAAGCGTATCATGAAGCTTTTTGCACACGACTCCAAGAACCTGCAGAAGTCAGAAAAGAAGCTAGCTGAAAGCATTTCCCATTCACCGCTCAAGACTTATCTTTCGACTGATGTTTCACTGATTCAGGGCATTTTCAAAAAACTGCTGATGTCCATAGAAACGGAAGACTTCAGTCTTTCCAGGAAGGACAGCGGCAAGCTGGACAGCATAAAGGAAATTGTCGACTCCGGCTGGTTCGCAATAGCCATGTCAGACTATGATGATGTGAATGACCGGTGTAGCGGTCTGAAGGAGAAGATAGGAAGGATAAAGGTAAGCATTCAGAAGAAGGAAGCGGAGAGGTCTGCCGAAAAGACAAAGGCGGATATGAGCTACATCAGGCGTGAGAAAGACGGAATCGAGACAAAAATAAATGAGAAGAAGCACAAGATGGCATCGAAGAAGAAGGAGATTTCTGATTACATAATGTCTGAAATTGGAATAGAAGTAGAGCTATTGTGAGTAAGATTGAATCATTTCCATGGCTTGGAGTATACCAAAAAGCATTCTGGAGCTGGGGTTCTTCAGGGAAGGCTAAGGCACCAGCCTGTCCGGCGTCCTGGGGAAGAGTATGGCTTCCTTTATGTCAGGAAGGTCCAGCAGCTTCTCGACCATCCTCTCGACGCCAAAACCTATCCCGCCATGAGGGACAATGCCATATCGAAATGGCTCGAGGAAGAACTCAAAATTCTTGGGATTAAGGCCTTTCTCTTTCATCACTTTTTTCAGCACATCGTAGCGATGCTCTCTCTGACCGCCTGATGCCATCTCCATGCCCTTGTAATCGAGATCAAGTCCTCTCGAATTCTTTCCCTCAAGCATGATGTAGAACGGCTTTATCTTCGACGGGAACTTGGTGATGAAGTACCATTCAATGCCCTTCCTGGCCATTATCTCGCCGAACTTCTTCTCCTGGGCATCCTCTATGTCGTCACCCCATTCTATCCTGACGCCTTCCTTTTTGAGTGCATCAACAATATCATCGTATGTGACCCTTTTCATTGGAAGCTTCGGAATTTTCACTTTCTTTCCAAGCAAGTCAAGATCCTTCCTGCAGTCTGTAGCTATAGCCTTCAGTGAATGTACTACCATCTCTTCCAGCGTCTTCATCACATCTTCCTCGGACTGGATCCAGCCCTGCTCGAAATCCACAGAAAGGAACTCGGAAACATGCCTTGATGTATGGAACTTCTCTGCCCTGAATGCCTGGCCGATCTCAAAAACCCTGTCCATGCCTGATGCCATCATCATCTGTTTGTACAGCTGCGGGCTCTGCCTCAGGTAGGCCTTCTTGTCGTAGTACTGCACCTGGAACATGGTCGCACCACCCTCGGCCCCAGCTGCCTGTATGACAGGAGTGAATATCTCAGTAAATCCTTCCCTGATGAAATACTCTCTTATTCCCTGAACGGCTCTGGCCTTTATCCTGAATATCGCCTGGAGCTTCGGTTCCCTGATGTCGAGGAACCTGTAGTCGAAGCGCTTGTCTTTTCCCGATTCTATCTTGCCGAAGACGTCTATGGGCAGTTCCGGCTCGGACTCGGAGATTATCTCGAGCTTCTTTGGCACGACTTCAATTCCGCTTTCCGTCTGTTTGGCCTCTTTGACTGTGCCCTCCACGACGACGCAGTACTCCTTCATGACCTTTGAGAATTTTCTGAGCACATCATCAGGGACATCGCCTTTCTTGGCTGTCACCTGGATGGTGCCATGCCTGTCTCTCAATAAGAAGAATTTCAGGCCGCCGAGGTCCCTGGTCTTCGCGACCCAGCCTTTCATGACAACCTTGTCGCCGGCCTTGACTTCAGAGGAATATTTCCTTTCCATACTCACCTTATGGCTTCCTTATTTTAATTTATTTGCCAATCATGCCTTTGAGCCAATCACCCAGGCCCCTCTGTTCCCTTTCCCCTTTCAGCATACCGTGAGTGGACCAGCTCTTCCTAACAAGATGCTCTGGGAACTCCTTATTCTTCTTCAGCCATTCCCTGAGCCATTCCATAGTCCTTTCATCAGACGTATAACCCGTTCCGAAGTCGCCGTGCTGCTCTTTGAGTTTTGTTATCTCTTTCTCCCTCTCGACCTTTGCGATGATGCTCGCGGCAGACACGACTGGATGATCCCGGTCCGCCTTGTGCTTAGCAACTATCTCTATACCGTCCCCCACGAGCTTCTTCATGAACGCATTGAATCTCGGCAGGTTGGTGTCCGGGGCGTCTATGTACGCAAGATGCGGTTTAAGCATGCGTATGATGTCAGCGAACTTCATGGCCTCTATCCTGTTGAGATTGACACCCTGCTTCATGAACGTATCAATCTTGCATGGACCGACCTTGAAAACGATAACATCCTTTGCTGTCTCTTCAATCTTCCCGGCAAGCTCCTCTCTCTTCTTATGAGGGAGCTCTTTCGAATCCTTTACGCCAAATCCCTTAAGTTTCTTTTCCTGTTCGGGTGTAGCGGAGACTCCGGCAACAACAAGCGGTCCTATTATACATCCACGACCAGCTTCATCACAGCCTGCTATTATTCTTGGTTCCATGTTATTAATTATCAGAAAATATAAAATAATCAGAGGTGACCTTTCGGTCAACCCCTGACTCCGGAAATTATAGCGGGGAGTGGAATCTCAAAATAGTTATACAAACAACTATTTCTTTGAACCACTGGCCTTTGGGTTATGAGCCCAACGAGCATCCTAGTGAAAAGCAATGATTTAATACACCATCACTTGACATCTCCAGGCTGCTCTATTACGGCTATTTCATCAATAGTCCCCGCTGAGTAGTCCAGAGCCTATTCTTATAGGTATTCACCAGATTTATAAGCTTTCCCCATTAAGAAGGACCATTTTAAAACCTAAAATCCAAATTATCCTTATGCTTTATTCGGAGCTCGTTGAAGTCTATGAGGAGCTGGAGAATACTTCAGCCAGGCTTGGTAAGATAGACGCTGTCGCCAAGATTCTCAGGGAAGCTGACGCTGAAAACCTGCAGCGCATAGTCCTACTCCTCCAGGGCAAGGTCTATCCCAACTGGAGCGACGCAGATATAGGCATCGCGGACAAGATGGTAGCCAAGATAGTGTCGACTGCAACGGGTTTCAAGGACTCTGATGTCATGAAGCACTTCAACGAGACAGGCGACCTCGGGCTGACTGTTGAGAAACTGCTTGCCGGGAAGAGACAGCAGACCCTGGGCTTCAAGCGAATTGACATCGCGAAGGTTTTCGATAACCTCCAGAAGCTGGCAACAGTCGAGGGCAAGGGCAGCCAGGAAGTGAAGATAAGCATAGTGAAGGAACTGGTGATGCACTCCTCTCCGAAAGAGGCCAAATACATCGTAAGGACTGCTCTTGGACAGCTAAGAGTTGGCGTCGCCGAAGGCGTGATGCGTGATGCAATAGCCGTGGCATTCTTTCCGGACAAGGACGGGGATGAAAAAAAGGAACTTATCAATGCCATAGAATGGGCATGGTTCATGAGACCGGATTATGGCGAGGTCGCTTTCATAGCTAAAGAGAGCGGTCTTGCGGGTCTGAAAAAAGCGGGCCTGGAAATGGGAAAACCCTTTCAGGTGCTCCTGGCCGAGAAGTCCCCTTCGCTCAAGGAGGCGTTGGAGGCATACGAAAACGTCCAGATTGAGGTGAAATTCGACGGAGCCCGCATCCAATGCCATAAGGACGGCGACAAGGTCTGGCTGTTCACGCGAAGGCTTGAGGATGTCACCGCACAGTTCCCGGACATCGTGAAGATGGTAAAGGAAGGAGTCAGGGCAAACAGATGCGTCCTCGAGGGCGAGGCCATGGCCATGGGCAAGGACGGGAAGCCATCACCGTTCCAGATGCTCTCGCAGAGAATACACAGGAAATACGACATAGGCATGATGGCAAAGGAGATACCCATCCAGATGAACTGGTTCGACATAGTCTATCTTGATGGAGAGCAGCTCTTCGGGAAGACATTCAGGGAGCGCAGGAAACTCCTTGAAGGTGTGATAAGTGAGGAAAATGGAAAATTCCAGCTCTCAAAACCTCTTCTTACGAAGGACATTCACGAAGCCGAGAAGTTCTATCAGGACGCCCTCTATGCCGGGCAGGAGGGCGTGATGGTCAAGAACCTTGATGCATTGTATCAGCCGGGCAGGCGCGTTGCCGGGGGCTGGCTGAAGGTCAAACCTATAATGGAGACACTCGATCTTGTCATAAGCGGGGCCCAGTGGGGCACGGGCAAGAGAGCGGGATGGATGGGTTCATTTCTTCTGGCATGCAGGGATGAAGAGACTGGTGAATTCCTGGAATGCGGCATGATGGGCACCGGAGTGAAGGAGAAGAAGACCAATGAGGATGACATAACACTGAAAGAGCTCACAGAGATGCTCAGGCCATCTGTTGTCAGCGAGAAGGGCAACATGGTCAGGATAAAGCCCAGGATTGTCCTGGAGATAGCCTACGAAGAGATACAGAAAAGCCCTAATTACGATTCCGGATACGCCTTAAGGTTCCCGCGGCTTGTACGCATAAGGCCGGATAAGAGCCCGGAAGACGCAGATGACATTGAAAGGATAAGCCAGCTTTATGCCCTGCAGAAGGGCAGGAAATAAATATCGAAGAATGCAATAATTAATTAACAGTTAAGACAACGATTAAAATAATAGAAACGCTAATAATATATTACGACTTCCATCAGGATGGGGCAGATAATGAGAAAGTTAAAATGTCTTAGTAACTTCAGGGCCGGCTATACGTTCTTAGCTGCGATGATTCTGGGTTTCGCTTTCCTATTCACTGTGGGCGGTGTCCCGAGCATGTCCAATGCTGACGATGTCTACCTGGAGCTTATAACCACAGGCAGCGACAACTGGACCCAGAGCGGCAGCATCGAGACATTCAACTTCACCATAAACAACACCAATGCCTCTCTTTCCATAACGCAGGTGAACATAAGCATGCCTCTCGGCGCCGGCGGCAACGCAGATTTCGCGGTTGATATGAGCACCGATGACACGTCAGACGCTTTATGGGGCTGCTACAACATAACCATTGACGGCGCCGGAAACATAACGCTTATAGAATGCAACACGTCTTCAGCCTATCTCACCGACGGCTCGGTTATCAGTATATGGTTCGACGCTGATGCGGCATCGACTTCCGCAGAGGATGTCTACCAGTGGAACGTCACGGTCCTCAACGAGACAAACGGCTACGTCGTTTCCCAGAACATCTCAGGTGGAATCGACGGTCTTGCGCCGAGGATTTCTGACATGGGGGTGAATGTAACGTATGTTGACACGGATGATAATATTATGATATGGGCCAATGTCACGGACGCGACCTTCAGGAACGCGAGCGTACAGGCGGTCAACGCCAGCAACGTGACCGAGCCTTGCGGCCCGGACTCCGAGATTGTATGCGAGTCCTTGGGAGGGTTTTCAAGGAACTGCACAGTGAGCGGTCCGTGGGGAGGATTCGAGGGCAACTACAGCTTCAACGTCACATCATACGACAATGCAAGCCACTCAACCGAAGTCACATATCCGGGCTGGTTCTTTGCAGACCTGACGGCACCGACAGTCACGCTTAATTATCCTGCCAATGGCGGCTGGGACGCTGACGGTGATGTCGAGTTCAACTTCACTCCTTATGACACATCGCTTTCTCTGGCAAACTGCAGTGTCTGGGTGGGAAATGCAACCGGCGGGAACTGGCAGTTCAACGAAACCAACGGAACTACTTTGACCAACAACCAAGAGAACAACATAACCGTGTACGGCTTTAGCACAGACGCTGACCAGCAGGTCCAGTACATCTGGAACGTTAGGTGCTGGGACCAGGTGGCGAATTCATCATTCGCTTCCCAGAACTTCACGGTCAATGTCGGCAACAGGTCGAACATCATAGTTGAAAGCGTAACGTTCGACGGGCCTGGAGGAAAATCTCCATATGCAGGCAAGAACGTGACAGTCAACGTAACGCTTCTTAACAACGGAACTGCTAATGTTGAGAACACAACCACTATACGGGTTTACTTCGACGATGATTCCAGTCCATCAGTCGATGAATTGGAAAAGAATGATACTGTTATAGTTCAGAACACAAGTCTTACATCCGGAAGCTCGTATTCAGGAATTCCCAGATACTGACGGGTCCACTGAAAGGACTCTACTATTGTGCCGATGACCGGGATCGATCGGCATTACTTGGAACATACGAGGTGGGTGTGCAACAGGCCATGAGAGAGGCC
>CAYUBD010000011.1:0-26433 GCA_964442905.1 uncultured archaeon | reverse complement strand
ATAAATACCTTCTCCTATAATGATAAGGAATAACCATATAGTTTAACAGGTAACAATATGGCAAAAAAGGTACCCAATGAAGAGAAGAAAGGTGCCGTAAAAGCCGCAGAAAAGAGAGAGACAAAAGTAGAAAAAACGGCTTCTACGGCAAAGACTGACAGCGTCAAGTCTAAGATGAAAAAGGGAAAGGACCCATGGAAGGTCATTGTTTATCCGCACCTCGCAGAAAAAAGCATGAACATGGTGGAATTCGATAACAAGCTCACATTTATTGTCAGAAGGACTGCTTCCAAGAAGGACATAAAGGAAGCCATAGAGAACCTTTTTGATGTCAGGGTGCTGAAGGTGCAGACAGAGGTTACACCCAAGGGCGTCAAGAAGGCTTATGCTAAGTTAAGCCCGGACTCGCAGGCAAGCGAGATAGCATCCAGATTGGGTATGGTTTAAGGTGGTATGAGTGGGTAAGAGGATAATCCAGCAGAGGAGAGGAAGGGGGACTTCCACTTACAGGATTAGGAAAGCCAACTTCAAGTTCAAGCTGGAATTTAATGATTCCAATGGCGTCGTGAAAGACATAAAACATGACTTAGGAAGGATAACGCCTGTAGCCCTCATCGAATACGAAGACGGGAGCAGGGGATACATCCCCGCAAGGGAAGGCATGTCAGTCAATGACACCCTTGACGGAGTCGTGATGCCGCTTTCCGGCATACCGGAATCAAAGCCGATATTCGCCATAGAGAGCGCTCCGAACACCGGACCGGTCTTCTGCAGGTCAGGCGGCTCTTCCGCTTTCATAGTTTCAAAAGACAACAAGAGCTGCACGGTTCAGTTCCCAAGCAAGAAAACACGGGTATTCAATTCCAAGTGCAGGGCGATTGTCGGCGTTCCGGCCGGTGCAGGGAGAGGAGACAAGCCCTGGGTCAAGGCAGGAAACAAGTGGATAGCCATGCACAGGAAGGGCAAGCTTTATCCGATCACCTCCGCAAACGCGATGAACGCGGTTGACCATCCGTTCGGTGGTGCGTACAGCGGCGTCAACAAGCCCAAGACCGTATCAGGGAACGCACCTCCGGGAAGGAAGGTCGGTACAGTAGCGTCGAAGAGAACAGGGAGGAAGAAGCGGTAAGTATTTATATTAACCGAAGATTGATTAATATGGCAAAATTCACGTACAGGGGAAAGAGCGAAGAAGAGATTGAGAAGCTCAGCCTGGATGAGTTCAGCAAGCTTATCAAGAGCAGGGCACGAAGGTCTCTCAAAAGAGGACTTCCCCCTGCACAGAAGAGGCTGCTTGAGGGAATAAGGAAGAATCCGAATAAGTTCCACAAGACGCATTCGAGAGAGATGATAATCATCCCCGAGATGCTGGGAAAAAAGATAGGCGTCTACAGCGGAAAGGAGTTCGTCGTTCTCGATATAAAGGATTATATGCTTGGACAGAGGCTGGGTGAGTTCGTTATGACACGAAGGCAGATAAAGCACTCCGCACCCGGTTTCGGTGCCACGAAATCATCCAAGTTCGTTCCGCTGAAGTAAGTGATGTTTATGTTAAAATACGCCCTGAATCCACTGAAGAAGAACACAGTGAAGGTATATGGCAGCGGACTGAGGATATCGGGCAAGGACAGCAAGATACTCTGCAGTAAGATAGCAGGGAAGTCCTTACCTAAAGCAAAGGCGCTGCTGGAAAGGCTTCTTTCGGAGGAGCAGAACATCGACGGCAAGCACTACACGAAGGCTTCCGGGGAGATACTCGAGCTTCTCAAGTCCGGAGAGAACAACGCGGAGTTCAAGGGGCTCGATGCGGAAAGGCTCATAGTTAACGTTTCAGCGCATAAGGGCTTCAGGTTCATGAGGCCCAGGAGATTCAAGATGAGGAGACAGCAGAGAAAGGTCACTAACATACAGGTGGTCCTGCAGCAGAAGTGATTGTTATGTCGTTCAGTAAGTATTTCATCAAACAGAGCATAAGGGAAGTGTCCATAGACAAGTTTATACGAAGCAACTTCCCGTCAACGGATTATTCAGACATAGAACTGCAGAGAACACCGCTAGGCATAAAGGTGGTCGTTTACACGCACAAGCCAGGCAGGGTCATAGGAAGGGGCGGCAGCACAATAAACAAGATGAGCGAACTGCTCAAGACCAAGTTCGAGCTGGACAACCCGCAGCTTGATGTCAAGTCCATAGCCAACCCGAGCCTTGATGCAAAGACAGTGGCTAAGCAGATAAAGTCCTCACTCGAGAGGGGATTCAACTACAAGAAGACAGGCAACATGTCCCTGAAGAGGGTGATGGAAGCAGGTGCCATAGGAACCGAGATTGTCATAAGCGGTAAGCTTGGCGGCAGCAAGGGAAGGGTAGGCAAATTCTCGGATGGGTACCTGAAGCACTGCGGGAACAGCGCAGAGGAACTCGTCGACTACGGTTTCGAGGAAGCGATCACGAAGCCGGGTAAAATCGGCATAAGGGTCAAGATAATGAAGGAGTTCAGGGACATAACCGGAGAACTGGTCAAAGATGAGAAGGCTAAGCAGGAATCAGTGCATGTTGCTAAGAAAGGCGAAGACAGGACGGGCCGTGATACCGTAACTGAAGAAGGTAGCCTTGATTTCGATTATTCTGACGATGATGATGAACCGGCTGAACATGAAGAAGCGTCAAAAGCCGAAGAAAGGAAAGAAAAGCATAAAAGAGTCAAATCCAAGAAATAAGCAGGTCAAGAAAAATGGCTGTATTAAAATCGCGCGATGCTAGAAAACTCGGAAGGGAAGAGCTTGAGAAAAGAGCCCAGGAACTCAGGCTTGAAGTCGCAAAGGAGAAAGCTAATATCGCCATAGGAGCTCCTGTTTCTTCTCCTGGTAAGATGAGGGATATGAAAAGGGCCATCGCCAGGATTTTAACGATAAAAAAGGAAAAGGGTGCATGAGCGAAAGCGGAGTTTGCCAAAAGTGTGGTTTGCCAACGGATCTTTGTATCTGCGAGACGATGGCACGTGAGGAAGAAAAGATAAAAGTCTCGATAACCGAAAAGCGTTTCAGGAAGAAAGTCACCGTCATCGAAGGTATAAGCGGTGATGTCGACATAAAGAACGTTCTCAAGGAACTCAAAAGACAGTTCGCCTGCGGTGGCACATACAAGAACAAGACGGTCGAGCTGCAGGGTGACCACAAACGAAGGATGAAAGACGTGCTTGTCAAGTTGGGATTCCCTGCGGAAAAAATAGACATAGACTGAAACTGTTTAAATACTGCGGCCAAACATAGCATATGATAACGCCTGAAAATATCGTAAGACACGAACTTATAGGCCTTAAAGTCAGGATTGCCGGTTCTTCAGATAAAGAGATTATTGGTATCGAAGGCAGGGTCATAGACGAGACGAGGAACACACTCACCATAGACACTGAAGACAACGACAGGGACTTCGTCAAGGATCAGTGTGTTTTCAGCTTCATGCTGCCTGATTCTAAAAAGTGGGTCAGCGTGAAGGGTTCCATCCTGGTCGCCAGGCCGGAAGACAGGATAAAGAAGAAGCAGGAAAAATGGTAGTATGGAGACTCATAAGACGATTTCAATCCTAATAAAGCGTGACGGCAAAGTGCTTCTCATCAAGAGGCTCAACCGTACATGGCATGGGATGTGGTGCATACCGGGTGGCCATGTTGACGAAGGAGAGACTTTGAGAGAGGCCGCCGTGAGGGAAGGGATAGAGGAAGTGGGCGGTGTTGACATCAAAGAAGGTCCCGAACCGGTCTTCGAGCATGACGTGCCTGAAGGTGAGACGATACTGACGGAAAAGCACAGGCATCTGTGCAATAATTTCATAGGAATCATAGACGGCGAAGTAAAGACAGGATCTGATGCCGGGGATCACGTCTGGGTTACACCTGAAGAAGCCCTCGGAATGGATATAACAGGCTGGACGAGAACAGTCCTTGAATGGATACTGAAAAACAGAAGCTAAAGCGTCCTCAACCGGAAATCAGTTTGCCTATCCGATCCACGTAATCCTGGTAGGTGCCGAGGTCTCCTGCATTGAGGGCTTCCTGTGCGAGATCGTAAAGTTCTGCTATCCTCTGGAGCTTCTCTGAATCGGTCTGGCTCATATCGGGCTGTTCCATACCGCCGGATTGCGCTGCGCCTGAACCGAATATGACGTCCAGTGCCTCAGAGAGCGTGGGCTGCATGGTAAGCCTGTCCCCGTACGACACTATAACCCTCTGCAATTGCGGCAGCGTGCCTTTTTCCGTGGCTTCGAGATACAGTGGCTCCACATACACTATTGAATCATCTATGGGTATGACAAGCGTGTTGCCCCTGACTACATTCGAGCCGGACTGTGACCACAGCGTTATCAGCTGCGATATGTCGGTGTTCTGGTCTATCCTCGCCTCTATCTGCATCGGACCGTATGTGAGTTCCTGTTTCGAGAACTGGTACACGAGCACCTTCCCGTAGTTGGGTGTATCGGACCTGGCGGCCATCCATCCTATCATGTTCTCTTTGCCCTTTGGCGTGAACGGAATCATCAGTATGAACTCCTCAGTGTCTTCACCCGGCAGTTTCATTATGATATAATAAGGCTGCATCTCCTGCCTGGATCCCCTGTATATCTCATCGGGAACTATCCAGACATCTTCCCTGTTGTAGAATACCATCGGATCCTTCATGTGATACGTTGAATATATCTCGGCCTGTACCCTGAACATGATCTCCGGGTACCTTATGTGCGTCTTGAGGTCAGCCGGCATCTGCTCGAAGTCCATGAAAAGTCCCGGGAACATCTTCCTGTATGTCTGGATGAGAGGATCAGCCTTATCGACAACGTAGTAATTTACATCACCGTTGTACGCGTCTATCACGACTTTAACGGAGTTCCGGATGTAGTTCATACTGTCTTTTCCGAGGCGCAGCGGCTCGGAATACGGATACATATCCGTTGTAGTGTAAGCATCCATGATCCAGAAAAGCCTGCCATCGGAAACGACAATGTACGGGTCGTAATCATACAGCAGGAACGGGGCTATTGCCGAAACCCTCTCGCCTACATTCCTGTTCATGAGCAGCTTGCTCTCCTGCGTCAAAGAACCGGACACAATGAGTTCCACTGAGCTGAACTTGGACGCATATATTATCTTCCTTAAGAGATCGCTGAGCGGCACTCCGCCAGTGCCTGAGTATGAAGTGTAAATGTTCTCGTCTCCTGACGGGTAGTCGAATTCGCTGGTGCTTGTCCCTGTTATGACATAATCGTCCGTCTTCTCACCATAGTATATGCGCATTTCTTCGAGCGGGAGGAACGATGAAGTTGGCGGGATGTCCTGCAGGTAGAAATTCGGAAGCCCGCCCGGGGTCACCTGGTCCACGGGATTCATCACAACCCCGTATCCGTGGGTATAAACAAGATGGTTGTTGATCCATGTCTGGGCCTGCCCGGGCAGGTCATGCGTGTTCATCTCCCTTGCGGAAACAAGCACCTGCTTGTAGGTCCCGTCAATATCATAGCGGTCCACGTCAATGTCGTTGAATTCATAGTACGTCCTGAACAGCTGCAGCTGGTCATATGTCTGTTTCAGGGGTCTCCAGTCCCATAGCCTGATGTTGCTCACTGTCGCGTTATTATCCGCTATGTCACCGGCTGAGAGCCCATAAGTGACAGGGAACACATCCTCCTGCGCGCTGTCGAGCCCGTATGCGGCAAGGGTTCCTGCTATGTTCCTCTCCAGATACTGCTTTTCGAGATTGAACTCATTTGGACTGACCACGAGCCCCTGGACCACAGCGGCGACCAGAAACCCGATGAACGATATCCCGATGAAAGCCGCGATGCCGTAAACTATGAATCTCGGCTTCCTCAACCTGATGTTCGCGAGGAACAATATGCCTATAATGAATGCAATCGCGGGCAGCACTGTCAGCAGTGGTATATTGATCAGGGCATCCGTGTATCCCGCACCGAACACGGCACCTCCCTCCGTAAGCAGTAGGCTGTACCTTGAAAGCCAGATATTGGCCGATATCGTGACGAATATCAACATCATGAGCACGCTCAGCTGTGGTACGAACTTGTTCCATGAGCCGGACCATTTCACGTTCATGCCGCTTCCCCATTGCGGGGCGAACGGGTTATTGTGCTCTGCCGTCTCCCTGGTCTCTACTTTGAACCCGGACGAATAGATGAGGTAGGTTATTCCCGACAGTATGGCTGCCGTGATGAAGACTCCCAGAAGGAAGCCTGTAACAAGCGAATAGAATGGCAGTGTGAATGCAAAGAAGCCGATATCCATCCCGAATATCTGGTCGGCAATGCCGAATGGACTGAAGTTGCTGTACTTGAGGATCGTCTCCCAGCTGTTTCCCATGGCGATTGCTGCCATCAGGGCCAGGACAGCTGCGAGGATAGTCATGGCCTTCGCGCCTTCTGCCCCGCTTTTCTTCCCTTTCCCGATTGCAGCCCTTCTTGCAAGGGATACGTTGACCGCGGAAAATGCGAAGAACACTATGAATGACAGCAGGCCTGTCGCGATAGATGTTACGAGAATCGTAAGGAACACAGAATCGTAGCCGACTGATATGAACCAGAACCAGTCACCGAGAATCCCCAGAGATACCGAAAGGGCTATAAGAAGTATGAAAAATGCACCCGTGATGATATGATTAAGACTCATTCAAACACCATTCATTCGCAATACAATGAATTGACGTTCAGTATTAAATAGGTTTGACGTGCAGGTGAATTGCAGTTCCACATTCAGGCCTGACAATTGGATTCCGGTTCAGATGATATGATCATGGGCATTGACTGTCTATGTTTTTGCGTCCGAGTTTTATGTCGAGTACAGGACTATTATTGATTGCATCAAGCCCCTCAACGTGTAGTGTCGTTCCATTCACTTTCAGAAGCGTGACTTCCTGAATAGCTATTCCCGATGGCCTGTCCGGAGTTCTTGAAGCAAAAACGCCAACCTCTTTTCCATCGAGTCCCCTTTCGAATACTGATCTTATGGGTCCTCTCTTATTCAGAAAGTATACTATTGTGAGATACTTTTCATCTCCTATCTTGTACATGAAAGGTTTCTGGGTGGAGAAAAGTTCTATTCGAGATATTTTTCCTCTTCCGATGTTTCCAAAAGAACAAGATTTCCGTTCCAAATCATTCTTCACGTATCCTATTGGGTATATAGCAAATGGTTTTCTGTCATCGTGCATGCAAGCTTTGCATATGTTCTTTCCATCAACGACATAAATATCATCATTGCGCGCATCCTTTCCACATTTTATACACTTGATCATAGCATTTTCCATGTTATGAACTGATAATCGTGATACTTAAGTGTTGCTGGCTTCCTCATCTGACATAACCCTTATTCATTTTTCAGGTCTTTAATGGTCTTTTTCAGCTCAATCATTTTCAGTTCCCTGCCCACGATTAATTTTAAAAACTTTTCCAATTCATCAACTTTTGATTGCAGGGATTTCTTGGATTTCTTTAGGTCTTCCTCTACATTCTTGCGCTCGGTGATGTCCCTAAGAATGCCCATCGTCCCTTTTGGGTTGCCTTTTTCATCCTTGATAATAGAAGCAGATAAAATAGAAGGAAATTTTTCCTTATTTTTTCTGATGTTCATTACTTCACCGTTCCATTTTCCTTTCATCATTAAAGCCCGAATAACTTTTTTCCCAGCCTCTGGATCCACATCAAGCTTGGCTGTGTTTAGACCCAAGAATTCATTGCGGTGATATCCAAATGCCCTGATAGCGGATTTATTTACGTAAGTGATATTTCCTTTCATGTCTGTAAGGAAAATGCAATCAAAGGCGCTGGCGACGGCATTGGAAAACAGCTTGATTTTCTCCACCTCGGCCTTCTTGCGCTCGGTGACGTCTTCAATGGCGAGGAGTATCATCTGCACGTTGTCAAGGCGGCGGGCATTCAAAAGCATTGTTTTCGGTCCGATGGTCTCAAAGTCGTGCTTGATTTCGTAGTCATTAAAGACCTTTTTCTTTGGAAGTATGTCCTCCAGGAGCTTTCGCAGTTTGGGGATGTCCCACTGCCGGTTGCCCAAATCGTAAATTAACCGGCCTAGGGTTTCCTTATGGCTGACTTTGAAGTCCCGGTAGAAGGATTTGTTGGCTGAGATTACCTTCAGGCCGGCATCCAGCACTACCAAAGGCTCCCGCACCGTATCTACGATGCTTTCGGCATATTCACGAGCTTCCTCGACTGTTTGTTCAGCCTTCCTGCGTCCGGTGATGGAGTCCGATTCGTTTTTGCTCAGTTTCATAAAAAATCACTTCCCACCCCCTCTCTCGGTGTCGACGCTGGAGTCCGCGAGCATGTTAAGGTTCTTTATCAGGGATGTGTTCATGTCCTCCTTGGTGCACATGAATATGCCCTTGACATTGTTTTTCCTGAGCTTGCTAATAAGTGAATGCGTGAACCTTATCACCATCTCCTCATCATGACAATTCAGAAGGGTGGAAATGGAGTCGAATATCACGCCGTCGAACCGCTTCGTCTGGAGGCACTTTTCAATCGTGAGCATTATGTCAGTCATGTCCGCTGACTCTATCTTCTCGAAGTTCTCACCCTTGGACTTGGACTCGTCATCCGGGTCTCCTGATGAAGCGTCTATGAAGTAGAATCCCTGGATATCGATGCCCTCCCCCTCCAGTGTCTTTATCAGCGCATAATAAGGCTTGTTGACAGTGACGTACACGGGCCTTGATATCACCTCGGTGACATCCTTGATTATTGAGACGGAGTCGGTCGGGTACCGCGAATTCGATATCAGGAATGCGAGTATCTGGTTTTTTCCGGCTTTTTGCCTGACGTCCATCGGGCCCCCCATCGCAGGCACCTCGCGGTTCCGGCGGGTTTGTGGGAGGCCGGGACTGGCACTCTTCTTCCTCTGGCGCTTGCCCTTGATGATGCCGGTGGCGGTCATTCTTTTTATAGGCTTTCCAAAGTAGCCTTTACTCGAATAAAATATGATGGAACCGGTTATTCCGATTGCCAGGGTTGTAATGAGAGAATAAAGGAATATTATATTCTCATCTGCAATTTCCTTTTCACCCATTTTCCCGGTTTCATTTTGTTTCCGGGTTTCATTTCCCGGCTCTTCAGGTTCTTCCCCGACTTCCCGGGAAGCAGTATAAGTGCAGTCTTGTTCCATTTCCGGAGGTTCATACGTATCAGGGCAGGTGCCGACATTAACGCAATTCCTTGTCTGTTTCCCGGATGGGAGACATCCACCCCAATCCGTGCAGTTCCATTGATATGCACAGGCTCCTACGCTCCTTGTCCCTCCCGTTCTTCCTACTATCACCACTTCGCCTGTTGCGAAGTCATCCATTATAAAAGCGTCATCCGGATTGTCAAAGAAAGTCGTTTCTGCAGATGCATTCACTGCGAGTGACAGGAGTGCTATAATTGAGATGACACTATATCCATTGATTTTAGATGTCCCCATTTTATCCCCGTATTAGTTGACAGCATGTGTGTAGTATGAGCCTGCATGTGTTGTTACGCTATTGGCATTCTCTGAATCAAACTGGATAATCAAATCTTTTTGATTAGAATCCGCAATCACTGTGCAGGTGATTACATTGATGAATGGGACATTGATATTGACACCTATACTACTCACACTAGTATCAGCGGAGTCTGTGCTCAATAGGATGTTGTCAATGTTTTGTGAGCTATCTCCAGTTTGTGTCACAAAGTTGCAGTATCCAAGAGGTCCAGATTCATTTATAATTGCTCTATTCCGAACTGCCACTCCGCCTGTAGATGTGCTCTGTGCAAGATAAACATGAACAATATTCATCTTATCAGGAGTCAGTGCGATGGTGAATATGGTCACATACGCCGCACTCGTGGCATCCAGATCGCTTCCCAGATAGACCGGGATAATCTCCTCCCATACAGGGAGATTCGTCAACAGGGAACCATTCCCTATGAAATTACCTGCAGTGACATTACCACTGACATTAACATTCCCGGAAGCATCAATATCCTGAACAAATAATTTGGTTATTCTGTTAAATAAACTCCCCAACCAGCTAAAAAATCCTGTCTCAGCTGATGCATTGCCTGTGATATTTACATTTCCATCAATCGATAAATCATTCCACATTTCTATTTTAGCCTTACTCATGCACATCCTCATTTCCTGGTCTTCCCTGTCCCACCAGCATTCCTCAATTCCGAAAGGGTTGGTGTGTGTTTCTATTTGATGAATTGTCACTCCATAATACTGGCTTGACACGTTGCTTCCCGTGATATTCTGCCCGGCAGTATAAAGCGAGAATAAATTCGAATCGTTCACATCCGTGAATTGTATCGAATCCCCGACTTTCAACGGACTGTGCCCTCTCAATGTGCCAAAAATATTCGCATCGCTGCTTATATTTATTTCATCTGCTATGAGCCGTGTAGCATTAACTACCGGAGCTACGACCTGCGCATCCGTTTGAATTGTACCCGAAGTTATTTCATCAACACCTTTTCTTAAAAAATTAAAGACAGTCAATCTTCTTCTCGGAGTCTGGTCTGCTCCGCCGATGTTTATGTTCAGGTAATAATCCTTCGAAACATTGGCACAGGCAGAATTTACTCCAGTTTGTTCTGTTTCCCATTCTCCCCAATTCCCTGTTGTCAAATTGGTCGCGTTGGAATAGCAAACATCTCCTCCCGTCAAAGCGTCATAAACAGTGAAATTAAATTCATAAGTCCCCTTGTTGAATGTCGTTCCAGTAAAATACTGGCCCTGCCAGACCAAAACATCTGATGCGGAAATGATGCTTATATTCAATAATAAAATAAGCAGGGTTGTTGAAATCAAAAAAGTCTTTTTCATTTTCCTTCTCCTTTTTCAATCCAGAAATAAATTTTAGCCATGCCTGTCTGCCTCGTTTTAACTTTTTCTGCGCCCTCCAAAAACGCAAAGCAATTGGTCACAGTTTGCCTGGAAACACCGATTTTTTTAGATAATTCAGAAACAGTAAATCCTCTTAAATTTTCTTTTAATTCTTTTATAATTTTTTCCCGGTTATAGTTCATTTTCCTCATCATATTGTAAAATAATATCGCACACAATATCGCACACAATATCGCACACAATGTCACTAATAATCTCTATCTAAGAAGATGAACTTAAAACGAACCCCGAAATGTCAGTGATGTTCGTGATGTTCGTGATGTTCGTGATGTCAGTGATGCGGGCACTGTCAGTGACGCCCGGAATCAGTCTTCTTCGCTCTTGAGGAAAAAGTTATTAATTTCATTTAATCGGTCAAGAACTTTTTTCAATTGCGGATTCCTACTTACAAGATCTTTGGTTAAAAAGGTTTCATCAATTACTGCAAGGTAAATTCTTGCCAAAAAATTTATTTGGCTGTCATAAGAGACCCCTCTGCCCCTCTTGCTTCTTATTAAATTTATTATATCTAAGGAACCGTTTTTCATGGCCATATTTACCTTTTTTCTGGCCACTTCATCAAGAAGCTCTACGGTGCCCTTTTTTAAAGATATGCTTATTTTTTCTTCTTGCTGGTTCTTCTGCTTATCACCAGAACTATCCATCCCACAAAACCCGATATCCTTGAAGTTTTGTAAATATGTTTCAATATTTATTAAATATTTAGGATAAATAGCTATTTATTGTTATCTATTATACTCCATCTTGTATAAACATATTAATAAAATATGAATTATATTTCTAGTAAATTAATTTTGGTACTTTTCACCCCTCAGTAATTCAGATCCCCAATCACCTTTTTGAAAAAAAGAAGCGAAAAGCGGCGGGAAACCCCTCACGATACTAAAAATAACGTGTGATTCCCCTCCAAGATTGAGTGATGCCCTGTCAGGGATTCGCTTTTTACAATCAAAATCATGAGACTCTATAGAAAATAAGTGCCCCCACCGAGACCTGAGCAGGCTGCTCATGTTAGGCAACAGTTTACTATTGTATTATTTCAATAACTTTAATTTATTTCTGACTTTTTCTATGTAATCTGGTCTAGTATCATTTATAATGCTCTTTAGCTCCATTACAAAATCACCGGCAGTTTTCATGTTATTTTCAAGCTCTTCCTCTTCTACTAGTCTGTCAGTGTAATATTGGAGGTTTATCCTTTGAATTTTGGCACTCTCAATTTCCTTTATCCTATTTTTCGGGATCATATCACCGAATACGATCTTTGCAATCTCTATCGTGCATTCATGTATTTCAGACTTTATTCCACATTTCATTAACAGTGCGTAAAGTATATGATATCGTGCATAGTATGCAGCAGAAGACGCCCAGTCCTTTATACCTTCCTTTAGATTGACTCTCATCGACAATAGTGAATCTTCCGCCTTCTTTATGTAAGACTTTGAAAGATTTTCGCTCGGTGTGATTAACTTTACACCTCTTCTGACGTTCAGGCACCCATTTGATCTTATTCACAATAATACCTCCAGAGTATGCCTACAAAAGCGTCCTGATTGTTGAGGATTATATGCCCTTCAGCTATCTCAAAAAGCAGAGGCTCTTTTTCTTTGAGTCCCCGTTCTATTTTGTCCTGTCCTAATACCTGGACATGAACCTTTATGTCATACTTGAGTTCGAACTTTTTGGCAGCTTTAAGAATTTTTTCGTTCTTCTCCAAAATGAGCAGATCTATGTCACTTTTGTTATCATGACCACCTTTTGCATAACTTCCGAACAGGACTATTGGAGTTTTCGGAATTGGCGGAGTTAGAAGCGACGAGTATAATTCTTTAATCGTTATATTATCATTAAGTGTGCGACCAAGTCTGTACGATTCGACGTCTCTTACGTGATCCTTTGTTCTGGGATTTTCCAGGTTAAGATAAAAGACCTTGTTCCTTCCGGACGTAACGTGCCTTACAATCCCCTGCTTTTGGAGAGAATTGAGTGCCAGTAACACTGTCCTATGGTTCATTGACGTTTTCCTTGCTATCTCCCTTATATGGAATCCAGCACCGTATTTTCCAAGAAACGGAACAATTACATCATATTCCCGTATACTTAATACTTTTTTATCCATATGGATAATAAATTATCCATACTTAAATAAGTTATACTTTTTATGTTCAATGCCCTTTTGACATAAATGTCATAATCGACATCAAGAGACTAAAAATAGGGAAAAAGAATGCCCCCGCCGGGATTCGAACCCGGGTCATCGGCTGTCTTCTTCGGACATCCGGATCGTATCTTTATGTCATCACCTGGTAGCCACCAGGCTCAAACCTTCCGAACCGAATCGAAAGGCCGGTATCCTCTCGGCTTTCCGGAAAACCGCTCCCGGAAATTGGCCGGACTAGACGACAGGGGCCTAGTAACTATAATCTATGTGCGGGTAATATTTAAAAATAGCCTTCTCTAGCTGACTATGCACGGTGTTGCAGTCAAAAGGTCCGTGAGGTTAAGTTTCTGAGCATCGCTGCCGTCCATGCCGAACCACCCAGGCATGTTGTTGACCTGATAGCAGTCACCATCGCCTGAAAAATACCTGTAGGCTGTCCTCGAGTAATCTTCTACCGGGAATGCCTGCTCCTGAAGCTCGGGCACGTAAATGAATGTTGCAATGCCATCCGGAGATGGCGTATAGTTGCCTTCTAGCCTCTGCAGGAATGTCGGTCCGTCTGCCCTGTAGTAATACCTCTCGGGAAGGCTTTCGGCCACCGGCATGGACCACGCAGATTTGGTGCCGCCGTCTATGTAAATCACGTCATAGCCGTATGTTAAAACGTCACTGACAAGGCTCACCGCACTGTTGTTGCCTGTCACAGAGCATGCCACATGACTGGTGAGGTTATCATCCTCCTCCAGTATTATGCCAAGATGATTGCTGTATGTGACTCCGGTAAGGTTCTCAGCTACGAGTATCTTCGTGTCATCATCTTCGGACTTGTTGAATGTGACCTGACCTGAGCAGGTTCCTGAAGAATTTGCAGAGCCTTCCACTACATTCATGTTGGCATATGCCGGGTCGGCATGTCTTATTATCCTTCGTACGAAACCCTGCGTATTGAGCGGGAAGAACGGATCCTCAAGCCCGAGGACCGAAACCGTGATGTATTTCCTCATGTTGGTTTTTACAATCTTCACCCTCTTCTGCTTGTCCGTGGCTGTTATGTTTATGTCCATCCCTATCGTTACCGAGAAGCCGTCATGATTCTCAACGCTTATGTTTCCGTATTCAAGTACAACGTCGAAGTTGACTGGGTTTGAGACTATCCTCTGGCTCCAGTTCGGCATTGTATTGTTCAGCATCATGTAATCCGGGGTGCCGTTGATTTCACCGTCTATCATCAGCGTGGTTATGTTGGCGGTAGCGTCAGATACGAATTCCCCGTATTTTATGACATAGTTCGTCACTGTAAGTACGGCCCTCCTGCCTGCGATTTCCATGGCCTTCGTGGTGTCCAGTTCTATTGAATAGACAAGCTGATTGAGCTGGTCTGAAATCACCCTGTCCGATATCGTATCACCGAGATTTTCGGAATATGTCAGGTAATTGGTGACGAACAGGAACATGGGAATTGCAATAAGCAGTGCTATTATCGTGTAAAACTGCCCCTTCATAATTCTATTTGGCAGTCTCTGTTATATATGAAAACGCTCTAATGGCCGCTGTAAAGCAGGTCGAAATACTCTATGAGTTCTCCTTGGCACCAATCCCTTTCCAGTCCTTCCCTCGGGAAAAGAGACAGCGATGCCGTGCATGTCATATCCATACCTATGATTTCAGGCGGTATCTCGGGAGGCAGGTTCACTATGTTCAGTACCCTGTAATACACAACGCAGTTGTTATCAGATCTTCCTGTCTCAAGATAGTATGCTATATAACTGATTCCCTCGTCCACATAAGACAGTATCTGATACGCCTCTATTGTCGCAGGATCGCAGTTGTCCACGTAACTCATCACCATTTGATTGCATTCCATGTCTTCGATCGAGCAGTAGATGTTCGGAGGCGTTTCCTCCTCTGCTTCCACGTTCCCGGAGCTGCCCCCGCTGCTGTCGGGTTGTGCCACGAAATCTATTATCGAGCCCTGGCACGCATTAGGACCGTATTTTTCCAGTTCCTCCAGAGTCAGGTTGCATGTGTTGTTGTAGCCTGTCATATCTATCGGTGCAAATCCCGAGCTGTGATCCACAAGCACCTCTTCTTCCGTTATGCATTTCTCCCCGTTCCAGTATATCCTCACTTTTATCCTCATGTAGTTCGTAGAGTTGCCCACAGTGATGATGCTGTCCGATGGCTGGCATATCTTCCTGAAATTGCTAAGTTCCGACAGGCACTCCTGATCCCCGGGAATGCAATCAAGACTCTCAGGCGTAATCACAAACAGCATCGTAATCATGATGATAAGCACGACGTCTATTGCAAGGAAACCGTAGATCACTTTAGTCTCGTTCATATTCTTCACTCACTTTAATTGACTTAAATTTCATGACCATATCCTTATCTCCATCACGGAAGGCCCCCACAGCGATGGCAGCTCTGACACGTAGTTTGTCGGCGTTATTACCTCCAGCGCGGTTATGTCGAACCCGGATAGCATGCTCTGCAGCCGCTGGACTGCATCATATGTCGCGTTTTCCATCGTCGGGAAGACATCGCCATATCCCACGATACCGCTGACACCTACATAATATATGACCCTGTCCTCCGGCGAACCCCCGGTCTGGTCGGCAGATGAATACCCCGTATCTATCATTACGAAATTGGATTCTCCGGTACTGAGCATGTCTATGGGCAGATTCACCACGAATGGGTCACCCAGGTCCACGAATTCGTCCTTTCCACCGTAACTGCTGCTGTAGTCTGTGAGATTATAGACATTCAGCCATCCCGAAGTATCGGAACTGTTCAGCTCCAGCGAGCTTGTCCAGAACTCGGATGAATATGAGGTCACCTTCGCGTCAAGCATCCTTGAGCCCGCGGGTATGGTGAAGGACCCGTTTTTCGGTGATGTCACATTCCCTCCGAACCTGTCCGATTCCAATGCGATGGAAACCTCGCCGTATCCGAGGAAGTCAGTCGGGGTGTAGTTGAACACGATGTACGAATCATCATACAGCGTGCTGTTATACGCCCCGCTGTAGTCAACCTTGACGGTCTGGGCGCTATACGTTATTGCTATTTCCTCCGCTATCTTCCGGTACGTCTCCGCAAGGGCAGTGGCGTTGCTGAAGAAGTATTCACCCCCGCCGCACTGGGCGGTCAGGTTCATGGTCGTGTTGTCCGCATCCCCGTATCCTATAGTATAGACGACAATCTCTTCGTTGTTGTAGGCGTCGCAGGCGGCCTGGATTGTGTCATCCGCAGCATCCACGTCAGAATCCCCGTCCAGGTCAGATACAGCATTGTCGCATCTCCTGTTCGCCTCGCCGTCCGACATCACCACTATGCTTCTCCTCCGGCTCGAGTTGCTTTCTGATGTCAGCTGGTCTGTGGCGCTTATTATCCCGCAGCATATGCACGTAGCTCCACCAGCGTAATACGTATCTATCGCTGCATGCAGGCTCTCGTTGTCCGAGCTGATGTTAAACACGCCCAGCGTGGAATCGGAGTAGTTTACAAGACCCACGCGGTTCCCCGTATAATTCAGCACGACATTGACGAATTCCTTGTTGCCGTCCTTTGCAACCTGCAGCTTTGTGTCACAGAGCTGATGATTTTGGATGTGTTCATTCCCGGTTCCGCATTCATCATCGTTGCATGTACCTGGATTGTCACATGTTATGGTACTCCACCAGACGCAGAAACCAAACAGCCAGAAGTTGCAGTAGTCGTATGAACATGACCTCTCTCCTGAGTAGTCAGCGCAATCACCCATGCTTCCGGAAACGTCGGTGACCAGCATGGAGTCACCTGTTCCGTCGCCGCCCTCCTGATGGCTCATGTTCCTAAGGCCCATTCTCAGCGGCACTGTGCTGCTCTCCATGCTGATGTAGTCTCCCAGAAGCGGGTAAAGAGTGGAGTTCGTGATATCGAATTCCTTTTCACCCGTTTCATTGCTCTCGTAGACCGTTACGTTGCCTATGTTAAGGAATATCGTGCAGTTGGATGTGCAGCCGGAATTGTAATGCATGTGGATAAGCATGGAGCTCAGTTCACCCGGGACGTAGTAAGAGGAATAGAGATTTATCGTCCCGTCTATCCCGGGGAATTCGTAGTATTTAAGTGCCGATTCATTTGACAGGCTGAACGGAAGCGTGTCAGGCTTTGATGTGTTGTATGTGACCTTGATGTAACCGCCGCCGATATAGTTCTTCTCCTGGCCCATGAATATCAGTTCTACTGTGTTTTCGCCTTCCGTGAAATTGCCGCAGTCACTGTAGCTGCTGCATATGGTCCAGTTGTCTGCGGTCATGTTGAACTCCGACGGATAGAAATCACCTTCGGATTCGCCATTCACGAAAAGCGTGAAGTTGTTTCCCGCGCAAAGCTCAAGGTACGCTTCCGTGACATTGGCATCGTCCGGAAGCATGAGCTTTTTCGTTATGTTGCCGTCCCCTTCATAACCGCCGAAATACGCGTAGCTTGAGGTGCTCTTTGTCATCCTTGCGATGTATGCGCTGGCAAAATATCCGGAGACGGGCTTCCCCAGTTCGTATCCGGAGACTATGGTATGCAGCCTCGAGAGATAGTTCTGCCCGTTACCCACGCTGTATATGCTGGCGTCATCTATGAGCACTTCGTAACCGAAGCCTTTTGGAAGCGTTGCGTTGAGAAACTCCCTGGTGAGGTTCTCCGCGCATTCATTGAAGACTGAAGAGTTCTGGGCCCACAGATGGCCAAGGGCATCCAGTATGGTTTTGTCCATGTCCGCATCGCTTATATTGCAGTCCGTTGTGAAATTCTCCGGCATGATGTCAATCATAGCAGAGACGCTGGTTCTTTCAAGCACGTTCATGGCATCTTTCCCGGTATAGTAAAGCCTCTGATATTCCAGTGCAGGTGAAGAATGCGTCATCGTCAGCGCAGTGATGAAAGACGCCATTACGAAGAGGATACCTACGGCGACAATCGCATCCATGGACAGCAGAAAAGCCCTTCTCATCAATTAAATAATGGGCTTTCTCTGTTATATTGGTTCACGGGTAACCGATAAAAAACTTTCCCTCCTATCAGTAATGATATGGAATACGGCCAGAACCCCGCAGGGCCTTCGGGCAGACAGCTTTACGCAGGCGATAAAGCCGAGGTCGACCTGGTGGGCAGCCTTAGGGACGGCAGGCCGTACGGATTCGTCAACGGCAACAGGGTGGTGATAAGCGATGCCGACGGCTACTGCCAGCCGGGGGACAGGATTGATGCAGTCCTGAGCGAGTCCATGGAAGACGGCTCCTTTCTCGCGGACTTCGCGGATTACAAGGCATGCTTCCTGGAAGAGTACGCCGGTAATGAAGAGCGGACCGTCCGCGCGGTCATAACAGGGAGGAACAAGTATGACTTCAGGGACGCGGTCAGCCTCCCGTGGAGGATGGAAAACGGCGGGGTCTTCGGCGTTCCCGCCTACTTCTGGAAGACGCGGTCCGACATCGGCGCTGAGAAGGAGTTCATAATAAACCGCATCAAAAGCAACGAGAAAGGGCTTTATCGCATGCATGGCAGAGCAGCTAGGAAAAAGGACAGGATTAACCCGGCGGCCACTTTCCACATTATGGAGACCATGATAGAAACATACGAACCCGATTACAACACCCTCAGGAACGTCCACGGGATACCGAATGACATATTCGCCGCCGTCTTTCTCGGCGGCGAGAGGGACAACTTCATAATCTCGAAGACCATGACCAAGAAATACATGGACCCGAAAGCGGCCATAGAAAAGTATCTGCAGCTGACGAAGAATCCTTCCTGGTCGACGAAGCTACTGCTTTCATGGGACCCGGACGAGCTGGACCAGGCGAAGAGGTTCATAGAGTACTACTACGGCATGGAGATAGACCACATAAAGGAGAGCGATTTCTGACGCCGTCCCGCTAGTCAAGCTTTTAAATAATTGAAAGGTAAATCTAAAGTGATATCATGGACATCAAAAGCTTCATGAAGAACAAGTTCGGAAAGAATGTATTCTCTCTCAAGCCTGAGGATTTGCTTAAGGAGAGACTGAAGAGCGAGAAGAACGTCGAGAGGCTTTCCGCTGACATAAAGACCATACAGGACAAGATACAGAAGTTCATGATTGAGGCGAAGGGGCAGCCGAAAACCCTGAAAATGCTTAATGTCCAGAAGATAAAGTCGCTGAGGCTTGAGGCTGCGACCAAGCAGCAGCAGGCCAACCGTTTTCTTAGAGAGCTTCAGGTGCTTCTGCTCATAGAGGCCATGCACGAGCAGCAGAAGTTCGACAAGGAGTCAGAGTTCGTCGAGAGGATAATGAACACGGATGTCGAACAGCTCAGCGACGCAATGGTTGACATAGATGTCAGGAAGGCCATACAGGAAGGCAGGCTGGATCTTGTCAAGGGCAAGCTTTCGAACATCTTCGGCAGCGAGGAGATGCCCGTTGACGAGGAGTCCCGGGACATAATGAGCGCCATAGAGGACCTGGAAGACGTGGACGAGGAGACTGCCCTTAAGATGGCGGGCGAGAAGGCCAAGTCACTCGCGGAAGAAACAGGTAAGAAGAAGGCAGTGACTGAAAGCGAGTAAGTTTTTTCTACATCAGGTATTCACTCAGTGTCATATACAGCATCAGCATGTCGAAGAGGAACAGAACGCCTGAAATCATGATACCGAGTATGAGGCTGCTGGATACGTCGGTGAACCTGCAGGCGTTGATGTCTCCACCCGGGCAGTGGAGAGTGGGTTCGACCATGGTGAATATCACGAACACGAGAAGGAATGTCACAAAGAATATCATGGCAATTTTTTTGACAGGAAGGCCTTTGAGCACCAGATCTTCAGTCTCTTCCACAGCATCATGCACCAAAATAACACCCGTTTATTGATTAATAGAGTGGGACTATAAATTAAACTTTCACGCTGAGCTTCTTTCCGTATTCAAGCTGCTTTATCCCGTGGGTTGCCGCAATATCATTTTCAACGGACTTCAGCTTTCGAGGCATAGTTACCTTTGCGAGGCCTTCTCTCAGGGAAAGGCCCTTGTCCTTCTTGACCTTCCATACGGCGGAGTTGAATGCCATCAGGTCTTCAGCCCCGAAATCCCTCTTCTTCTTTAACAGCTTCACATCCGGTTCAGGGAACTCCTCCGAATGTATATCATTACCCCTAAGATCATTGTACACTGAATACGTAAAGAACGGCAGTACCGGCGCCAGAACAAGCATGATCCTGTCGAGCACGTGATGCAGTGTGTACCGTGCCGAATCCTCCTCGCCTTTTGTGAACTTCTTCTCCTGGTTGTACGCCCTCTGCTTCACAAGCTCTATGTAGTGGGAGGCGAAAGTCTCCCAGATGAAGTTCTTCATCTTTGCTGCGGGGTTGTGGAAGTCGTAACGCTCGTAGCGCTTCCTGGCGTCCTTCACTATTTCATCAATTTCCGAGATTATCCACTCATCGAGCGCGCAGAGCTTCTTCGGCTTTGACTTCGGTGCATGGAACATTGAGATGAAGCGCGATACGTTCCACAGTTTGGTGAGCGTCTTGCCCGCGCCCTGTATCCTCTCGAATGAACAGCGGAAGTCGGTCTTTTCAAGGTTCCCCTCTATGACCGTCCACAGCCTGAACGGCTCGGCACCGAACATGTCCAGAACCTTCTTCGGGTCTATGACATTGCCCTTGGACTTGGACATCTTCTTTCCCTTGTCGTCAAGTATGTGGTAGTTTATCCATACGTCACTGAATATCAGCTTGCCCGTGAGCAGCCAGTCCTTGAGTACAGTGTAGTAGAGCCATGTCCTTATTATCTCCTTTCCCTGCGGCCTCAGGCTGCATGGCTGGTTCTTCCCGAAGAATCCCTTCGGGTCCTTGTTATACTTGAGTATGTACAGCGGAGATATGCTGGAATCGAACCACGTGTCGAATACCCTTTCTTCCCCGCGGAAGTTGTCAGACCCGCATTTTGCACACTTGCCGTTTTTCAGGCCATCGCTCTCTTTCGGTGGCTGGTCCTTCCAGGGCTGGTAGTATCTGCCCTTCGGCGGGAGTATCTTCTCCCCGCATTTTTCGCAGTACCAGAGCGGAACCTCGGTCGCATAGAATCGTCTCCTGCTTATCGGCCAGTCTATTGAAACAGAATCTATCCAGTCCGTCATTATCTGCCTCGACTTGGGCGCGAAGAAGTTCAGCTTCTTCGTGAGCTTCTTCATATCGTCCTTGAATTCCACCTGCTTGACATAGAATTCAGGCATTGCTATGAATTCAATTGCATCCTTTGACCTCTCGCATATTGGAGTCCTGTGCTCGTTCGTCGGTATCTTCTCTATTATGAGGTCGGATTTCTCAAGTTCTTCAACTATTTTTTTCCGTGCTTCTTTGACTGTAAGTCCTTCAAGGATTCCTGAGTTTTTGTTCATCCTCCCGTTCTTGCCTATTGCTATCACGGGGTCTATGTTCTCCTCCCTGAAGAACCTTATGTCTGCAAGGTCCCCGAAGGAGCATACCATCATTATGCCTGTTCCCTTGTCTATTTCCGCTGAGGGATGCGTCTTTATCGGAATCTCCTTTTCAAAAAGCGGCGCTATTGCTGTCTTTCCATTAAGATGGCTGTAGCGCTTGTCTTTGGGATTGAATATGACCATGCCTATTGTGCATAGCAGTTCAGGTCGTGTTGTCGCTATTATCAGATCTTCACCTGTTTCCTTGACGCGGAACCTTACATTATAGAAGAAGCCGGAACGGTTCTCGTAATCGACTTCGGCATCTGCAAGTGTTGTCTGGCATCCGGGGCAGAAGTTGTTGACACGATTGTCCTCGTATATGAGACCTTTCTTGAACATCTCTATGAATGTTCCCTGGGTAAGCGACCGGTAATCCGGGCTGTCCGTCTCGTAGAGCTCCCCTATTCCCGGACCTTTCGTCCACGAGTTGAAGCTTATGCCGAGCCTGTTGAAGGACTCGACACTGGCAAGGCTTGCTTCCTCGAGTATCATCCGGCACAGTTTTATAGATTCCTTCCTTGGCAAATCCATGAGCTTCTTACCGAACCTTTTCTCTGCAGCCATCTCTATCGGAAGCCCGTTCCTGTCAAGGCCCAGCGGAAACAATACATTGTGACCTGTCATGCGCCTGAAGCGTGCGAACATGTCCATGAGCACGTACGTTGTCGCCTGACCTATATGGACAGGCGTGTTGACGTATGGCGGCGGCGTATCTATGGAATAAACTGGCTTCTTGGATTTCTCATCGAATCCATACGGCCAGCTCTTCTTCCATTTACCGCTTATCCCAGCCTCGATATCGCTGTTCCATCTCTTGCTCTTAATTTCAGGTTCCATTAAGACATCATTTGATTGAATGATATAAAAATTAAGCTGGGCAACCTTTTATCTGAGTCTTAACAATTATACTCATGAAGCATACGTTGCCTGTGACGGCCATCATCATCACAGTCTTCCTCTTCATCCAGTTCTTCGGACTTTATGCGCTCAGCGAAAGCATGACCATATCTCTCTCAGATGACGGCGCCGTTGACGTTATCTATGATGATACGACTGTCGGTGAAAGGCCGGCGATAGAGGGAGCCGCATCGCTCATGTACATACTCTTCGGCATACTCGTGGGCACGGGCATCGTGCTCATGTTTGTCAGGCTCGGGCAGGTAAGGTTGTGGAAGGTCATGTACTTCATGGCCATATGGATGGCATCGTCCATAACGCTTGGGGTGTTCATCGGCTCCTCACTGGCCATCATCGTAGCGGCCGTGATGGCCATACTGGAGCTTCTCAGGACCAACATATTCATACACAACGTGACAGAGGTCCTCATATATCCGGGCATAGCCATACTGTTCGCGCCGCTGTTCAATATATACTGGGCAGCCGTCCTTCTGCTGGCAATTTCCGTCTATGACATGTTCGCTGTGTGGAAATCCGGTCATATGGTCACGCTTGCAAAATTCCAGACCAGCAGCAAAGCCTTTGCAGGCTTCGTCATACCTTACAGGAAGGGCAAAGGCATCAGGAAGATAAAGTCCAAGATACCGAAAGGAGTCAAGTCCGGTGGCGGCATAAAAACAGCAATACTCGGCGGCGGCGACATAGCGTTCCCGCTGGTCTTCGCCGGCGTGGCCATGGAGTGGCTGATAAAGACCGCCAGTATCAGTAAGTTCCCGGCGCTTCTCGAGGCATTCATCATACCCGTATTCGCAGCACTCGCTCTTCTGCTGCTGTTCATGAAGGCAGAAAAAGACAAGTTCTATCCTGCAATGCCTTTTGTCACAGCAGGCTGTTTCATAGGATTCGCGGTCCTATGGGCGCTGAACATTCCCTTCCTCTGACGGATTCTTGAACCTCTTGTAGAACCGTTTCTCATAATCCATGACTCTCCTCTCCTGCTGTTTTATGGCATCCCTGTAGCTTTTGACCAGGTTCGCATCTGCGGGCGTCACTTCACCTTTCTCGATATTCATTATCTTGTTTTCCAGTTCACGTATCTTCAGTTCAGATATCCTCACTTCCACGTCCTTCACAGCGTCACCGAAATCCGAGCCCATCTCCGATTTCATCTTTATGTCCATGAAGGCCTGGTCTATCGCATTGTCAGAACCCCATTTGTAGCTCTTGATCGTTTCATCATCAAGAAGGTCTATCATCCTTTTCTTACGGAACCTCATCACCATTTCCCTTCCTACCTGGAGCTTCCTCTCCTCCTGCCAGTCCACAAACCTTTCAGCTATCTTCATGGCCCCCATGAAATACCACAGGAACCCCAGGAAGATGACAAAGAAGTTTATGGTGAGTATGGACGTCATCATCGCCTCGAAACTGTCCGCGAAGAGGTAATAGAAAGCGATAGCGATACCGCCTGAAATAACGGTCAGGACGACATGATGGAATATGTAGCTTGCGCCCTGTATTATGTAAATGGCCTTGACCCTCTTGTGCAGGAACCAGCTCATGTACCAGGCTATTGCCGAGTGTACGGCATAGAAAGACATGAACATGAAGGAGAACACGCTTTCTAACGGAAACATGAAAGCTATTGTAAGGCTGAACATCCCGAGTGAGAAGAAATAGTAATGTACAATCTGGAAGTGCTCAGGCTTTATGTAAAGTTTCATTATTACTAGTTTGTTTCATGTAAATATATTTTAACCGATGAAACAAGAATAAAGCATGAACCAGCAGGAAAGAGCCATGCTGATATGGTCGGTTTTCTTCGTGATTTCCGGAATCGTGTTCATAATAGCATTCTTCTACTCTCCGGTAATAGGTACCCTGGTCACGACCGCGTACATAATACTGTACGTCGGGCTGAGCGCCACATTCATAATAGTCTTCAGGGAGATATCGCTCCTGAAGAAGGACACCATAAGCACACTGAAAGAGAGGAAAGAAGAACTTGAGGAAGTCGAGAATGCGCTCAAGGGCAAATACTACAGGAAGAAGATAGACGACGCTTCCTACAGGCGCATGGTGGAAGACTACGAAAAGACCATCACTGAGATAGAAGTGAAGATAAAGCGCCTTGGAAAGAACAAATGATTTTATAATCGTCAGGACAATTAGACTGTATGAGTCCTCTGAAGGATTTAGTTCTCGGGTATGTGCTCCAGAATGCAGTCTTCTACAGCGGGAAGGCCAATCCGGGCGCCGTTCTGGGGAAGATACTGGGCGCTAATCCTGACCTCAGGCAGAAGGCCGGGGAAGTTCGAAAAGAGATAGTGTCAGCCGTAAATGATGTCAATGCCATGAGCCTGGACGAGCAGAAGCGGATGCTGAAAGGCAAGAGCCCGAAGATGCTGAAAAAAGAGGAAAAGGTGAAGGAGGGGCTCCCTGATATACCCGGCGTTGTAATGGGGAAGTTCGTCACGCGGTTCGCGCCGTCTCCGACCGGTCCGTTAAACCTGGGGCAGCTTCTCAGGGCGGCGATGCTGCCTTCCATGTACGCGAAGAAGTACGACGGCAAGTTCATACTCCGGATAGAGGATACTGACGTCAAGAACATCCACAGGGATTTCTACGGCATGGTGATGGAGGACCTCCTTTCTACAGGCGTCAAATGGGACAAGATGGTCAAGGAATCCGACAGCATGGAGATGTACTACAGTCATGCAGAGGAGCTTATCAAAAAAGGAAAGGCCTACGTATGCCGTTGCCCTGCTGAGGAATTCAGGAAGGCCAAGATTGCCAAGCGTGACTGCAAGTGCAGGAAAGTCAATGGCCCGGGAATGTGGAAGGACATGCTCGCGGGAAAATACAGGGAAGGCGAAGCAATTGTCCGTATGAAGACATCCATGACACATCCAAATCCTGCCATGAGGGACCCGCCCATGCTCAGGGTTGCAGCGGGCAGGCACCCGTTAACAGGAACCAAGTACAAGGTCTGGCCTCTTTACAACTTCGCCTGTGCGCTGGAAGACCATCACCTCGGCATTACGCATGTCTTCAGGGGCAAAGAGCACGAGCACAACACTTCAGTGCAGAAGCTTTTCTATGATGCGTTCGGCTGGAAAGAGCCCGCTGTCGTGAACTTCGGTATGGTATATCTCCCGGGCACGAAGATACACACGCGCGACATGAAGGAGTGGATCGAAGAAGGAAAAGTTGACGGGTGGGACGACCCGAGGCTGCCGACTGTGAGGGCTCTGCTGAGGCGCGGGTTCCAGCCCGAGGCGCTCAGGAAGTTCGCGGAAGACGTCGGCATGACCAAGAACGACATCCGCATAGGGTGGGAGAACATAGAAGGCATCAATCGGAAGATTATCGATCCGCTTTCAAACAGGTTCATGGTCGTGACAGAGCCCGCAAAGATTGCAATAAAGGGCGCGCCCGTAATCAGGGAAGCCCGTGAAGTGCTGCATCCGGACTTCCCGAAACGCGGCAATAAAGGACTTCCGGTGGACCTCCAGGAGGTCTACATTTCCGGACATGATTTCAGGCACCTGAAAGGCAGGACCGTGAGGCTCAAAGGTCTGGGAAACGTCAAGCTCGACAGGACTGCGCAGTACACTGACAATGCAATCGTGCAGAACATGCCAAAGATACAGTGGGTATCGAATCCACACGTTAGCGTCAGCCTGATGACTCCGGAAGGCCCCAAGAAGTGTTTGGGTGAGATCAACCTCAATAAGCTCAAGACAGGCACTCTGATACAGATGGAGCGCATAGGTTTCGGTCAGATTGATTCTGTGAAAGGCAACAGCGTCACGGTCTATTTCGCGCACAGGTAGTCAGAACTCTTCCTCGTCGCTGTCAATCTGGTATTTCCCCTTCTCGCGGTAAGTCGTGCTCATCTGGTACGTTATTTCGGACTTGTATGCGCTGAC
>CAYUBD010000010.1:0-30874 GCA_964442905.1 uncultured archaeon | reverse complement strand
TCTTGATATGATGTCTTTGTGGTAGTTTAACGTGACTTTTTAAACACAACGATAAAGAACTCTTTGTGGTAGCATGATTGGCGAATCACCTTCTGCTGAGGATTACCTTCTGAAGCTCAGGCGCGAGCTTGAGATTCGGAACTTATCAAGGAAGACCGTGAAGTCATACACGCATTTCGTCGGGGATTTTCTGGGATGGCGCAATGGGAGGGAAATAACGCAGGATACCGTGAAGGATTACGTTCAGGAGAGACTGGCGCAAAAGGACCCGTCGACTGTCTCGTCAAGCATAAGCGCTCTCAAGTTCTTCTTCGGGAAGGTCCTCGGAAAGAAGCTTTACATCCCGTACCCGAAGAGAAACAATAAGATTCCCGTGGTGCTGACGGCGGAAGAGGTGAAGATGCTCATAGATTCCACTGCCAATGTCAAGCACAGGCTCATACTCAGGCTACTTTACGGCTGCGGCCTGAGGGTTTCCGAGGTGGTGAACCTGAAGAAGTCTAACTTCGATTTCGGTGAGGGGCTGATACACATAAGGCTTTCCAAGGGGAGGAAAGATCGCTTCGTCAAGATTCCCGAATCCATGCTGGATGAGCTTTCAGCTTATTCGAAGCTGAACGATTCTGAATCATTCTTTCCTTCATCGAGAGGTGGCAGGCTTTCTACAGCCACCATACAGAAGATAGTCAAGAAATCATCAGAAAAGGCAGGAATCAAGAAAGACATCTCTCCTCACACGCTGAGGCACAGCTTTGCTACACATCTTCTTGAAGGAGGGACTGACCTGAGGATTATACAGAAGCTTCTTGGTCATTCAGACATAAAGACCACGCAGATATACACGCACGTATCGACGCAAAGCATAAAAAAGATAAAGAGCCCTATTGATTCCTTATGACACGCGAAGATGACATCCAGAAGATAGAGGAGGAGCTCGCCAAGACCAAATACAACAAGCACACGCAGGCTCACATCGGGAAGCTGAAAGCCAAGCTTGCCACGCTGCGCGATGAAGTTTCAAAGGGTTCAGGCGCCAGTTACGGCCCGGGATTCGGCGTGAAGAAGTCCGGGGATGCGACTGTGCTTCTTGTTGGGTTCCCTTCCGTAGGGAAATCAACGCTTCTCAACAAGCTCACGAATGCCGAATCGAAGATAGGGCACTACGACTTCACGACGCTTGATGTAATACCAGGGATGCTTGAATACAACGGCGCTAAAATCCAGATACTGGACATACCGGGACTGATTTCCGATGCGGCCAAGGGCCTTGGAAAAGGCAGGCAGGTCCTGTCGGCAGTGAGGATTGCAGACCTCATCATATTTCTTCTTGATGACATGAAGCAGTTGGAGACTATCGAAAAAGAGTTGTACAACGCCGGATTCAGGCCGAACCAGCAGCCGCCCGATATCAAAATCGTTAAGAAGGACACTGGCGGCCTGCAGATAAACATAGCCGTGAAGAGGCCAAAGCTTACGAAAGAATCGGTAAAATCGATACTCTCCGAGTTCAAGATGCACAACGCCGATGTCCTTATACGCGAGAACATCAACGAGGAGCAGCTTATAGACGCGATGATGAAGAACAGGGTTTACGTGCCGTCCATAACAGTCCTGAACAAGATAGACAGGATAATGGACTTCAGCAACGTCTGGGGGGAAGTCATCAAAATCTCGGCGGAGAAGAACGAGAATCTTGACGACCTCAGGAAAGCCATATGGAAGAAGCTCGGCCTCATAAGGCTGTACATGAAGCGCATCGGTCACGAGCCCGACATGGAAGAGCCTCTTATAATGAAGACCGGGTGCACAGTGATGGATGTCGCCAAGAAGATACTGAGGGGTCAGGAGAAGTATCTGAAGCACGCGCGCATCTGGGGGCCTTCGGCAAAATTCGATGAACAGAAAGTTGGACCTGACCACAGGATGAAAGACAAAGACATCATCGAACTGCACGCCTGACCGAAAATTCTATAAATACTGAATGCATATTCTAGTGTATGCCTATGCAAAGACAGACCGCCATGAAATCCAGGATAGTTGACATCGTGAGCGGCGAATGGGTCAAGAAAGAGGGAATGGAACCCAGTTATGTTGTTACACCATCAAAGGAGAACATATCAAGAGCCATGATAGCAGGCACGATTGTCGGGAAGTTCGTTTCTGAAGACGGCAACTTCAGTTCTGTGACAATCGATGACTGCACCGCGACCATGAGGGCAAAGCTGTGGAGGGAGATAACGCTCCTTGGAGACACTAATGTTGGTGACCTTGTCAGGCTGATAGGAAAGATCAGGGAGTATGAGGGTGAGATATATGTTGTACCTGAAATTATAAGGAAGATAACTCCGGATGAGGAAGTCCTTATGAGACTCGAGGTGCTGGCAAAACTGAAAAAGGTGTCTTCTGCGCCCGATTCGGTCCAAAAGCCTCAGGCGCTTCCGCAGTCAGATGAAGACACTGACCTGAGGAAGAAAGTGCTCACGGTCATAGAGGGCAGCCAGGACGGCATAAAGTACAGCGACCTCGTGCATCAGGCCGGTGCACCCGAAGAAACACTCGAAAGTGTGATAAACGAACTGCTTGGCGAGGGTGTATGCTACGAGCCCACTCCCGGTAAGATAAAGAAAATCTGAACTATTTCTTGATTTTCTCAAGCTGAACTGCGCCGCACTTGGGACAGACCTTCGTGACAGGCTCCATTATTATGGGTTTCCCTACCCAGCCGCACTTGAGACATTCATATTTTGCCATATTAAATCACAATTAACATGTAAACATAATATATAATTTTTACTGCTCTTTATTTAATATGTCACTTTTTAACAGGCAGCTGAAAAAAGAGGGAGATGTTTCCATAGAGAAGAAGGACTATGAGAAAATGTCGGTGAAGCTGCTGAAAAAGGCTGAATCAGACGCCAAGAAAGGCGACCTTTCCGACGCAGCCATGCTGTATCAGAGACTTTCTGTTCTGGCTAGAAGGGCAAAAGAATGGGATGACGGCATGAATTATGCGCTTCTTGCCGCGGAGTACGGCGAAAGGGAGGGTAAGACATTCAATGCCGGATGGTCTTACAGGTCTGCGGCACTGGCAGCGAGGGGTAAAGGTGACCACAAGAACACCATAAATTATGCACTGAAAGGCGCCGATAAGTTCATGGAATCCAAGAGTATTTACGCAGCACAGTGGTGCTACAAGACTGCGGCCATGGCCAGCCGGGAGGACGGACGGTCAGATGAATCCATAAAATTCTATGACAAGGCCTGCCGGATAGAGCATGACGACGACCTGAAGAATGAGGTATACAGGCTGAAGCATGCCATATCACATCCCCGTGTAGACCAGTATGCTGAAAAGGGTACTGTTGTTGAAGGAGAACCGGTTAGGTTCGAGGTTGTTGTGGAGAACCACAGCAAGGATATGCTTAATAACATAGTCATAGGAGACAGGGACGCCAGACTGACGCATGAGATAGAGAAGCTCAAGCCCGGGGAAGTCCGGATATTCTCATATGAAACCACTGGCAAGATCGGCATGCTTAAGTCACCTTACAACTTCATAACATGGGAGAACGAGAAAGCGGAAACGCTTGATTTTAAGATCGAGCCGATATCTGTCACCGTAAGGCCGAGGGTGCAGATAACTTCTCACATACACCCGGACCCTGTAATCAGCAAGATAAGCAAGCTCGTGATACTCGTTAAGAACCTCTCTTCCAGCCCGCTCTATGATCTCAAGGTAGACGTGGATTTTGCGGAGAACATAACCGCACCTCATCAGAACCCGAAGGAATTCGGGAAGCTTTCGCCCGGAGAGGAATACGGCGCGGCCTGGAGCATGAAAATAGACATTCCCGGCAGGCACAGGATTGCCGGTGGAACCTTCACCATGCATGATGAGAAGGATGTAATGTATGAGGAAGCCATACCCCCGGTGATTGCGAATGTTATGGACGCTGAGCGTCCGCTAAAGAAGGCCTTTGAGGGGACTGAGGAATTCAAGGCGCAAAAAACCCGACTGGACAGCAGCATAGCAGCATACCCGATAAGCGAGAAGCTGTATACTGAGCTTGAGAAGAAGTTGTTTCACATGCAGAAGGGATATACATTCAGGGGCATGAAAGGCGGTGTCGTCCTTAAGCACATCATGGAGAACTGCAGGGACATGGCACTCGTGGCAGAGCACAAGTTCAAGGATGAGGTCATGCTCCTTTTCTCATTCCGGCTTGAAGGCGGCCACAACATGCTCACGGTCGTGATAAAGAAGGATGATGACTTTGTGCATCTTGTACTGAAACTATATTCTGAAACCAAGAGCGGCCTTGCCCAGAATCTCGAGAGAATATCAGATATAATAAGGCACACAATAGTATTGGAGACAGATGCCCACGAAGTCGAGAAGGTTGAGATAAAGAAGGTCATAAACATCATAGATTCAGTGGTACAGAGGTCGAGGATAGGAACCGGGGAAGAGGGAGAAACCACGAAAAAAGAAGTGAAATTCAAGGATTCTGTCGTGCAGCGGACGAAAACCTGAGATTTTTAAGTTTCATGGTAAAATGATAAACATGGCAAAGAAGTGGGAAAGGTCTGAAGCCACAGTGGCGCAGAGAATGAGCATATCACAGATTGGCGGATTATTCAGCAAGAAAATACATCTTTCCGATGGAGAGGCCGCCATACTTGAGAAGGAAGGCAGTGCTGTGCATTCTTTCGAAAAAGGGGAGCACAAAGTGTCAGGCATGTTCTCAGGCACCGGAAGGAGCGTGGTATTCATTGACAAATCGCCCAAATCCATCCGCAGGGATGTGGGGGGGCTGTGGACGAATGACGACAAGAAGATAAATGCAGACATAGAGATGAAGTTCATCATATCTGAACCCGAAAAGATCAGGAAGCTGCTGCTTGGAAGACGGGATGTACTCAGTATAGAGGACATATGGACGGAACTCAGGAAAGAGATAGTTTCATCTTCGCTGACACCAATCGTGAAGAAGAAGAAAATAGACGACCTCCAGGATGACAGAACCGTGGAAAAAGAAATCCGGGTGTCTGTCGAGGTCGAGGCCAGGAAGAAGTTTGAGGTTTTCGGGCTTGAGCTTCTTTCATTTTCTGTGGTCTTTATCCTTCCCGAAGACTATGAGGAATACCTGAAAAGGCGCGGTGATATGAAAGAGGAGACCGAGAAAGAGCACATCGCCGAAGAGGAGGATACAAGGAAGGCCGTGCATGAAAGGGAAGTTGAGGAGATAAAAGGAACCGCCGAGACCAGGGAACAGGTACTGGACGAGATGGAAAGGGAAAGGATAAAGCGCGAGACAGAAATGGGAATAGAGGAGGAAGAGACACAGCAGGACATGAAAGACGCCACAGAAGCCCTGAAGCTGAAGGAGATAAAGGACAAGCAGAAGATTCTCAGGGACGGTGAAAGGAAAAACCTCGGCCTGGAATCACTGAAAGATGTGATTCCGGGTGAGACCGGCGCTGACCTTGAGGAAAGGTACGACGGGCTGCAGAAGCTGGTCGATGCTGCCGAGAAGAAATACTTCCAGAGGAAGATAGACAAGCAGACATTCAGTAGCATGGTGGGGGATATCGAAAAGGAGAAGACCAGGCTTGAAGTGAAGATGGACAGGAAAAAGAAGTGAGAGCATGGATGAAAGCTTTTTTGACATTATGGAAAGGATGGAAAGCCTCGTTCCGGAATACGGCTACTCCAACATGAAGAACATCAGGGAAACTGACAGGAAGATAAGAGCGTATCTCATTTCTGTGCTGAAGACGATAAAGGATGACCTGTTCCACGTCGTGCAGGCAAGCTATGAAATAGAAAAGGACAAGCTAAGCGAAGCCGCAGAAGATGTATGGGATGATGTCACATCCCTCGTGAAGAGGGCAGAGAACAGCAATATATGCAGTCAAAAGGACAGCGATGACATCTGTAAAAAGTGTGTAAGCAGAGCAGAGAAGAATCTGAGCAACCTCATCAGGCGTGACAGAGAACTCGTGCTCATGGTTAAGGATATGAGCAAGGATGCGCGCATGCTCAACAAGATGCTTTTCGACAGGGGGAGGGAAAAGTACTTTATTAAAAATCTGGATAAGATTAAGACATACAGCGAAGAAATAATATCGCTGCTGGAAGAAAGGGAGAAAAGTATAACAGGGTGATGATATGAGTGAATGGGTGAAGGCAAAAGACAATGTGAAGAAAGAGTTCAATGCTATGGAGAAGCTGATTAACGGTTACAGCTACAAGGATCCCAAGCACACAGAAAAGACCGACGAGCGGCTAAGGCAGCTTATTGCGGATGAGATAAACAAGTCAAGAGACTTCCTTTTTCCCATAATCGAAGCGGCTTATCTCGACCAGGACATGAAGAGCGCCGGCCCGCTGGACGAGGTCATGCAATGGCTAGACATATTCCTTCTTGAACTGGGACTTAAGATGAACTGGAGTGAGGTGGCTGTCTACAAGGATTACATGAGGCTCATAAAATTCGACACGACTATGATTAATAATGCCAGCAGGCTGACCGGTATAATGGAAAGCATGCAGGACAGTGTTCTCAATGGAAGGGGCGCCTCATCAGTGCCCGGTAAATCGTTGCAAATCAAGAAATACATAATGGACCTTCTGACTATATTCAAGAAAAGAAGGCATGCCCTCGGAGGTTGAAATGGGAAAGGATTCTGACAAGAACCGCGTAGAATCAGAACTCGAAATTGCGAGGAAGGAGCTGGAAATCGACATATCAGAAAGGGAACGGGAAGCCAAGGAGAAACTTGATGATATACTTTCAGAGAAGAAGATGGAATTCTGTTCAAGGTGCGGCAAGAAGATAAGCTCGCGCACGGACTGGGCAGGCAAATGCCTTTGGGAGGGCTGTGATAATCTCATATGCCGTAACTGCTGGGATGTCAACAAGTACAGGTTCTGCAGGAATCATGTTAAGGATGTGGTCGACGAGGGTGAAAAGAGCCCGAGGAAGAAGGAGATATTCGGTGATGATGAGCCGGACATCAAGGTCGACCTGAGCGAAGTGCTGGACGAGCATGAGGAAAGCAGGAAATCAAAGCTGCAGTACTATGCGTCCGAATATTCCATATGGCTCAGGAAGAATATGGAGCATAGCGGTCCTGTGGACTGGACACCCACTCATTACATCCATAATGCCAGGTTCAGGTCAGTGAAGAAAGAAGGCGACTACATCATAGAAGTTTATACCAAGAAATGGTTCTGGAAGCGGACAAAGCTCACTGTCATAGTGTCACCGTACGATGCGCGCGGGGAATTCGATGAGAATTCCCTGAATGCTTACCTTCACAAAGCCGCACGGAAGCTCAATGGATACAAGCTGTTCGTACTCGTTACCGACGGCGCGAAGATGGAGCTGGCGCATTTTGTCAACAGGTTCTCTGACAGCAGCTTCTCGCTTTTCCTCGCTGAGCCCAAGAAGGGTCACCTCAACTTCAACATCAAGGATGCGGTAACCGTGGGCTTTTCGGAATGGTTCAACCAGAAGAAGGAACCGTGCAACTTCAGGGAAAAGCTGAAGAAGCTCGGTGACATGATGTCTGGAAGGATTGTGATTTCCGAGAAGGCCGCAGTCAAGGAGTTCGGCTTCCACGAGAAGGACGCCCACGGCATACTGAAGTCCTGTAAGTTCCTTGAGTACGTGAAGGGAACGGATACGTTCCTGCTGAAGAAGGATTAGAAGCTGCCCAGAAAGCTCCTGCAGAGCTTTCCTATCTTTTCGACTGCATAACCGCCTTCCAGAGTCATGAATGCCGGTATGTTAAGTTCCTTTATCATCCTGCCAATATTTTCATAACCTTTCTCCGTGAGTTTCTGGCCGGAGAGCGGATCCCCGATAAACGTATCGAATCCCATGGATACGGCGAGGATTTCCGGATTGGAAGAATCGACAACCTGCAACGCTTTTTCAAGCGTCTTTATGTAGTCCTTTTCGCTGGTGTCCGGAAAGAGCGGATAGTTGTAGCAGTTCCCATCTGACTTGAAGCCGGTCATAGGATACAGCGGCGTCTGATGGAGAGAAACGTATATGACATTTCCCTGTCCCCTGAATATAGACTCGGTGCCGTTTCCGTGGTGTACATCCAGATCGAGTATGGCGGTCTTCTTTCCAAGTTTCTTCACTGCTATCGCAATGTTGTTGAAGTAGCAGAAACCCTCAAGCACGTCCCTGCCTGCATGATGCCCCGGGGGCCTGGTGAGCGCAAAACCGAGAATCTCCGATGCCTTTATGGTCGCGCCTGCTGAGAGAAGCGGGTATTTTATGTCTATGGGCGGCGTCTCTATGCAGGGATAGTCTGCCTTCTCGACCGTGTTGTAGTGTTCTTCCGAATGAACGAGAAGTATGTCTTCTTTTTTCGCAGGCACGGGCTCGGTGAAACTGTATCCCGCAGACTTCAGCTCATTGTATATAGCCGTCACTCTCTCGGGGCATTCCGGATGTCCCGGAGTGCCGTATTTCAGGCATTCAGGGGAATAGACGACCTGCATAATTAATACATGGGAACAATAGTATAATATGCTTATACCGTTCAGGCCTAAGCGCCAGCTGAAGGACAGAATAAAGCATGCGTTCGTCAGGTTCTCTGATAGTGTGAGAATCCATGCACACGGGCTGCCAAGCAGGAAGCTCGTTCTATACTTCGTAAGTCATAAATGCGGAAAATTCCTGAGGCATTCTAGATATCTGGCTGAGGATGCACACTTCAATCTGAAGATACTTTCAGGGCACACGGAGACTATCCTGTTCGGGGCCATAATAGGGATCGCTGTCGTCATGCTGCTGGGGCATGGCGGCGAGAGCATGCTTAACACGCTGGTTGCAGTGCTTCTGCTTGTGCTCATAGTCGTAATCTATGCGCAGCTCAAGTTACAAAGAAGGATGATAAGGCAGTACGTTCCCATGATAGAGTTTGTCAGGATAAGGAAGTGCCAGCTTTATTCCGACAGGATAAGGGCTATCAACCTCTACGGCGTAAAAGACAAGCTGACGGACATAGGCAAGATACGGAACATCCTGATAGAATATGATGTTGTGAACGACAGCTACTCACCGATTTCCATAGGAGGCATCTCTCTCACGTTAAAGCTGAAGAACGGGAGGAGGATATCCTTACCGACATCAGTCTCCATACTTGACGTCGAGCCCAAGAAGACATCGGGCACTGGGGTTACGTTCAGGCTGAAAAATGATGTCACGTTCGGTTCCATCGAGTGGATGGAGCTTGAATTCAGGGGCAACTGCAGGAAGAAGATACGCGTAAAACCGCATCTCTACGTCAACATAATGCTCAGGAAGAAGGTACCGGAATTCATAAAGGAGCCTTTTGCGAAGTTCAAAAGAAGGCCCGAGATAGCCGATATGTAGAGTCGTTCTTCCAAGACCGCCACCAAGATTAACCTTTATAAGGAACTTCAATCAAGTATATAAGTGATAATATATGAAGAGGAAAGCACAAGCAGCAATGGAATACTTGATGACTTACGGATGGGCAATCCTGATCGTAATCATCGTGGCAGCGGCACTGTACGCCCTCGGCGTATTCAATCCGGCAACATGGACAGGCAGCAGGGCAACCGGATTCACAAACATCGGCGCACCAGCATCCGGGGCTTGGTTGGCAACCACTAACGCAACTAACAACTTCCAATTAAATTTGCAAAACAACCTGCCTTCAAGGATTAACGTGACTGGTGTAACAGTCAGTGGTGTAGGAAGTTCTTGCACCATTGGAATTCCAGGCAGCATCACCGCAATAGGTGGGTCTTTGAACCTTATTGGTGACTGCGCTGGTGTAACAGCAGGGTCATATACCGCCACTGTGACAATAACATACGACAACATCGACACAGGATTGGATGGCTTTGTAGAAACTGGTACTCTCACAGGAACAGTATCCTAAGTCACGACTGAATAACCATTCCATTAAGTTCATCTTAGCTATTTCTTTACTTTTAATTCTCTCTTGACGTGAGTATATCGATGCATTTTTAAGCTCTACTGTCAAAAAGAGTTGCTATGTGGAAGCAGGTCATGGTAGTGAGAAGCGATCTGAAGCTCAGCAAAGGCAAGATTGCTGCACAGGTTGCCCACGCATCTCTGGAATCGTATAAGAAGTCCTCAAGCGAGGACCAGATTGAATGGGAAGCGTGGGGGTCCAAGAAGGTGGTCCTGAAGGTAGACGGTCTTAGGGAACTGATTACGCTTCAGAAGGCCGCCAGCAAGGCCAGAGTCCCGAATGCTCTCATAAAGGATGCTGGAAAGACTGAGGTAGAACCAGGCACCGTGACTGTGCTGGGGATAGGGCCGTGTGATGAGGACGAGATTGACAGAATCACATCGCACCTGTCAATGTTGTGAATAAATATATTAAGGGACAATCCATACTATTCTGGTGGTAATGTGACAGACGAAAAGCAGAAAGCGGCGCAGGAAAAGGCTATGATGTATCAGATTATGCAGGCCCAGCTGCAGGAATTGAGCAATCAAAGTGATGCACTCGAAGCAAGGATGGCAGAACTCGAGGCTGCAGAAAACACGCTGAAGGAAGTGAATGATTCAAAGGAAGGCAGCGAGATGCTTCTTCCGCTCGGCGGGGGCTGTTATGGTCATGGCATTCTCTCGGACAAGAAGAAATTCATGGTTGAAATAGGAGCGGGCTTTACAGCGGAAAGAACGCTTTCCGAGGCCATGAACATCATAAAAAATAAGAAAATTGAAGTCGAGGATGTCGGTAAGAAGCTCAAGACAGAGATAGAGCATATAGCTGGCTCCATGAACAATATCGGCATGGAACTCCAGCAGATGCAGATGGCTGAACAGCAGAAAGACGAGAAGAAAGACGACGATTCGATAACAGTGGATTAATCCGGATTCTCTATCCTTATCTCCTCAAATCCGACCTTCTTTTCATCAATCAGGTTTTTGATATGTTTCTGGTTCGGGCTGAGCCTTGATCCTGCGGTCTTGAATTCAACGAACACGATACCGTCATCATTGAACTGGACACCGTCTACGGGAGACCCGAGGAACCTGAAGTTGCTTTCGTTGTACGGGTATATACTGAGGAACGGCATGAACTGCTCTGTCATCTTCCCGTATTTTGTGCTGAGGCTCTGTTTTCTTGATAATGTCTCCATGAGTTTCACTCTCAGCTTCAGATGTGACCTCAGGAGAATAGCGAAAGCTGTGAAAAAAACCAGCGTTATGACCAGGATCATCTCTATCATTTTATCATTTCCAGAACGTTTATCAGCTGGCTTATGTCCGTAATTTCGTAATCGGGTTTCCTTGACATTTTACTGGGTTTGGACCATTCTCCATACTTTGCCAGCACGGTCTTCATTCCAAGGTTCTTGGCGCCTGTCACGTCCCTGTTGGTGTTGTCTCCCACGAATACGCATTCATCGGGCTTCAGTTTCAGTTTTTTCAGTGCCATCTCGTACGGAAGCGGGTCCGGCTTCAGCTTTCCCTCAGCATCGTCCATGGTTATCACGACATCGAAGAAATCAGTAATCTTCATGGCAGCCAGGCGAAGCCATGCCCTCATTCTCGGGGCGTCACTCACCACTGCGAGTTTATAACCGTTTTCCTTGAGTTTTATGAGAGTCGGGATGACATGCGGATACGGCTCGAGGAAACCGGATTTTACGCGCCTGTATGCAATGATGCCCCTGGCCAGTATCTTCCAGTCTATCTTCCCGAGCACTTCCTCAAGAAATTTCTGCATTATGTTTCCATACTCTATGCCATAATCGTCATAGAGGTCCCACAGAACTTTCAATGCCTTTTCCTTTTTCATGGGAAGGCCGGCGTCTATCATGGCGGCAATGGCGGCCTCAACGCTCATGTTCTTCATTTTCACAAAATCCAGTAGCGTATTGTCAAGGTCGAAAAGGACTGCTTTGACCATACCTAATGTTTTTTTCAGAGAATAAAAGGTTTACGTAAGGCATACTCAACTGCGGGTCCCACCAAAACATATATAAAATCCTACAACGAATTATAAGATAAGTGCAGACTATGCAATCACACCTGATGTTTTTGGCTAAGCGGGTGTTTTTGGCAGATGATACAGTAGTCTGCAGGTCCCCAATGCACATTACCCTGAATATGTGGTACTGATTTTGGGGATGATTCTTTTCTTCTAAAAAAAGATGACCCGTAAACCTTCAGTATAAGAATAATGCATTTGGTCGTAAGGGGCTAATCCTAACGTTCAGTTACTGTAGTGTCTTTAGCTTCTGTCCAATAAATCCTCTTTTCTGCGGCTGGGGAGATACCGGACGAGAAGCAAGCCCTAGGAGCTATGCCTTGCGTCCACTAGACCTAACGAATAGAAAGGATACTGTTCGTTGAAATTATATAGTCACCAGAAGTATTTATTGCTTTCTGTCCAGTTCTCTTCCAATCTTCTCCAGCATCTTCATGCCCTTGACCTCTTCCTTGGACAAGAGTATCTGCTTTATTGCGCACTTTCCAAACTTCTTTTTCACAGACTTGAGGCGCTCCAACTGCTGTTTCCTTTTCTCTGCGCAGAAGTCGCATCTGCTGTTCTCGGGTATTATCTGGTTGACTATGACGCTGTCTACATGAATGCCGTACTGCCTGAGAACTGGGAGTGTCCTTTCGGATTCCAGTATGCTCATCTCCTCGGGTATCATGACGAGGTTGTATCTGGTCTTTTCCGGGTCTGAGAGTGTCTTCCGGGCTTCCTCCATCCTCTTCTTCATTGACTGCAGCTGCTCAAGTCCCATGTCGCTGTCAGGCTCATCCTTGGTGAAGGGGAGCAGCTTCTTCACTGCGCCTATCATGCCCGAGAAGCGCATGCGTATCATTATCATCTTGCCTACCCATGAATCCATGAGCTCAGGCAGGGAGAGGAACCTCAGGGTGTGGCCTGTGGGCGCAGTGTCGAATATGATGACATCGTACTCCTTTGACTGCATGTACTGCATGAACTTGTCCATGGCAGCCATCTCGTCTATGCCCGGTGTCATGCCTACCATGTCGAACGCATCCCCGAGTCCCAGGCCTTTAAGCGATTCCATGCTGTCGACCTTGGGCATGATCTTCTTCTTGTATTCACCCATGGACTTCTGCGGGTCTATCTCCACGGCGAACAGGTTCTTTTCCAGCTTAATGACATCACCGCCTATCTTGGCTTCAAAGGAATCTGACAGTGAATGTGCAGGGTCCGTGGAAATGATCAGCACTTTTTTGCCTTTCTTTGCCATATCAACCGCAGCCGCGGCTGCCATGGATGTTTTACCGACACCGCCTTTTCCGCCGTAAAGAAAAAACACGGGTTCCCTTTCTTTACTGAGCATGCCCTTGAGCTTCATAAGAATTCAACCGGCTGATTTCATTTCACTTTTGCGTGTATTGCCTTTGCGAACTTCTTCACCTGTTCCAGTGGTTTGTCGTGATCCTCTATCTTCGTTCCTATGTGAATGCAGTTGGCGCCTGCCTTCATGAGGTCGCTGGCGTCCTGCGGGGTCTTGATCCCCCCGGCTATGACGATGTTGATATTGGTACTCTTCCTGATAGCAGAAACTATATCGAGTGGAATTGGTGACGGTGCGCCAGAGCCTGATTCCAGAATGGCAAAACGCATTCCCATATACTGTGCAGCCATGGCGTATGCCACAGGAACATCAGCCTTATCTCTGGGAAGCAGCTTGGCCTCTCCCACGTATCCGACCGTCTGACCCGGCTCGAACACGAGATAGGCTGTTGGTATGGCTTCTATCCTGTACTTCTTCACCATGGGTGCGCCCAGCGCCTGGGCACCTGATATCCAGTAAGGATTCTTCGAATTCAGCAGGCTCATGAAGTATGTGGAATCGGCATGCTTCGTTATGTTGCCTATGTTACCGGGGAAAACATGCAGCGGGATGGAAACCTTCTCCTTTATGAGCCTGGCCATCTCGTCAAGCGCGTCTCCCTGTGCACCTATGGAGCCGCCAAGCATTATGACGTCAGCGCCGCCTTCGTACATCAGCTTCGCGAGCTTTGCGCCTTTTTGTGGCGTGTGCTTGTCCGGGTCTATTAGCCCCATGAACACACCTCTTCCGGAAGAAGTGATAGAGTCCATGTACTTTTCGACTTTTCCCTTCCTTATGTTTTTATTCTTGCCTGGCATTATCCTGCGGACGTATCGCCCCACCTGTCGGTCCATTGTAATAGATTGACATCAGGTTTTTAAATGTACCCCGGTGAATAATTATCTATGCTTCTTGTTACTGGTGCATCCGGTTTTGTGGGAAGGCCCCTTGTCGAGAAGCTTCTTGGAAAGGGCTATAAAGTCAGGGCGCTTTGCATTAACAGGGAAGAGTTAAAGAAAGTCCCGAAGGGCGCCCAGCCTGCTATAGGGGATATAACGAAACCGCATACCCTGATAAGCCCGCTTAGTGGCGTGGACACCGTAATACATCTTGCGGGCATGGTATCCTACACCAAGCCTATGGAAGAGCTCTTCAGGATAAATGCGATAGGCACCAGGAACCTTCTTGAGCACTGCAAGAATGTGAAGAAATTCATATTCGCCTCCAGCGTTTCTGTCTATGGCGAGATAAAGGGCGAAGCCGACGAGAATTACCCACTGACGCCCAAGACCCCATACGGTGAGTCAAAGATGCGGGCTGAAAAGTACATAATGGATTCCGGTGTGCCCTATGTCATACTGAGAATGGCCCCGATTTATGGCAAAGGGAGTCCGGACTGGTGGAAGAACCTGAAACTCATGGAACGCGGGTTTCCCATACCCAACACCAGGAACCTTACCCACGTGACGCACATATCAAGCGCCGTGCAGGCATTTGCGAATGCTGTTGAAAAGGGGAATGGCATATATAACATAGCCGAGGAAGAAGCCGTTCCCTTTACCGACTTTGCCGAAACTGTGATGAAACTGCTGGGAAAGAATCCCAGAAGGATGCCGGTGTTCCTTGTCAATATTATCGCGGGAATCATGGGGATGAAGAAGTATCTCGACGTCCTGACCATCAACCGGCACTACGTCATACGGAAAGCCGTGAAGGAGCTTGGTTACAGTCCAACCGGGGATTTAAAGGTGGAGCTAAAGCGCATGGTTGAATGGTATAAGAGCTCCTATTGATGCTGGTTTTAACTGAAATAGTCTTTCATGCATCCGTTTTTTGTTACTTTTCAATCCGAAATAAGCATCTAGCGTAACATTTATAAACCAGGAAATCATAGTTTTATTGAAAATTTCTATCAGGAGGTAAAATTATGGCAGCAAAAAAATACTACGAAATGAAAGTTGGTGGAACAAAGCACGTATTTACCGGCAAATCTCCTCGACAGGCAGCACTGAAGGCCGCAGCAAGGGGCTTTGGTGACATAAAGCTCAGAGAGAGGGGCAGGAGAAACAAGGATGGAACATACACGATCCACAAGTTCAAGGGTTCTGTCAAGGTAATCGATGCACCTGTCAACAGGCCGTCCTGGCTTCCGGCAAGGGTTAAGAAGCCTGTAGTAAGAAAGTCCGGTGTTGACAGAATAAAGGGCCTGTAAGTGTCTTTTAGACGCTGAGGCTCGCTTTTTTATTTATTGTTATATCGTTTTGTTTTCTCTTTTATTTTGGTTAGGCCAATCCTTAAAAAACTTACATCCAATTCTACAATATTAGTTTTCAGGTGAAAATATGCCGAAAGGGTACAAGTCAACGCTGACTATAATACCAACAAATCCGGGGAAGGGTCACTATAGAGAATTTGGCATCAAAATAGAGAGAGATTACAAGGAAATCGTATTCATAATCGGGGATAAGGAAAAAGCTGACATGTCACCTGTATATTCAGAGAGACGCATAGGTGTTGTTCCGAGTATGCTCAAAAACGATGAAATAAAGGAAAAGCTGGAAAATGAGCTGAAAAAGTTAGGGGGTTCATCATCAGGGAAGGCGTTCATGGGCACTGAATCGGCACCAATAAAGATTGAGAGAGAATTGACTGATTATCTTATAGGAGAGGCCGAAAAACTCAATTCTCCACTACATTTAGTTCCCATGAAATGGAGATACGCCGCATGCGCAGGTATTTTATGCACAGTTATGACATTGGCAGGAGACAGCGTAATCGACGGGGGGAGGAAGGAAAAACTGGACAAGGCATTGTACATTATAGATAAATATGACGAATATCTTCCTAAGAGTGAGCAGGATGAACTCGGCTGGGATATGAGAGATATAGGGCTGAAACCGCTTCCGGAAGAGAAATATGAGGAATTGGGCAGGAGTGTTGATGAAACGATTAAAAAGGCGAGAAAGATTCCTTCTGATTTAATGAAAGAAAAGAAGTGATACTGTTCTAAACGGGAATAATAATGGCCATCAGGCTCCCAACAAAAAGCGTGACTATGAGGGTTATCACGAACACCGGCGCGAACCTGACGCCCTCCTTTATCCAAACTTCTCCGCCTTTCTTCCTGAGCCTTTTCACTTCGGCTTCTGTAAGGCCGCGCCATTTGTCTGAGACGATGACATCGCCTGCCCGGAGGTCATTCGCCTTTATCTTCCGCTTGAAGAGGTCCCCTTCAACCGCCCTGGCGTACTGGAAGAAAAGGAGGATCGCAACAGCCACGAAAGGCATGGTGAATAAACCGGCAAGCCTGTATACCGGAACCGGGAAGTTATATGAAAGGTAGAGAGAGACCGCAGCTGACGCAATGACAAGGATTATGAAGACATATCCTATTGCGTGCTTCATCCTATGCACATTCTTAATGAATGTCCTGTAGACCTTCGGTGTTCTGAGCCCCAGAGCTATCGCGTAAATGATGATATATACCAGAGCGACCAGGAAGAAGTTGAATACAATAAGAACAGGGAATGGCATGAAGCTCGTGATAAACGGCACGAAACCTGATGCATCCGGGAAGAGAAATCCTAGGGCGCCCATAAGCCAGGCGTCTCCGTCGCCCCACTGCTTCAGGAAGTACAGAATATACCCAAAACCCAGGAAAAGCAACCCGTAAAGCACAGAACTCGTTATGATGGTGAAGTCGCTGAGAATGAAAGAGAATACACCCCTCACGGCAAGTGCTGCGATTATTATCGAGTAAGGAAGCCAGTCCTCAAATTCTGTCGTCTTGATATCCTTCCAGCCGGCATAGCTGAAACCGATGACACCGATGATGAGCAGAATCCATCCGAGCATAGTAATAGTTATCACAGGGAAAATAAATAGAATGGCAGCCTTTTAGAGGCTTCCGCCGTCTTATAAAAGGTTGCTATCCAAAAACCTGCCGCATTTTCTGCGAACGCTTCCGAATGCGTCTTCCGTTTTTCCCGGAGCGCTTTTTCTAAAAGGGTTCAATGGGGCCGCGGAGATTCGAACTCCGGTTACGAGGCCCCCAGCCTCGAGTGATAGGCCAAGCTACACTACGGCCCCAACTGCTGAATGCATATCGCTGGGATGGGACCGCTGAGATTTGAACTCAGGTCTGGGACTCCCGAAGCCCCGATGCTAGGCCAAGCTACACTACGGTCCCGCGTAACTGTATTTTATAGGTTCATTTTATAAATTTAAGATTCAATAAACAACCACTATTAACAGGTGATGATAATATGAAAAGGCTCATTGGTGTCACGTTCGTAATGTTTCTTTTAGCCGCCGGTATCACGGCTGCTCAGAAGGACATGACAATGGAAGTATATCAGGATGTGATAAAAGTCGAGCCTGGAACCATGGCAAAGTTCATTCTGACTGCGTACAGCCCCGAGACGGAAGGCGGGCTGTATCTTTTTGTTTCCGGTAAGCCGTCACACTGGATAAACATGGGCACTTCCTACATAGACTTGCCCATTGAAGGCCCAATCACGATACCGATTGACTTTTACCCGAACGATGTTCCCGGAACATATGAATATGAGATTGTCGTGCAGTCAAAAGCAAGCCCGGAACTGAAGGTAATCAAGACCGTGAAGCTCATAGTGCTTGGCGCTGACAATGTCGAGGGGCTTGATGGTGAAATAACAATGGACGATGACAACATAAACATAAGGATGGCGCTTGATTCGCACGTTGAAGAAGAGATAACCGTGGACTTCTCGCTTGCAGGCAGTTCAGGGAAGACCATGGCCACTTATACGCGGGCTCTCATGATTGAAGGAAAGATGAACGTAACCCATCAGATACCCATTTCAGCAGCATTGTTTGCGGATACATACACCGTAAAGGCCTCGGTTAAAGATACGGACATCTCTTTTGAGAAATCGTTCAGGATAGAGCCAGTTCACAGGATTGTTAAGACCGAAGAGGAAACCAGCAGCTCATTATTCAAGGAACTCAGGATAAGCGTATCCAACGAGGGTAATGTTATAGAGGAGGAATACAGGGTCAGTGCCGATGTACCGACCGGTTTTGTCACATTCTCAAAAGAGCCGTCAAGCTGCGAGGAGGGTGAATGCGAGTGGATTGTCTCAAAACTCAATCCGCAGGAAGCCCTGCAGATAGTGTACCGTGTCCAGTACTGGCCTCTCATAGCCGAGGGTCTTCTTATCGCAGTGCTCATTGGCGTGTTCATGTTCTTCGGCTGGAGCAGGCTGAACGTTCCGGCTTTCAACAAGAAGGTCGAGACCGGTAAGGATGGAAGCTACACCACAGTGCTTGAAATAAGGAATGCCGGGAAGAAGATAACCAACGTGGTCATAAGGGACGAGGTCTCTCCGCTTTTCAAGGTGAAGGATGAGTTCGAGACTGTAAAACCTGCAGTGAAGCATAAAGAAGACACGACAGAACTTGTATGGTCGCTTCCTGTCATAGAGCCGGGTGACCACAGGATAATACACTACAGGGTAACACCTCTTGTGAAGGGGGACCTGAAAATACCGAAGGCTTACATGAGATATGCAATCGGTGGCCGCAAAAGGTCGAAAGTGTCTACGAAGGAAATGCATATAGCAGCTTAGATTAGTTTTTTAAGGTTTGTCAATCATATTCTATTACAATCCCGAGGTAGCTCAGTCCGGCTAGAGCGATCGGCTGTAGACGAGCACACCGTGATATATGCACGGTCTTATGAGTGTGTTTGTTGGACGCAGTCGCTCGAGAGAGACCGATAGGTCGGGAGTTCAAATCACTTCCGCATCGCGATGCGGATGGGTGGAAATCTCCCTCTCGGGATTTTATTCTCACTGGTAGACGCAGAAGCGTTCGATATAAAAAGGTAACGGCCCAATAAAGAGTTATGCATCCAGCATTGCTCATCGTGCTAGTGAAGTCTTTGTGATTTCATCAGCTGTTGCCGGGTGCGAACTGATTCTTCTTCCTTTTCCGGGATTTACGAATCCGTCTCCTCCGGGGTGCCGGGTGTTTTAAGCATGGAGGTAGTATGAATGAAAGATCAAAACCAAATATTCCCGGAAATGAAGAACGGGGATCCGTGGCTCGAAGACAGCCCGGACTGTGCGCCGGTGCAGAAGGCCGGCTCGCCTGTCAATAAAGGATACTCACCCAATGGGCAGTGCAGGAACCCGGAGTTCTGGGCAGAGAACACGAACGGTTATCTGGCGCAGAGAATGATGGAAGACGGCTACGCTGACGGGTTCGACCAGAACTATGGAAAACTGCCGAATCACGATGTTATCATGAACACGAAACCAGGGTCGATAATACCTGGCGGTGTTGTAGCATCTATGATAAGCAAAAGATTTTAAGACGCTAATTGGGTTCCACCCCAATTACAACTTCTTTACTATATCCTCGGCCTCTTTGAGGCTCTCTATTATAAAATCAGCCCTTTTCATGTCTTCTCTGGTCACAGTGCTCAGAAGTCCTATGCATATCATTCCGGCGCTCTTGGCTGACTCAATCCCCAGAGGGGCGTTGTCTATCGCCACGCACTCTTCCGGCTTCAGCTCGAGACCCTTTGCGCATTTCAGGTAAGGTTCGGGATCCGGCTTGGGTTTCCTGGTCTCATTGCTCGTTGTTACGTGGTCAAAAAGTCTGAAATCTTCAGGAGAAACATTTATGTCAACAACCTCTCTGGGGCTGCCCGTAGCAAGTCCTATCTTATAGTTGAGTTTCCGTAGCTTCCTTATGAGCCGGAATGCCTCCGGCCTCATTTTCATGTCTTTGACCTGCTCTTTGTAGATATCATGCTTCCTGTCTATTATTTTCTGGATTTCGTAGTCATTGAGATTAAGATCAGATACAAGAGTGCTTGTTATGGAAAAGACATCCCCACCCTCCAGCATGTAAAGGTCTGTTGGATCAATCTTCTTCTTTCCTTCAATCGCCTTCACGAATGACTGGTAATGCATATGCATGTTATCGATAAGAGTTCCATCGAAGTCGAATATGACAGCCTTTATCATTTGAACCAATAGAAACACATGGCCGAAACACCTTTATAAATGAGACCTACAATATAATATTCGGCGGCCAAAGCGGAGAGGTTTACCCGTTCCCATTTCGAACACGGTAGTCAAGCTCTCCTACGGTCTGGGCATTACTTGCTTCGGCTGGGAAACCCAGATCGCTGCCAATTCTTATGTTTTCACCGTATTATGCGAAAGCTTTAAATGTCGTTTTGCGTAAAATAATTGAACAGTGCCTCGATGGTGTAGTGGCCTAATCGGTATACAACTTTGTATATCGAGGCTATGCATATGACCCTGTCACGGTCATGACCCGGGTTCAAATCACTTCCGCACCCGTGCGGAGGGGTGGAATTCCCGGTCGGGGCGCTTCTTTTATTATTTTCCTCAAGCTTTTGAGCATGCGGTAGCTGCCGGAAACGGTGCAGGCCTGCGTATTTTTCGTGAAGGTTTTTGGGCGTTTGCATGTCCAAAAAGGTTCAGGGGCGCTTCTTTTTTTATTCTCTCAACTGAAAAATAAAGTAATGAACGGTAATTTCGGGCGGATTTTGTGGTACGTCTTTGCCACCAGTAAGGGCGGCCCAACGAGGATAAGGATTGTCGACCTTCTTGAGAGCAGGCCCTACAACATGCACCAGATAAGCAAGGAACTGAAGATGGACTACAAGACTATCCAGCACCATATAAGGGTTCTTGAGGAGAACAGGGTTCTGACTGCCGAGGAGAAGAAGTACGGAACGATATACTTCCCGTCCGCGATGTTCGAGAATGTAAAAGATATATTTAACGAAATAAAGAATAAGGTAGGTGAGAAATAATGTTCGATCAGATTGTGCTTGCACTCAGCGGGATAAACGTGCTGCTGACGCTCGTACTCATATACATATACTACAAGAACCACAAGATTGTCAAGTCCAAGATGACCTTGGGGATGCTGTCCTTCGCTGTGATGTTCCTCATTGAGAATGCGCTGAGCCTGTACTTCTACAACTCACTGCTCATAGAAGGGATAACGTCCATAACGACATTCCATCTGGTTGTCAAGTTCTTCGAGATGGTGGGCCTTCTCGTGCTTCTTTACATCACATGGGAATAAGTCGGAACAGATTTGGGTAAGAGCTCGGAAACATCTCGGGAAAAGTCTTTATAAGGAGTTTACAAAGCTTCTATCATGAGTTGCATAGCCTGCGGTTCAGAAAGCGAATTCCGTTGCACGATAAAGGATGTCACGGTCTGCCTGTGTTCGCATCATCTGGAGAAAGAAGATGCCTACGATGCGGTGGCCGTTGAAAATTAAATTCCTCCGATAAATGGTCCCGGATCCTGCCTCTTGTGCCCCATGTGGCAGGGTCCGGGTTCTTCTTCTATACCATAATTTATTTAAAAATACAGAGACCCATTCATTCAATGGGCCCGTAGCTCAGTCTGGCTAGAGTCTGAAGCCTGTGGCTTCGGCGGCTAAAGCACCAGACGAGTGTGTTGCTTGTGCAGCACCTCAGGTGAAGCTTTTAATGTCATTAAAAGCGTGTTCAGGTCCCTATTAAGGGTCCGATGACAGAATAAACCTGGGTGTCGCGGGTTCGAAGGCACCCTTTTCCACAGTAAACGCGGAAAAGCGCGCTCCGGAAAATACGCTCTCGCGTATCTGAGTTCCGAAAGGGGAATCAGGAGGAGCTTGGAACTGAAGGGGAATAACCAATCCCCTGCGGTTCAGTGGTGCTGGGAATCCTGCCGGGCCCATTCTATTTTCTTGTTCTGGTGCGGGTGTCAGATGCCGTTAGAACATTGCAGAAGTCCTGAATGGCAGGTTTCTGATAAATATCAAACTTTTAATAATATCCAATCGATATATTTGGAATTGACGTGTGATTATTTATGGACAGTCCGCACATAGTGAAAGTTGATTCAAAGGGCAGGGTTCTGATTCCGGTTGAAATCAGGACGAATATGAGCATAGAAGAAGGCACTCAGATTATCGTGATGCCTGATGGCGACAACGGGCATTTCAACATGACGCCCATAGTCAAGGACCATACAGCCGAGTTAAAGATACGGATGGTGGGGCTGAGCTCTATGGCGCCTGTCGCAGATGCACTTTCAGCGAACTCATTCGACGTCATATTGAGTGAAAGCAAAAGGATGAATGAAGAACTGACTGAGTGGAAGGTTCTGGTAAACATACCCAGCAGGAATAACGGTGTGAAGACACTGAAAGACATCATATCGAATGTAGAAGGCGTGAAGTCCATTGACGTTTCCGTGAAATAGGTGACAAAACCGGGGAAAATATGCCGGAAATCCGAAAGCTTTAAATATATGGGCTCTATTTATTAGTTAATTCATCCATTTACATTGTTATTGGGGATTTCCAGGCTCGAAGGTGGTTGCATCGTAGATATAATTCAGCATGATTTAGTTCCAAATCACGAGATTCTTTCAGACAAGGAAAAGAAAGATGTTTTTGAAAAATTTGAAATCAATGAGAACCAGTTGCCTAGGATATCCGTTTCTGATCCGGTCATAGAGCTAATCGGAGCAAAACCCGGCGATGTAATCAAAATAACAAGGAAATCAAAAACAGCTGGGAAAGCTGTTTATTATAGACTGGTCGTGAAGTAGTATGGCTGAGACTAAAAGGATTAAACAGGCAGGCAGAAGTATGAACTTCATTACACTTTTCAGAGCAATCGAGAAAGAAAGGGGCTGGGTGAAGTTCCAGATAGATTCCTTTGACAACTTCGTTGAAAACGGCCTCCAGAGCATAATAAACGAGATAGGCATAGTGGACCTGATGCCTGATGTCAGCGATGTCAAGCTGAGCTTCGGTAAGGTCGAGGTTGGAAGTCCGTACCTGATAGAAGCTGACGGTTACAAGAGATCACTTGACACGAAGAGTCCTCTTTTTCCCAATGAATGCAGAATCAGAGACCTGACGTACTTTGCACCCATATGGGTAAACATCACGCCGATAGTAAACGGTATACAGGAGAAGACAGAGAAAGTACATGTAGGTGACCTTCCTGTCATGATTGGTTCAAAGCTTTGCTCAATGCATGGCAGATCGAGGAAAGAGCTTGTAGATGTAGGTGAGGATCCTGATGATGCCAGGGGTTATTTCATAGTCAACGGAACGGAAAGGACACTGGTACTCATAGAGGAAATTGCAGGCAACAAGCCTGTTTTCGAAAAGGACGATGACGCTGTTACAGTAAGGGTAAATTCCGAAAGGAGTGGTTTCAAGCAGAGGCATCTCATAGAGAGAAGACCTGAAGGCACTCTTACGATATCTTTTGCCAACATAAGAAGGCTTTCTATAATCACGCTGCTCAAGGCGCTTGGGATGTCAACAGACAAGGACATATGCAACAACATAAGCAATGACCTGAATATCCTGAACGAGCTCTATATTTCTCTTTACGAATCTGAGCCGACAGACGAAGAAGAAGCCATAGATGTGATTGGCAGGAAGCTGAAGGTCTCGGAAGACTACAGGATTGAAAGAGTGAACCAGATACTTGACAGGTATCTGCTTCCTCACATAGGGCAGGAGAAGTCAGACAGGCTGGCGAAGGCCATGTATCTGGCCAGGATCATAAGGAAGGTTATATCTGTATCGCAGGGTGAAATACCAGAGGATGACATAGACCATTACGGAAACAAAAGGCTGCTCATGTCAGGAGAACTGCTCTCCCAGCTGTTCAGGTCCGTTCTTCTTGGAAGATGGGGTCTCATAGCCAAGATGACTTATAATTACCAGAAGCTGACGAAAAGAGGACAGCAGCCGTCCGTACAGGGCATAGTCGAGGCCAACGCAGTCACCAAGCAGATACTCTCTTCGCTGGCGACAGGAAACTGGATAGGAGGCAGGACAGGGGTGAGCCAGAGGCTCGACAGGAGTTGTAACATCAAGACCGTTTCCCATCTGAGGAGCGTGGTCTCACCACTGACAACAACTCAGGAGCACTTCAGCGCCAGGGAGATACATCCCACTGAATGGGGCAGGCTGTGTCCTGCAGAGACACCAGAGGGCAGCTCGATAGGTCTGAGGAAGCATCTTGCGCTGCTGTCAGAGATAACACCCGGTCTGAACAAGACCGCAAACGACGTGCTTCTTAAATCAGTCAAGGCTGAGATGGAAAAGGGCGGCCAGAAAGAAGTACCGAAAGCTTATGATATCTACTTCAACGGAGACTTCCTGGGAAGGACATTCACGCCTAAAAAGATTACCGACAACCTGAGGAAGAAGAGAAGGGCCGGTCTGATAAACGACCAGCTGAACATAGTGAACTACGAAGAATTCAGGGAGATAAGAATAAACACCGATACGGGAAGGGCAAGGAGACCTCTTCTCATAATTGAAAACGGGAAGGATAAATTAAGTGATGATATCATCATGAAACTCGGAAAGGGTGAGATAGATACATCATATCTGCTGAGACACGGCATCATGGAATACATTGACGCAGAGGAAGAGGAGAATTCATATATCGCGCTAAAACCGGAAAACCTGACTTCCCAGCATACACACCTTGAAGTCACACCGCTTGCAATGCTCGGTCTGCCTGCGACTCTTATACCGTATCCTGGTTACAACAGGGGCGACAGGATCAACTACGGTGCAAAGATGGTGGGACAGACCATAGGCATACCAGCCACAAATTACCTTGTAAGGACCGATACCAAGTTCAACACGCTTGTTTATCCACAGTCGCCTATCATCGATACGGCCACATCCGATATACTCAGGCAATCCCCGTCTGGACAGAACGTAGTTCTGGCTGTCATGTGCTGGGATGGGTACAACCTGAACGACGCAATCGTAATGAACAAGTCGTCGGTCGAGAGAGGACTGCTGAGATCCATGTACTACAGGACATATGAGACAGAGAAAAAGCGTTACTGGGGCGGGCAGGAGGATGAGATAGCTGTTCCTGAGCCGGGCATAAAGGGTCACCGGGGCGAGGAGGCATACAGTGATATTTCAGAGGATGGTATAATAAGCCCGGAAACACCTGTGGAATCGGATTCTGTTCTGGTCGGGAAGAGTTCTCCGCTGAGGTTCCTTTCGGGTGAAGAGTTCGCGGCGGGTGTCGAGAATAAGAGGGAGACATCCATAACAGTCAGACACGGAGAAGGCGGAATAGCTGATAAGATAATCATTTCCGAGAGTACAAATGGGAATCACATCATAAAGGTCAGGATAAGAGACAGCAGGCTGCCTGAGCTTGGAGACAAGTTCGCTTCAAGGCACGGCCAGAAGGGCGTTGTAAGTCTCATGGTACCTCATGAAGATATGCCGTTCACGGCAGATGGTGTTGTGCCTGATGTAATATTCAACCCACACGGTGTGCCGAGCAGGATGACCATAGGACAGCTACTGGAGCTGCTTGCAGGAAAAACCAAAGCCATAACAGGCAAGGATATCAAGGGAACGGCGTTCAATCACATGAAAGAGGGTGAGATAAGAAAGCTTCTTCTTTCAGCGGGATTCAGGGACGACGGGAAGGAGATGCTCTATGACGGAAGGACGGGGAAGCCATACGAGGTTATGATATTTACAGGCATGAGCTTCTATCTTAAACTGGATCACATGGTTGCAAACAAGCTGCATGCAAGATCAAGGGGACCGGTAACACTGCTTACGAGACAGCCGACAGAGGGCAGAGCCAAGAGAGGCGGCCTGAGGCTTGGAGAAATGGAGCAGCAGTGCCTGGTGGCTCATGGTGCTGCTCTTACACTAAAGGAGCGGTTTGATTCCGACCAGTCCATAATACCGATATGCCAGAACTGTGGCCTTGTCGCAATATATGACAAGGCGAACAACCGGTCAACGTGCCAGTTCTGCAAAGACAGCAAGATAAAGTGGGTTGAGACATCATACGCTTTCAAACTGTTCATCGATGAGGTAAAGTCCATGGGCATATACGCGAATCTTGAGGTAGGTGATGCCTGATGGTATCCAAGATAAAGAAAATCACATTCAGCATCCTTACTCCGGAGATGATAAAGTCCATAGCCACAGTGAGGATAGTTACATCGGACCTTTATGACGTGGATGGTTACCCGGTCGAGGGCGGCGTGATGGATCCGAGGCTGGGTGTCGTTGATCCCGGACTGCACTGCAGGACATGCGGTGGCGGGATAGGGGAATGTACGGGCCACTTCGGCTACCTTGAACTCGCAAAGCCCGTGTTAAACATTCTTTACACCAAGGCTGTATACAGATTGCTCAAGATAAGCTGCAAGAAGTGCGGAAAGATACTTACAAAGTCCGATGAAACTAAAAGCACAAAGGATATCAGCAGGAATCCTCCAAGCAAATGCCCTCACTGCAAAGAGAACAAGGGGAAGATAAAGTTCCTTAAGCCCAGCACATTCTATGAGGACAAGGAAGAGCTGTCGCCAGGGGACATACGGGAATGGTTCGAGAAGATATCGGGTGAAGACCTGGAGAAAATAGGTTTCAGGGGCGGGAGACCGGAAGCGCTTATACTTACGCTGTTCCCGGTTTCACCGGTTACGGTAAGGCCGAGCATCACCCTTGAGTCAGGCGAAAAATCAGAAGACGATCTGACGCACAAGCTCGTGGACATAGTGAGGATTAACCAGTCGCTGAGAGAGAACATAGACATAGGAGCTCCGGACTTCATTATCAAGGATCTCTGGGAACTGCTCCAGTACCATGTCACTACTTACTTCGACAATGAACTGACAGGCATCCCGCAGGCAAGGCATAGGAGCGGAAGGCCGCTTAAAGGCATGATACAGAGAATGAAGGGTAAAGAAGGGAGGATAAGGGGCAATCTTCTTGGCAAGAGGGTCAACTTCTCTGCACGTACCGTTATTTCCCCGGACCCGAAAATATCCATAAACGAGGTCGGTGTGCCCGAGGTCGTTGCAAAGGAGCTTACGATAGAAGTCCCGGTTACACAGCTTAACCTAAAGCACGTTAAGGAACTTCTCAAGGCAGATAAGGTCAACTACGCAAAAAGGCCGGACGGGAGGAGAATCAAGGTGGGTCCGGACAACAAAGATGAGATTATAGATAACATAGGAATGGGATGGAGCCTTGACAGGCAACTCGATGACGGAGACATAGTTCTTTTCAACAGGCAGCCTTCGCTTCACAGGCCGTCAATAATGGCTCACAGGGTGAAGGTCATGCCCCACAAGACATTCAGGGTATCACCTCAGGTATGTCCACCGTACAACGCAGATTTCGACGGTGATGAAATGAATCTGCATGCGCTTCAGACAGAGGAATCAAGGGTCGAAGCCGCCGAACTCATAGACGTAAAGAACAACATCATATCCCCAAGGTTCGGTGGTCCGCTTATAGGCCTGGACCTTGATCAGATATCAGGTATTTATATGCTTACAAAAGGCATCCAGAAATTCAGCAGGAAGGAGACTGCGGAGATGATGAGCAGGTCCGGCATACGGACGGAACTCCCAGACAAGGAAGAATTCACTGGGAAGGAGATATTCAGCATGCTGCTTCCGGATAATCTGGATATCGAATTCAGGTCAACCTGTTGCATGCAGTGTGAAAAATGCCTGAAGGAGAACTGCGAATTCGATTCATGGGTAAAGATAAAGAAAGGCCAGCTATTGAAGGGAACTATAGACTCAGCAGCGGTCGGCGCATTCAAGGGCAGGATAATAAGCATGCTTCACGGGCTGGTTGATACAGAAGTCATAAAGACGTTCATAGACAACTGCGGAAGGCTGGGGGTCGCATACATAGCAGGCAGGGGATTCACCATAGGTATTTCAGACCTTGACCTTTCGGATGATGTTATGGATGAAGTGAAGAAGAGGATTCAAAAGGCTGAAAAGAACTCGGATACCCTCATAGAGAAGTACAACAAGAAAGAACTGAATGCACTTCCGGGACTCACGACCGAGGAGTCACTGGAGACGCAGATACTCAATGTGCTGGCTGAAGGCCTTAATGACGTCTCAGAAATAGTGAAGGAAAAGATAAAGAAAAGTGACATTATTACAATGGCGAATTCTGGTGCGAAGGGGTCCCTCATCAATGTCACACAGATGGCTGCGTGCGTTGGGCAGGAGGCCATACTCGGGCAAAGGATAAAGAGGGGATATTTCAACCGGACACTCCCGCACTTCAAGAAAGGTGACCTTTCTGCAGCGGGTCATGGTTTCGTGAAGAATGGCTTCAAGCATGAGCTCAGCCCGACAGAGCTTTTCTGGAACATAATGAACGGCCGTGAGGGCCTCATGGACAAGTCTCTGAGAACAAGGAAAAGCGGTTACATGCAGAGAAGACTGGTGAATGCTCTGCAGGACCTGCGGGTCAGTCCGAACATGTCTGTGAAGAATTCAGACGGCCACATAATACAGTTCGTGGCAGGGGAAGACGGCGTTGATCCATCCAGGTCAGAGTGGGGTGACGTAAATGACTGATTCACAGTTGGATAAGAAGAAACACCTTTACAGTCCTGAGGAAGCTATGGGTGTCATAGCTGCGCAGTCCCTTTCAGAACCAGCAACGCAGATGACGATGCGAACGTACCACTTCGCCGGTACTGCAGGTATACAGGTTACTCTGGGTCTTCCCAGGATCATAGAGATTTTTGACGCAAGAAAAGAACTTGCCACGCCAACCATGGAGATTCATCTTATGGATGATTTCCAGACCAAGGAAAAAGCCAAAAAAGTTGCAGAGAACATCAAAGAGGTAAAACTGAAGGACCTGCTGGTTTCCAATATAATAGACCTCACGAATCTTGAAATCTTATGCAAGCTTGACCCCAAGTTAATCAAAACGCTTGAAATCGACATGTCGACCGTGAAAAAATCCATAAAGCTCAAGAACGTAAAGGTTGAGACGAAAGGTCATGAGCTACAGGTTACAAGCACGACGCTTGATGTAAAGAACCTCCATAAACTGAAATACAAGCTGATGGAACTGCATATGAAGGGCATAAAGGGTGTGACCCAGGCGATAGTAAACAGAGACGGTAATGAATGGGTGATAAACACGCTTGGCTCGAACCTCAAGAAAGTCCTCAATATAGAGGGCGTCAATCCCCGCAAAACGTTATGCAACAACATATTTGAGGTCAATGATGTCCTTGGCATAGAGGCAGCCAGAAATACCATAATAGACCAGGCCCAGTATACGCTTGATGAACAGGGACTTGATGTTGACATCAGGTACATAATGCTTCTTGCAGACCTTATGACATTCACAGGAGATATAAAGGCTATAGGCAGGTATGGCATTGCAGGTGGTAAAAAGTCTGTACTCGCAAGGGCGGCATTCGAGGAGACAAAAAAGCATCTGATTTCAGCTTCCATAAAGAACAGCTCTGACAGCCTTTCGGGCATCGTTGAAAACATCATGATGAACCAGATCATTCCTGCAGGTACCGGTTCATACAACCTTCTTGGTCATATACCTCCATCTTCAGCCGCATCAAAGGCCACTGAAGATAAGGCTGTAAAGAAGGTGGCGAAAAAGCCAGCTAAGATGGTTGAAAAGAAAGCTGAGCCCAGGAAAGAAGTGAAAAAAGCCCCGGCCAAAAAGGCTGCACCAAAGAAAGCTGAGAAGAAAGAGACAAAGCCATCAAAAACCAAATCAAAAAAGAAGTGAGTCATTTTCTGAAAGCCAGGAGAGTTTCCTTCATTACTTCAGCCGCAAGCAGTGATGTCATGGATGCATCGTCATAAGACGGGCATGCCTCGACAACATCAAAACCGATAACCTCCATTCTATTTCCCAGTTCACGTACCAGTTCAAAGAATTGCTCAGGTATCATGCCGCCGGGCGCGGGTGTTGAAACTCCGGGCGCCACCGACGGGTCAAAAACATCCATATCTATTGTGATATATACGGGCCCCTTTACGGAATAATTAAGCAGGTTTTCAGGCGTTTTCAGTACTGTGTTCTTCTTCGCGAATTCCTTCTCTTCAGGTGAAAAGGACCTCGCGCCAACCTGTATAACCCTCCCTTTTCCGAGTATCTCCGTCAGCCTGCGCATCACAGTCACATGTGACAGCTTGTTGCCGAGGTATTCATTCTTCAGGTCCAGATGCGCATCAAACTGCAGCACCTTCAGACCGGGATGCTCCTTCAGCAAGGCCTTTACAGCTGGCAGCGTTATGATGTGCTCACCCCCGACAATAACAGGGAACTTATCACTGACATCCTTCACCGTCTGCCCGATGCGCCTGAGGCTTTCGTCGGTATCCCCCGGGCTCACGATAACATTACCTAAATCAGTCATCTTCAGGTCTTTCATGTCCTTCTTGGTGTAGGTGCTGAAGGTCTCCAGATTGTAGCTCATCTTCCTTATCTCGTTCGGCGCCTCCCTGCTTCCAACCCGTCCGGTGCTCGTACCGTCAAAAGGCACACCCAGAAATACGATATCGGCAGAGCCAAGGCCGTAGTTGTTGCACCAGAATTCCAGCGGATTTTCAATGTAAAGCTCGCTCATAATACTAAGAGATGCCAAGGATTTAAAAA
>CAYUBD010000009.1:28759-31019 GCA_964442905.1 uncultured archaeon | reverse complement strand
ATGGGTACACCAACTACAAAGAGGACATTGAGCTCAATGCTTCCGTTTACCCCGAGGACGCAAGGTTGATATCTCATACCAAGGCTGACTGGATTAAAGACAGGATCGACTCACATCCTACGGCCTCCAGCCGCATAACCGGATTGTATGGCGATGGGCGTGTCAGGGTCATGGGGTCACTCGGCGGTTATCTGGATGACGACCTCGACATGCATCCCGAGTGGGACGCGGGCATCGTTGGGAGCGCTGACTTGAAGAATGTCTACGCGAGCGGCGTGGTCAAGATAGGCGGGAAGAACAGGTGGCTTCCCACACAAGTGCGGGCTTACGGCAACATGATTTTCGACATAGGAAGCGGCAACAAGCGCAGGAAGTGCAATAATTTAAAGGACCCAAGGGCCAAGAGACAGCTTTCCTTTGGACTATACCCCGGCATGGAAAGGGACCAGAACGGAAAGTGGGTCCGGGACCTGCCGGTTGAGGCAGCTCTCAATCTGGACGGCATCATGTACGGCGTCACATACAGGTTCATCGAGGACGCCTCGTCTGAGCTCGGCTTCAAGATACAGTTCCTGAATTTCCAGAACAGCGTCGCTGGAATCGGGATGACGACGACCACTGACAATGTCGGGAGCTTCTTCACGGGAAGTGAAGGAAATGACGGCGGGAATGCGGGAAGGGCATCTTACAACGCCAACGCATTTATAAAGTTGTATATGGACTATAAGAGCGAATTCCTGGACAAGTTCAAAAACTGGTTTTCCGGCAAATGAGCGCGCGCCAGGTTCCTCATCATCAGAACTCTTCCTCGTCGGAATCTATCTGATACTTTCCCTTGGAGGCGTACTGCGTGGAAACCTGATAGGTTATCCTTGACTTGTATGTACTCAGATTGTCATTCTCGTCAGCCAGATCGAAATCGTACTTCTTCCTTACACCATCTTCGACGGTGTTCTCGTCTATCTTCATTGACATCTCGAAGCTCTCGTATGGTGGGGGGAGATACGAAGGCGAGCCGCTCATCCTGAACTTCCATAGCACCTTCTGCGTGTCTATGTCGAGAGCATATACATTACAGTCCCAGCATGTGAAATATACGACATTGTCCTTTGCCACGGGCCTTATGAATATTATACTCTCGAACTCCTTCTTCCACAACAGCCTTCCGTCAAGCGAGAGGCAGTATAAGAACCTGTCCTCGCTCCCGAAGAAAAGCTTCTCGTCATGCACTATGGGAACGCATATGTTGTGCTTTGTGGAAAACCTCCATATCTGCTTCCCCTCGAGCGTAATCGCATACACGAAGCCGTCCCTTGACGCGTGGTATATGACGTCGTTGTGTAACACTGGAAGAACACCGTTGCCGTATATTCCCGTGCGGAACTTCCATTTCATCCTGCCTGTGTTTACGTCAACCGCATAGAGATTGTTGTCGAATGAGCCGAAATAGACAGTGCCATTGTGCACAGGCGGAGGGCTCATACCATGCAATTCTCCCTGCGTCGTGAACTTCCATACCAGCCTGCCGGTTTCTGAATCTGTGGCATAGAAGTTGTGGTCCATGCATCCGAAGAGTATCTTTCCCTCGTGTGCGCTCGGCGGTGCCACAATCTCGTCCTGGGTCTCGAACTTCCACATCAGCCTTCCGGTCCCGGCGTCGATGCAGTGCAGGATTCTGTCCCTGGAACCGAAATAGACCTTGCCATCGTATACGCATGCGCTCGAGTATATCTCCCCCTGGGTTTTGTATTTCCATACCAGTTCACCTGTCTTGGCATCCAGGCAATAGAGATTGTGATCGAACGACCCGATGTATATCTTACCGTCGCTGTAGATAGGGGAGGATTCGGTTATCATGTCCTCGGTCCTGAACTTCCACATTTGCTCGCCGGTCTTTATGTCGACAGCGTAGACGTTCTGGTTGCACGAGCCGAAGTATATGGTGTCATCGACTATTATCGGGGCCTGGAAGGCGGTCCCCCCGGGACCTACCTTCCACATGCGGTCAAACTTGCCTGTCTTCTTTACCTCGTAGTCGCCCATCTCTATGGAGAATTCCTCGAACTTGTCTATTGACCCTTCCATCTCAAGAATTAGCCGTAAAAACTTAAAACCCTTTTCTTATCTGGGCCGCGCATCTCATGCACAATCCGGTGTCATTATCAAAACACTTCGAGCATACAATCGCTCCGCAGCCTGAGCATGTATGAGCAGGCCTTGCAATCCCGCCGCATGAAGAGCATATGCCCGTGACTTCCAT
>CAYUBD010000009.1:25761-28659 GCA_964442905.1 uncultured archaeon | reverse complement strand
AACAGCAAGGCCTATTATGAGACCTGTTCCCACACCGACTGTGATCATAAGCCAGAACTGGGAAATGTATTTCATGGGCTCTATCAGTGCACCGGGCGTAACGCTGACAAGGTCCAGGAATATCAAAGGAATAAGGACGGAAATCGGTGAGTTGAATATCGATTCCACTTTGAGTATGGTCAGCGCGCTTTTCGACTTCGAAAGCGCACGCTCGAAAGCGAACACTACACCGCTTCCGGTACCGCTTATGACAGCACCTAGCAGGAACGCGAATATGATGTCCATCTGGAAAAGGAGGTGGGCGACGATGCCCAGTACCACTGTGTTGAAGAGCACACCGACGAATGCAATCTTGAGTGAGATGTTGGAATATTTCTTGAAAATACCGAAGTTCAGATTGAATGTGCCTATGAATATGACAAGTATCAGAGCAAGCGTACGCAGGAAGTCTGGTATCATCCCCATGGCGTCTACGTTCACCAGCTCTATGGAAATGTACTGCGTGACAATGGGATTCATCGCCACAGTCGGACTGAACATCAGACCGAGAAGCAGCAGGAAGAACGTGTCGGGTATGTTCCTCTTCTTCAGCAGGTTAGCGACCAGAACGCCGAAACCGAGCAATATGGCGAAATACATCACCGACAATGACACTGCATCTAAAGCCATGACTATTTTTGTGATTTCTTAATATATTAATTTTTAGGGCAGCCTGATGCCAGAAAGCAGGTTCACGTACTTCTCCAGGCGCTTTATGTCCCTCTCGAGTATGTCCAATGTCCTAAGGAGATACTCCTTATTCTTCCCCTCCAGTTTCGTCACTTCCTTCCTTCTCGTCCCGATGTCTGTGAGAGAGCTCTCTACACCCCTCTTGACCCTCATAGTCACGGCTTTTTTCAGTATTGTAAGCAGATCGCCATCGAGCTGGAGATACATCTTCCTGTCTCCGGGCATCTTGGTTTTCTTTATGACACCGAGCACTTCAAGAAGGTCGAGGCTGATAGATATCATACCCATTGAGTAGTTAGTCCTCTTTGCCAGCTCCTGCAGGGATACCGGTCCCTTCTCGGCCAGCAGCGCACCTATGATCTTCCCGTGGATAGGGGAATAGCCGAGCATGCCTGCGAGTTCTGAGAAAATGGAGAACACGCCGTCCTCAATGTTCTTTTCTATCATCGCAACACCATAATATTTATATACATCTCGTTAATATATATTTAAAACTTTTAGAATACATTAAAAGTTGATGTCGATGGCAGCAAAAATAATGAAAAAATCTGCGGGCAGGCGCACGGCAAAAGATGTGCACAGAACGCATAAAGAGATGAATATTCTGGATACGACGACTTCCGTATGCCCCGAGTGCCTGAAGATACTTAAAGCCAACATATTCGAGATGGACGGAAAGGTCTGGATAGAGAAGACATGCAAGGAGCACGGAAGGGTTGAGGAACTTTACTGGGGCTCTGCGGAGATGTACAAGAAGGCGAAAAGGTTCGCTTCTGACGGGAAGGGGATTGAGAATCCGAATGTCACGAAAGAGCATCCGGTCTGCCCCAAGGACTGCGGCCTGTGCAATATGCACAAGTCTCATACAGCACTTGCGAACCTTGTGGTTACCAACCGATGCGATCTGTCATGCTGGTACTGCTTCTTCTATGCAAAGAGGATGGGATACGTCTACGAGCCGACGCTGAAAGAGATAGATGATATGGTAAAGACGCTAGTCAACGAAAAACCGGTGGCATGCAATGCCGTCCAGCTGACAGGCGGCGAGCCGACACTGAGGGATGATCTGCTGGACATGATAGGGATATGCAAAAAGCACGGCATAGACCACGTGCAGCTCAACACGAACGGCATACGGATTTCAAAGGACCTTGACTTCCTGACGAAAGTGAGGGAGGCAGGCGTGAACACGCTTTACCTGAGCTTCGACGGGGTTACTCCAAAGACCAACCCCAAGAACCACTGGGAGATTCCGGGCATCCTTGACAACTGCAGGAAGGCCGGTGGGATCGGGGCTGTCCTTGTGCCTACGGTCATAAAGGGCGTCAATGACCACGAAATCGGTGATACCCTCAAATTCGGTTTCAGGAACAACGACATCGTGAGGGGTGTCAACTTCCAGCCAGTCTCGCTTGTCGGGAAGATAACCAACGCAGACAGGAAGAAGATGAGAATCACCATTCCTGATGCCATACAGAAGATCGAGGAACAGACCGATGGCCAGGTAGGAAAGGAGGACTTCTATCCGGTGCCGACACCGAAGGCAGTCACGCATTTCGTGGAGGCGCTCACTGGCAAGCCGCAGTACGAGCTCTCCAGCCATTTCGCATGCGGCATGGCCACTTACATATTCAACAGCAACGGGAAGATGCTTCCCATAACAAGGTTCGTTGACGTTGAGGGACTGCTCGAGTACATCGGCGAAAAGGGCGATGGTCTGGAACAGGGCGGCAATAAGTACATAACCGGAGCAAAGCTCTTGTTCAAGCTGGGCTCATTCATAGACAACACCAAGGCGCCCAGCGGTTTCAGCATCAAGAAGATACTGTTCAATGCGCTCATGAAGCACGACTACAGGGCACTTGGCGATTTGCAGCACAAGTCGCTTTTCGTCGGCATGATGCATTTCCAGGACCTCTACAACTACGACATCGAGCGGGTCAAGCGCTGCTGCATACACTACGTCATGTCTGATAACAGGGTGGTGCCTTTCTGCGCTTTCAACGTCATACCGCAGTGGTACAGGGACAAGGACATGGAATCCCAGGGACTGTCGTTTGATGACTGGGAAAAGAAAACCGGCGCCAATCTCAAAGATGACGTGTATACCAGGGACATAAAGGCACTGGCTGGTTCCGAACTCTACAAGAAAACATACGGCAAGTAATT
>CAYUBD010000009.1:23748-25661 GCA_964442905.1 uncultured archaeon | reverse complement strand
TTACTTTACCCAGATGCAGTACTTGCCCTTCTTTGTGATTTCAAGCTTCTGTGCTATCTCTGATCCGTTTGGATCATTAATGAAGATTATCCCTTTCCATGAGTGTGAGAAGTTGCTTTCGTTGCACTGCGGACATCGGGTCCCATCAACGAAGAGCCTGCATTTCCTGCACACCTTCGCTCTTTGATCTTTCATAACGACACCTATTTTGCTGCCTTTGCGGATGCTTTCTTCTGTCTGGCCTTGTTCTCCCTTATCCAGTCAAGCGTCCCAAGGTTCGGCTGCCTTGCAGTCAGACCTATCTTGTATTCGCTGCCTGAGACAGAAACAGAAATTGTCCTGGCTCTTACGACGTCCCCTTCCTTCATCCTCTGCTTGCTTTCCTTTCCCATGAATATGGCATTCTTCCGGTCATAATTGACGAAGTCGTCCATGAGCTGGCTCACGTGCACCATGCCGTCAACAGGACCAAGTCTCAGGAACACACCGAACTCGGTTACATCGATTATCTCACCTTCGACTATCTCGTGCTGGTTAGGCTTGTATATAAGCACCTCGAACTCCACGGGATAATGGATAGAGCCGTCACCCGCGTATATCCTGCCTTCACCTGTGTTCTTCACGTCCGTGACAACCAATACAACGCCCAGCCTTTTGTCTATGACGCCGTCCCACCTGTCCATGAGGCTCTGTTTTACGGCTTCCTCAAGTCCCAGCTCGAACTTCGACGGCTGGACCTTTATTTCATCCTCAATTTCGATAATCTTGTACATGAAATATCACTTAAACATTGTATAGAGAACCATATATAAGTAATTATTTGGTTCAATGAAATAACTATATGGTACGAAGCAAATAAAAATGTATCATCAGATGTTCGTTAAATAGTTGTCAGCATGGCAATGCAACTAAGCCCGTACCAGATACCTTCCCTGCCTTATCGTTATCACTTCAATACCTTTCCTCAGAAGAATCTCCTTCAGCTTCCTGTCAATCGTGCAGACGGACATCCCATTCTCCTCAGCGCATTCCATGAGATTATTGTCCGTGTTACCTCCTCCAGTCCTGATAATATTCACAGCCATCTTCCCGAGGAATGCGAGTGCAACGTTGGCGTTACAAGCGTCTTTGCCCTTCCCTTCGGTTAATTTCTTAAGCTCATCGGCGACGAGGTCGATGATGAACAATTCGGGCTTGCCGAACTTCCTTAGCTCCATCATCGGGTCTATCTTATTATCCATCGCAGCTACCATAAAGCTCGTATCGAGCAGCACCTTCATTTGACCTCCTCCTTCACTATCTCACCGTTCGGGCTCTTCTCTGTGAATATCTCTGACTGGAACCTATAAATCCTGACACCGCTTTCAAGCCACGTGTCCGGCGGGAGCCCGGCCTTCATGCAGAGATTGGCCAGGTACTGTTCGACATCCCATTTCCATTCAACCGGCACCTGGGGAAGCAGCAATCCGTGATTGAAGCCTTTCTCTATTACAAGCCCGTCTTCCCCGAGTCTCACGATCTTCAGGTAATCTTCGGGCTTCCCCGCAGTTATCAGTTCAGGCTTTGTGAGAACAGAAACCTCGACGACTATCTTATCCAGTTCCTTTTCGGAAAGCGGCGGGAACCTCGGGTCCCTGGTCACGGAAACAGATGATTCCATCAAAGCCTTCATCAAAGGCATGACCGGTTCGGGATATCCAATGCAGCCTCTCAGTTCGTGGCCTTCGTGCATGTGAATCGTTGTGAATACGCCTCCTTTCTCATCGAATTCCTTCGGATAATCCTTAGGTTCGTACTTATTTCCGGACATGACGTATTCCTCTATGACCTTCCTTGCGGTCTTCACGAGGAATTTACCCTTTTCAATTTCCATAACCAGAATTGGATATCAGTAAATAAATTATTCAGCCCTT
>CAYUBD010000009.1:0-23648 GCA_964442905.1 uncultured archaeon | reverse complement strand
TTCAGCCCTTGAGATAGGTGTTCACATGATGCATGAACTTGTCCAGCGTTCCCCTCGGTATCCTCGCGCCGGCAGCACCCGGATGGCCGCCGCCTGAGCCGCCAACAGAATCGGCACATTCTTCCATCATCCTGTTGAGTTCGACCTTGGAGTTCCTCTTCCTTACGGTGATGTCTATATTCTCACCCCTCTCGTTTATTATCATGCCTGTCTCAGTGTTCGAGACAGTTGCGGCAAAAAGCGCGGCAGGTCCCCGGAACCCGAAGTGCGGCAGGTCCATTATGATTCCAACATTACCTATCTTCTCTGCGTGTTCCTTCACATATTCGTAAAGCTCGAATTCCCTCGTAACGGCCAGCTTGGCCGACCTGACCAGGCCAGGAACATCTGACGGGTTCTTCCCGATTGCCATGGTCCCGACGATATCCCTCTTGGCACCATAATGCGCGAACTGCCTGTTCTTTATTCCCAGTATCAGCGTGGAGACCTCGAAATATAGCGCCCTCTTGTCCCAGTTCTGTATCCTTTCCATGGCAAATGCCGTGTCGTCCTCATAGTCCCCTATGGCGCCATAAAGGGCAATCCACACCCTCTCTCGGGGGATATCCTTCTGGTAGTGCTTGTAGACCAGTTCGGAAGCGCTCACGTTCAGCTTGTGGACGTATTCGATGCATGAAGTCAGTTCATCCTTATTTATCACACCTGGAAGCACGTGATGGTCGAAATAGCTTATTTCAGTCTTCCTGGACTTTATCTTAAGAAGCTCTGCAATCTTCTGCGCATCCTTCCTTGTTATTGCGATATCAGCTATTATTATCCTGTCGGCGTTGGTCTCCTCGAGGTCCCGCAGGAAAGAAACAGGCTTTGTGAAGAACACCTCAGCATCATGGAACTTCGCCTGCGCAATCGCAGCAGAGCAGATGCCGTCACAGTCGGCGTGTGTCAGAATTACTGTTTTCATAAACTAATTTGGCTTAGGATAAATAAAAATCAGAAGCTAAAACTCTTCTTTGTTTGTACGTAGAAAAATTATATATAACACAGTAATTGAATATTATAATAAAGAGATGTTAAAATGAAAACAATGAGTAAGTTTCTTGTTGTGGTCTGTTTACTGATGGTTATTTTTGGTAGTGGCTGCGTCGAACCGTCACAAACGCAAAAGGTTTATAGGGTGGGAATTCTTTCCGGATTGAATTTTTTTACAATCATAGGAGACACCTTTAAGGAAGAGATGGCTGACTTGGGCTATGTGGAAGGAGTGAATATCGTCTATGATTTTCAGAAAACAAACTTTGAGCCTGAAAAAGAGAAGCAAATACTGGAAAAATTTGTAGAGGATGATGTTGACTTAATATTTGTTTTTCCCACAGAGGTAGCATTGGCTGCCAAAGAAGCTACTCTGGGGACAGATATTCCAGTGGTTTTTGCCTCTGCATTTACAGAAGGAAATAACTTAATAGAAAGTATTCAGCAGCCGGGCGGGAATATTACCGGTGTTCGATATCCAGGCACTATTGTAGCTGTAAATCGTCTTGAAATATTGCATGGGATACTGCCTAACGCTAAAAGAGTATGGCTACCATATCAAGACGGCTACCCGGCTGTACCGGCTGAACTGGATCTTGTGAGACCGGCTGCCGAATCTTTAGGCATAACTCTAATAGAGTTTCCTTCTACTAACCAAGCAAGCCTTCAGGAAGAACTCCAGAACCGAGAAGATTTAGACAATTTTGACTTTGACGCTGTATTTTACATACCAGAATCTCTTTCCACTACTAAATCTGTTTTTGAATTGATTGCTAATTTCACAAGAGAGCGTAACATACCTATTATGGGAACCAAAATCCTAACAGAGGATTACGGAACCGTCTTTGGTGTCACTACCAACAACCCCGATTTTGGTGTATTGGCTGCACCCATTGCTGACAAAATTTTAAAAGGTGTTCCGGCTGGCACAATTCCTGTTTCCTCACCTGAGTCCAAGCTTATAATTAATTATAAAGTAGCACAAGAGATGGGTATTGAAATACCGGAAGGCTTGCTGGTCACGGCAGATGAGATAATTCGTTAATTCAAATAAATATACAGAACTCATGTTCCGGATGAGACAGACAATTTGTCACACGCAGTCGGCGCACGTGAGAATTACGGTTTTCATGATATTGCATTGTACTGCCAAACTGATAAATATAGCGGATAGAAATACAGCTGACTTATCCCGCTTTTTTAAGGCGGGATGCAAATATGAATATGAGAACATTCACAGTGGCATTCATCACGGCTTTTCTAATTCTCACGGCCACATGCAGTGCCCATGAATACTACGCCGACGTCATAATTGACGTCGCCGATACGGGGACAGTAACCGTTTCCGGCATCTCGAATCACGAGTCTCTTGAAGAAGGAAGCTACGAAAGCTATACAACGAAGAACGGCGCTCACTGGCTTCTTAACATCACGACAGATGACATATTTTCCGATTACGTCTACACTGTGAGGATGCCCTCCGGAAGTGCCATAAACTACCTGAAGTCTTCAGGGAAGATACTGATAAAGCATGACAGTGACCGCATAATTCTTGAAGGTGTTGGCAGCGACGATGCGTTCATGCTTGTGGTGCAGTACACCATAAACCTCCCTGATTATTCAGGTTACTACTGGCTTCTTCTCATTCCTGTAATAGTGGTGTTCGCATTCATTTTCTACAAAAAGAGACCCGGAGAAAAGAAGCACAAATACAATCCGGACATGCTGAGCGAAAGGCAGCTTTCCATAGCGGAAGCTCTCGAGAAGAACGGCAGACCGATGACACAGCGCCAGCTTGAAGAAGCGCTTGGACTTCCAAAGTCGTCTGTCTCGAGAAACATAAGCTCGCTTGTAAAAGCCGGGATACTCGTGAAGCACAGCCGCGGAATGAGTAATGCCGTGTGGTTCGCTGAAAATGGTGAAGAATGAGCGTGTTCCGCACGGTTCCGCATAGTTCCGGCAAATAATATATCTTCTTCCGGTCAATTATTTTTCAGTGTATTGAAAAAGGAGGTAATGCATATGAAAACAATTGCGGTAACCATACTGGCTCTCATGCTGTTTTCCTCACTGGCTTATGCCAATGGTGTCACAGCTGCAGATGACCCAGTAGACGAAGAGACTATCGGCCAGGTCAAAGCCATGGGTTCTTCTCTCGGAGCCACGATGAGGATGCTCCAGCTTGAGAAGTCCATAGACAGGAACATACTGTTTGGTGAGAAATTGATAGAAAGAATAGAAGCCAACGACAGCTCGTTTGATGCCAGTGTTCTCGAGTCGCTTCTTGAGGAACTGAGACTTCTTAAGGCTGAAGTCGCCGATGTTGCTCCGGAAGGAGAGACAAACGAGGTAGTAAAACAGTTCATTGACCTGAAGAGTGACGCGCGGGAAATAGTAAAGGAATTCAGGACCATTGTCCACGAGTCGGTCGATGCATCAGAGATAGGCTCACTTAAGGCGCAGATTGGCAATGAGGTTGATTCCCAGATGAATCAGACAAGAGAAAGAGTAAAGGAATCAATCAGAAACCATAACGCGGAAGTTGTCCGGAAGAAGCTACAGACGATGAATAAGACCAATGCGCAGCTCGTCCAAAGACTCACGAACGGAGAGGCAACTGCAAGTCAGGTAAAGAGTGAAGTAAGAAATATGATACAGCAGATGAGTAGTGGCGAGAAGAGTGAAGCAGTTATGGCAATGAAAAGGGAAATGACTTCGGTTTCCGTGAGAACACAGTCCGCTGCACAGGCAGCTGAGGACGGATATCAGGACAGGCTTGAGACCAGGCTCAGGGAGAGGCTCCAGTCAATGCCGGAGCAGAATGGTACAATGCTGCAGCAGAGGATTGAGACAGTTGTATCAGCCCAGGCGGAAAGCGGATCTGGCACGTCACCAGCAGGACCGGGTACTACAGTCACGGGCCAGGCATTCAGGGGAGGTGCGGAATCATGAACACGAAACATCTTTCACTGATTTTCGTTGCACTTGTCCTGACAGTTGTTGTAAGCGGTTGCGTAAGCACACCTGAAGCACCTGCAGACACGAGTGGTGAAGACCAGCAGGCCGTTGAGCAGCAGCAGAACGAAGTTCTGAATGAGCTTGAGTCAGAAATCATAAGCGAAGACGATACGGTTGAAATAGGTGAGATGATTTGATCATCTCCCTTTTCCTTTTTTTCTATGAACAAACTATAATTATTTAATCTCTGGAATTATTTGATATTCATGTCTGTAAAGCAGTTCAATGCAGAGGAAGCAAAAGCAGTCGGGGAGAAGCTCGGGATAAAGTGGGACAAATTCGACGTGGACCAGTTCAGAAGAGGCATGGACGTCGAGCTTGAGCACGGGACGCATGATCCGTCGACCAACGTGACCAACGACGATGCGCTGATGACCGGGAAGATTGCGCTCGCGCACCTGAACGAGTTCCCGGACTATTACGACAGGCTGGAAAAGATGGAAAATGAAGCGGATAGTTTCTGGGGAAAGTAACCAACCGGTCTGCTACATAAATTACAAATACCATAAATGAACCAATATAATACGTTTGCAGCATAGGTGCGTTCAGGATGACAGGCGGCTGGATTCACTTAACAAGTGAGTTCAGCCTGTCAAGCACTTCCGGCTGTATGTAATGGTGTATCGTGACGTTGTAGCTCTCCTTCCACTCATGATCTTTTTTTGCGAATTTCTTGTGACCGAGCTTGTGCGCCAGGAACCTGTAGAACTCCAGCAGCTCTTCCTTATGGACGGAATCGTGCATGGATATGAACTCCCTGGCCTTCTCCGTGGCATAGTATGACCTCACTATGTGCGGGTAGAATGCATGGCCGCAGTAGTGGTTGAATGCGTTCTTGAAGTGCATGTCGCTTAGCGGATGGCCTGTCTTGTCATTGACAAACACGAAGTCCGACGGCTTCAGTTTTTCCAGCATCCTCTTCAGGCGCTTTATGTAAACATCTGGAAAATCCTCTGTGAAATCCCTGGGCACTCCACCCTTTGAGATATACTTGAACGTCACTGATTTTCCTTTGATCGTAATGTCCTTCTTCTTCAGCGTGGTCAGCCCCTTGCTGCCGTGGGCTCTGTAGTACATCTCATTGCCGACACGCATGTACGTCTTAAGCAATGTGTACATCGGAATCGCCATAAAATCTTCCTTGTCATCGAGCGCGTTAGTGACTTCAGCCTCGATTGTCGGGTAGCACTTCCCGAATTCCTCCACTTCCTTGTATTTCTTCTTCGTGAACTTGAGTTTCTTGTCCATAGCGTACACATAAGAATACGTCCCGCCCGGGTTCCTCCACAGCACGTCCCAGTGGTCATTTGAACTCTCATCGTGGATAGTGAGATGTTCGGCGAAAATGGAGAATGCCTTGTCTATTGTCTTGCCGTCCGGAAGCGTGTTTATCCTCGCACCCTGGCATTTCCCTTCAGGAGAAAGCTGACCCTTCAGGAAATTCATGTCCCTGGCGCTTATGAGCGCACTGAAGTTGTTGTGCGCTTTGAAGAGCTCTATAACGCGCATGGCTTCAGTGAACTCTTTTCCGGACTTCTTCCATCCGGTCCTTGTCTTCTCGTATGGTTTGAGGTCTTTCACTTTTATGCGTATTGTTCCGACGGGAACAGACTTCGGCCTCTTGGTGGCTTTTTTCCTGGTCACGATTGATATATTGGCTGAAAATCTAAATAAGTGTTATCTCTTACCTTTATTCCTCAGGACGACTTCTGTATGAGGATACGCTATCTCTACTTTCTTGTGATTGCTTATTTCCCTGAATATGAGCTGTGTTATCTCGCTGGCTATGCGTATCCTGTCCTCTGCCCTCACGTAGTAACGCGTCTTGACGTCGATACCGGAAGGCTGGAAGAATGTCCTCACGTAAGGTTTCTGCGGCATATTCTCCATGAAGTCCTTTGTAATTTTCCTGGCGGCGTTAACGAATATCTTTATAGCCTCGTCCAGGTCGCTCTCATAAGTGATACTTGTCACGACCTGGTCCAGTATGTAGTCATCCGTAAGCGTGTAGTTGATTATGTCCTGCTCGAACAGCTTGGAGTTGGGCACCATTATCACCCTCCCCGAAGTCTCTTCTGAATTTATAGTTCCGCCTACTTCCCTGAGGTAGATGTGGGTGAGGCTTATCTCATGCACGTCCCCCTTGATACCCATTATCTCTATCCTGTCGCCTATCTGGAATGGCTTCTTCGTGACCACCATTATCCACCCGGCAACGCCTGTTATGGGCTTCTGGAGTGCCCATCCCAGCGCAGCGGTAAGCAGCCCGGCCCATACGCCAAGGCCGGTGATGTCACCTCCGAGAAGGAATATTATCGTGATTACCAGGATTACCGAAAACGCATATCTCCAGAGGCTCAGAAGCAGAATCGCATTGTTCTTCTGCTTCTTTGTCCTTGCCCGCTTGATGACAGCCTTCTTAATAGCGGTCGCTATCAGCTTGTATATCAACAGGGCTATTGCTACGAATATGGCCATGGGTATTATGGTTGGTATTAATGCTGACATTTGCCCCTGAATTGCGGCAATATCCATCATGGAGACACGTCCCAGAAATTCCATCTACAATTCTATATTAGCCCCAGTATTTAAACACAAACTTTTTAATCACGGAAATAAGCTTATTTCATGCCTGAAAACGTGAAGACGGAAAGAAAGATAATCAAGGTTGCCGGGCGCCTCAGGGAGATAGTTACAATCAGGGACACTGGGGGAAAGATAGTACATTCCATGATGAGGCCGGTCATGCTGAAGTTCTACCCGAGGGATGCCATGCAGGTCATCGTGGGTGCTTCCATCCTCGCAGTTCCCGTGGCCTTCACGGAAGAGACATGGAAACTTGGTGAATCACTGCCATTAATGAATATAATAGGACTTCTCTTACTTTCCATCATTTTCATAAGCTCATTCGTCTACTACAACTACTATAGAGGTGAAATGAGGAAACACTGGAATGAATTCGCTAAGAGGGTCTTCACAACTTATTTCTTTTCATTCGTGGTTGTTGCGATAATACTGACTCTGATAGAAAGAGCACCGTGGAGTAGCGATATTATGATAGCTCTCAGCCGGGCAATAATTGTGTCGTTCCCTGCTTCCATGAGCGCAGCGGTAGCAGACATTATAAAGTGATCCCAACGGGCTTATTTTTAAAGAAGTGGAATAATTAATAGTAATCTTAGCCGCAGAACTGCTAAGTTATGCTAAGTAAAAAAAATAAGGTGGTATTTGTATGACAGAAAAAATGGTGTATTTTTTCGGGGATGGTGATACCAAGGACAAGAAGCTTCTTGGTGGTAAGGGAGCCAATCTGGGCTCCATGACCAAGATAGGACTTCCCGTTCCTCCCGGTTTCACAGTGACCGCAAAGGTCTGCATAAACGTGAATAAGACAAAGAAGTGGCCTTCGGGGCTGCTTGAGGGAATAGGGGAGAACGTCACAAAACTCGAGAGGAGGATGGGAAAGAAGTTCGGCGATAATAACAATCCGCTTCTGGTTTCCGTGCGTTCCGGTGCGGCAGTGTCAATGCCGGGTATGATGGACACGGTCCTTAACCTCGGTCTCAATGATCAGGCAGTCGAAGGACTTGCGAAACAGGCAGGAGACGACAGGTTCGCATGGGATTCTTACAGAAGGTTTTTGCAGATGTTCGGCGATGTCGTAATGGGGGTTGAACACTCAAGCTTTGAGCATGAGCTTGAGAAGATAAAGAAGGGAAGGCAGGATACTGACCTTACCGTAGACGACCTCAAGGTAGTGGTTGATGCGTACAAGATTGTCATCAAGCAAGGAACAGGCAAGATGTTCCCGCAGGAGCCCATAGAACAGCTCAAGATGGCAATAGACGCAGTGTTCAATTCATGGGACGGCAAAAGGGCAAAGATTTACAGGAGGCTCAATGGAATACCTGACGACCTTGGCACAGCAGTGAATGTCCAGTCCATGGTATTCGGTAACCTTGGCTGGGAATCAGGCACAGGCGTAGGATTCACACGAAACCCGGCTACAGGCGAGAACGTGCTGTACGGAGAGTATCTCATGAACGCCCAGGGTGAGGACGTGGTCGCAGGTATCAGGACCCCGAAGCATTTCGACGACATGTCAAAGGATATTCCAGAAAGCTACAAGGAGCTGCAGAAGATAAGGAGCATTCTTGAGAAGAACTACGGGGACATGCAGGACTTCGAGTTCACCATTGAGAAAGGCAAGATGTACATCCTCCAGACCAGGGACGGCAAGAGGACAGCTGCTGCGGCTGTTAAGGTTGCAGTGGACATGGTGAAAGAGAAGCTTCTCACGGAAGACGAAGCGATCATGAAGATGAAGGCAGAGCAGCTCGACCAGCTTCTGCACAAGCAGCTTGATCCGAAGTCAAAGAAGACAGAGGAAGCAGTGGCAAAGGGATTGCCCGCTTCGCCCGGTGCTGCTGTCGGAAAGGTGGTATTCACAGCTGATGAAGCCGCGGAGATAAAGGAGAGAGACAGCAAGGCAAAGCTCATCCTGGTGAGGACCGAGACAAGCCCGGAGGACATCGAGGGCATGAATGCCGCTGAGGGCATACTTACCGCAAGAGGGGGGATGACCAGCCATGCTGCAGTCGTAGCAAGAGGCATGGGCAAGTGCTGCGTAGCCGGCTGTGACGCCATATCGGTGGACGAGAAGGCAAAGACGGTCAAGATAGCTTCCAGGAACCTTACCATCAGGGGAGGAGATGTCATAAGCCTTGACGGTTCAACCGGGGAAGTATACAAAGGCGCGCTCAATCTCGTGGAACCTGAGATAGGCGGAGACTTCGCGACACTCATGAAGTGGGTCGACGCAAGGAAGAGGCTGTCCGTCAAGACGAACGCTGATACGCCAAAAGACTCAGAGACAGCCAGGAAGTTCGGTGCTGAAGGCATCGGTCTCTGCAGGACAGAGCACATGTTCTTCAAACCCGAGAGAATCATGGCAGTGAGGGAGATGATACTCGCTGAGACCCTTGATGAGAGGAAGAAGGCACTCAACAAGCTGCTTCCGATGCAGAAAAAGGATTTCAAGGGGCTGTTCAAGGTGATGAGCGGAATGCCTATTGTCATCCGGCTGCTGGACCCGCCGCTGCACGAGTTCCTTCCGCATGAAGACGCTGATATAAACGAGCTTGCCAGGGAAATGAAGGTAAGCTCCCAGAAGATAAAGGACATCGTAAAGAACCTTCACGAGCTGAACCCGATGCTCGGTTTCCGTGGCTGCAGGCTCGGTGTGAAATACCCGGAGATAAACGCCATGCAGGCCCGTGCCATATTCGAGGCCGCGCTTGAGTCAAAGAAGGAAGGATTCAAGCCTGTCCCGTACGTCGAGGTGCCGCTTATCGGACACGTAAAGGAATTCATCATGATAAAGGACATCATAGAGGAAGTTGCTGCGGAGATGAAGATCAAAGACAAGCTGAAGTACAAGATTGGCACTATGATGGAGGTACCCCGGGCAGCACTGACAGCCGACGAGATAGCAAAGGAAGCGGACTTCATGTCATTCGGCACTAACGACCTGACCCAGATGAGCTGCGGATTCTCAAGGGACGACGCAGGTAAATTCCTGAAGATATACGTCGACAAGGGAATCTACACGAGGGACCCGTTCCAGTCAATAGACCAGACCGGTGTGGGCAAGCTCATGGAGATATGCATCAGGGACGCGAGAAAGGTCAAGAAAGACATAGAGATAGGCATCTGCGGCGAGCACGGCGGCGAGCCTGAATCAGTCAAGTTCTGCCACAGGATAGGCCTTGATGAGGTAAGCTGTTCGCCATTCCGGGTACCGATAGCAAGGCTTGCGGCAGCGCAGGCCGCGATTGAAGAGAAGAGGAAGAAATAGGCGATAACTATGACAATGCAATTCGTGTTTTTAGGACCGCCTGGTGTAGGCAAGGGGACATATGCTTCCAGGGCAGGGCCCCAGCTTGGCATTCCGCACATATCGACTGGTGACATATTCAGGGCCGAAGTGAAAAGCGGCTCTGAGCTTGGCAACAGGGTAAAGGGCATAATGGATTCCGGCGGACTTGTGTCTGACAAAATAGTCATAGAAGTGCTCAAGAAGAGGCTCGGACAGGAAGATGCCCGGAAGGGTTTCATCCTTGACGGTTTCCCGAGGACGATACCGCAGGCCGAAGCGCTTGACGGTGTGACATCCATAAACGCTGTTATGAATATAGACCTTCCGGAAGATATCATAGTGGAGAAGATATCCGCGAGAAGGATATGCAGGAACTGCGGTGACCTTTACAACGTCGCTGACATAAACAGGAACGGCATAAGGATGCCTCCGATGCTGCCCAAGGTAGAAGGGAAATGCGACAAATGCGGCGGTGAACTGTACCAGAGGGATGATGACAAGGTAGATGTCGTGAAGGAACGACTGGATGCTTACAAGAAGCAGACATCCCCGCTGATAGACTACTACAGGGATAAACGTATTCTGATCGATTTCAGGCCGACAGCCGGTCCTGATGAAATGGTACCGAAAATCGTTGAGTTGTTAAAACAGCACGGATTGTAATGAAAGGAAAGCTTATAGTTTTTGAGGGCATAGACGGCTCAGGTACGGAGACCCAGTCCAAGCTTCTGCGCAAGGAACTGGGCTCTTCTTCAGTGAGAATCGAATATCCGGATTACAGGGGCGTCTTTGGCAAGCTCATACGGCTTTTTCTGGACAACAAACAGGAACTCTCACCTGAGATGCAGTTCCATCTGTACGCCGGGGATATGGTGAAGGACAAAGAGAAAATCAACGGCTGGCTGAACCAGGGCAAGACCGTCATATGCGACCGTTACTTCCTTTCCACGATCGTATATCAGGGCATACGCGGTTTCAGGCTCGAAAAAGCTCTCAAGTTCGCAGAGGACTTCGGCATACCAAAACCGGACATAGTGTTCTTCCTGAAGATTTCACCCAAAGAGTCTGCAAGGCGCAAGATGGACGAGCACGGGAAGCTGGACAGGAACGAGGCTGACCCGGCATTCCTGGGAAGCGTCAATGCTTCCTATGAGAGGATAGCCAGGGATAACGTCTTCGGGCAGTGGTTCATAATAGACGGCGAAAAGCCGAAGGTAGATATAGCGAAGGAAGTTCTGAACGTCCTTGATAAGTCTTAGAACATGCTCGTCGCAGGCTGTTTTCCCAGCTTTTCAAATTCTGTCTTGTATCTGGTGACAAGAGCTTTTACAAAAGGCACAATCTCTAAATCAGTATTATGAATGTCAATGAGAGATTGAATGTCTGTATCCTTGTAAACATCGAGTTCGTCGACACTCACAAACGCGAGACCAATTACCGCAGGATAATCCGCTGACTCCTGGCTTGGCGTCCATCCCATTTCTCTGCAATCATTCCTGAACTTCAGATAACTTTCGACTAAGCCTGCCATTGTTATTAATGAACAGTAAAATTTTTAAAGATTAATTTCGTCACCACGGCTCTTTCTTCACCTTGAGGGCGTACGCTATCACGCATGCCAGCCAGTGGAACACGGGCGTGAGAATTGCCATGAGTATCATCCATTCTATCTTCACTGTGATTATCAGGGAAGCGAAGATGAAAGCACCGAAAAGGAAATCCAGCTGGTCCAGGAGAGGCGCTGACTGCCCGCTCTTCATGTTGAACCTTCGCTTGAAGAACGATGCGACCGTATCGCCTGCAATAGCTCCGAAACCGAGCAGGAATCCCAGAAGCGGAGTCATCGGCACTATCGTCAGTGTTATTTCAGATAGCTCCCATGGAAGATATGGGAATGCCAGCATCTCAACAGTAGCTATTATGATGCCGATTGCAGTTCCCCAGAAAAGCCCTTCAATGGTCTTGGTCTTTCCGAGCAAAGGCCGACCGTCAGTGAAATTCCTGCCGAAATCCAGCCTCCTCTTCCCCCGGAACAGAGGCACGAGCCCGTTAGCGGCATAAGCCGGAAGCACGATCCACAGCGCTTCCACGAAAATGTAGATGTTGAATATGTCCCAGACCATTTTTATTATACGCTGAGATTGTTAAAAAGTTTCAGAAAAAATGTACGAACCTATTGACCCTTGAGGTCTTCTGCTTCTTTTCTCACTTCCATTGCAGATAGGTAGACCGTACAATCGTTGCATGAATCAGTATTACTGCAGTGCCCGGTTCTGTAATCGCACCATTTTCTGTCACCGTGAAATCTCGGATTGTATGCCCTTATCTTCGGTCTTCTGGACATCTCTCTCATTTCGGCCTGATCTGTTAATGACATTGAACCTGATTATGGCAGAAAGTTTTAAAAAACGATTAAAAGATAGTCATAACATAGAAATAATATGAATAAACTGCTAAAGATTTTGCTAATCATAGTTACTGCGCTTATTCTACTTATTCTCGGGTTGAGGGCATACAATAGTTTAACATACTACATTGCACATCAGGATTGCGTTGAACAGGAAATGACTTCATGGTATGATGAGGAATCTGGTGGTTGGGTAAATGGATGTCCCCCAGGCTGCAAAACTGATTCATGGTACGAATCTATGGGAATTCTAAAATGTTGCTGCCCCAAGTGATTTAAATAATATTAAACAAACAAATCTCACGGGCTGGTAGATCAGTGGTAGATCGCTTGGTTCGCATCCAAGAGGCCGGGGGTTCAAATGCACCCTTTTCCATCACGGTAAACGTGGAAAAGCGCGCTCCGTAAAGTAAGCTTCCGCCGTAGGCGGAGGCAAGGGAGCTCATTCCCGAAGCTGACGCGAATGTGCTGAAATTCCCCTCCAGTCCATCACTTTCCAAGCTTGACCTTTCTCGATACTTCGAAGTCCTTGATTATGTTTATCGTGGACTCCGGCGCGATCTCCGCGACCTTTCTTATCTCCGCGGGCGAAAGCATCTTACCCTCTATCTTCAGCAGGTCCTTCACCCCATGAGCGCCGCTCTGAACGTTGGTCACCATGCTGACGATCGAATTGGGATACTCCTTCCTTATGTTCAGTATCTCCAGCACTTCGTAGGCACTGTTCGGCGGCAGATGGTCTATCACGGTTCCGTTCTCAATCTTCCCGATCTTATACTCCCTGTCCATTCCTGATAACCTCCAATAATCCTTCAATTCCCTGGCTTCCAGCCGTGGATTCTTGAGCATTGCGTCTATGAACGCGTCCACCAGCGAAAGCTGCGTGAATATGGGAACACCAAATATTGCCAATTCCCTCCTTTTTGCCGGGTCCTCCCCCATGTCTATGAGCATGTCCGGCATGCAGTCATTGCCATCGACTATCCTGAAGCCTGCCCTCTCCAGTTTCTCGATTCTTCCATTGTCAATCCCGTTTACCATTACATTCCCACCCAGCTTCACTCCCGATTCCGTCGCTATCATGGACTTCAGCAGCGCCTCCTCGAAGCTGGCCCCCATGCAGGCAATCTCGCCCGTGGATACCATCTCCACTCCCAGAGTAGGGTCTATGCCCTTGAACCTGGACCATGAGAACATCGGGAACTTTATGGAATGGGCTTTTACATGATTGGTCTTCAGTCCCACGGGAAGCGGTTCGCCCAGCATGCATCCGGTTGCGAGCTCTATCAGGTTTATGCCCGTGCTCTTGCTGCTATACGGCATCGAGCGCGAGGCGCGCAGGTTGCATTCGATGACGTATATCTTCCCTTTCTTGACCATGTACTGTATGTTGAAAGGACCTTTGATGCCGAGCTCCCTGGAAATCTTTTTGGTGTAGTCGTAAATCTTTTCCTTGATATTCCCGTCGAGCGTTGCTGGTGGTATGACCATGCAGGCATCGCCGCTGTGCACGCCTGCCGGCTCTATGTGTTCCATGATGGCACCTACGAATGCGTTCCTGCCGTCGCCTACGCCGTCCACTTCCACTTCCTTGGCATCTTTTATGAATTTCGACACAACAACAGGGTGGTCCCTCGAGAGCTGCGTGGCGCCCTTTATGTAGTCCATGAGCTCCTTCTCATTTCTTGCAACCTTCATCGCGGATCCGGAAAGCACGTATGAAGGCCTTATTATCACTGGGTATCCTATCCTGCCCACGAAGTCCTTCACACCCTTCATGCTGGTGAACGAGTTCCATTCCGGCTGCGCTATACCGAGCCTGTCGAGCATCGATGAGAACTTGTCCCTGTCTTCTGCGGAGTCTATGTCCCTTCCGAACGTGCCGAAGAGTATGACACCCCTCTTGCTCAGCGGGTATGCGAGGTTATTTGATGTCTGCCCTCCCACTGAAACTACCGCACCTACCGGCCTCTCCTTGTCAACGATGTCCATTATCCTCTCAAGAGTCAGTTCCTCGAAGTATAGCTTGTCTGACATGTCGTAGTCCGTGGAAACGGTTTCAGGGTTGCAGTTCGCCACTATCGTGGTGTAGCCCTTCTTCTTCAGCTCCCAGACGCAGTTCATCGTGCACCAGTCGAATTCCACGCTGGACCCTATCCTTATGGGACCCGCGCCAATGACGAGCGCTTCCCCTTTCTCTGAGAAGTCTATGTCGTCATGGGTTCCGTTGTACGTCATGTAAAGGTAATTGGTCATGGCAGGATACTCGGCGGCCAGCGTGTCTATCTGTTTTACCACAGGCAGTATCCCGTTGTATTTCCGGACATTCCTTATCCTCTCGGGTGACGTGCCCATGAGCCCGGATATCTGGCTGTCAGAGAAGCCAAGCTTCTTTGATTTATTGAGCACGTTTCTGAAATCCGGGTCTGAGAACCTCAAATCCCTCAAACGAACATGCATATCAGTGATGTTCTTTATCTTGTACAGGAACCACGTGTCTATGCCGCTTATATCGTGTATCTCATCGACAGTCATGCCTGAAAGAAGCGCGTCAGCGACCGTGAAGAGCCTATGGTCTGTGGGCGATTTCAGCTCCTCCTTCATCTCCTCTATCTTTTCAAAGACCGGCTTCTTCTCAGCGACTTCCCTGCCTATCTCCAGCATGCGCACGGCCTTCTGTATAATCTCTTCGAACGTCCTCCCTATTGCCATGACTTCTCCTATGGCTTTCATCTGCGAGCCGAGGCTCGGATCGACTCCATCGAACTTCCTGGCCTCCCAGCGCGGCACTTTCACAACCAGGTAATCCAGCGCAGGCTCGAAGCACGTAGAGGTGACCTGGGTTATCTTGTTGGAAAGCTGGGGAAGCGTGTAACCCAGAGAAAGCTTGGCGGCGACGTAAGCGAGCGGGTATCCAGTGGCTTTTGACGCAAGCGCGGATGACCTGGACAGCCGTGCGTTTATCTCTATGACCGCGCATTCCATCTTTCCCGGATTGAGCGCGAACTGTATGTTGCACTCACCGACTATTCCCAGGGAGCGGACAACGTTTATGGAAATCCCACGGAGCCATTGGTATTCACTGTCCGTGAGCGTCTGGCTCGGTGCGACGACAATGCTGTCTCCTGTATGCACACCCATCGGGTCGAAGTTCTCCATGCAGCAGACCGTGATGCAGTTGTCACTGCTGTCGCGCATGACCTCGTACTCCACTTCCTTCCAGTGGTGCAGGTATTTCTCAATGAGCACCTGCCCTATCCTCGAGTGCCTGATTCCCTTGTTCACTACTTCCACGAGCTCATTCTCGTTCCAGGCGACACCCGATCCGAGCCCTCCGAGTATGTAAGCGGGCCTTACTATCACCGGGTATCCTATGTCTTTTGCGGCCTTCCTTGATTCTTCAAGGCTGTTGCAGGACACGCTGGAAGCCACGGTGGCGCCTGCGTCCTCAATTGAAATCTTGAACTTTTCCCTGTCCTCTGTCTTGACTATCGACTCGACCTGTGTACCCAGAACTCTCACACGGTACCTCCTGAGGATTCCTTTCTCCTCAAGCTCCACACCGGTGTTCAGCGCTGTCTGGCCGCCGAAACCCAGCAGTATCCCGTCAGGCCTCTCCTTCCTGATGATTTTCTCGACGAAGTCAACGGTTATGGGCTCCATGTATACCTTGTCTGCGAGGTCATGAGACGTCTGTATGGTGGCCACATTGGGGTTTACGAGTACAGTCTCGATGCCTTCCTCCTTCAGCGCTTTAAGTGCCTGCGAGCCGCTGTAGTCGAACTCCGCAGCCTGGCCTATGCGTATGCCTCCTGAGCCTATTATGAGCACCTTCTTTATCGATTTATCCTTTACCATTCTTCATCATCTTTACGAATTTATCAAAAAGGAAGCCCGTGTCGATGGGACCGGGTGATGCTTCCGGGTGGAACTGCACCCCGAAAGCGGGAAGCTTGCTGTGCTCAATGCCTTCGACGCTGCCGTCGTTGACGTTAACGAAGCTTATTTCGAGGCCCCTTTCTTTGACGGATTCAGGATCTATGGTGTATCCGTGATTCTGGCTCGTTATGTAGCATTTGCCTGTGATCCTGTCCATGGCCGGGTGGTTCTGGCCGCGGTGGCCGAACTTGAGCTTGTACGTGTCGCATCCCATGGCGAGGCCCAGCATCTGGTTGCCAAGGCAGATGCCCATGGTCGGCAGCTTATATTCCAGAAGGCTTTTCACGGTTTCTACCACGTAAGGCGCCTTTTTGGGGTCACCTGGGCCGTTTGAGATGAAAATGCCGTCGGGCCTGAGGCTCATGATCCTGTCAGCGCTGTAACCCGCCGGAACCCTTGTCACACCAATACCCCTTTTCAGCAGGGACCTGACTATGCCCATCTTCATGCCGCAGTCTATCAGCACGACGTTCTTCCCGTTTCCCGGATGCACTACGGGCCGCTGTATGGTCACTTCACTGACGAGGTCCCTGTGATTGGGATCCTCGGCTGTCTTGGCATCCTCTATGAGCTTTCCCGTGTCTATCCGGTTCCCGGATACCTCAAGTGCCCCAAGCATGGTTCCTTCGGTCCTCAGTGTCTTGGTCAGTTCCCTGGTGTCTATGCCCTGTATCCCGGGAACCTTATTTGACTTCAGCCACCGGCTGATATCGGCTTCAGAAGTATGATGTGACGGATTCTTGCAGGCCTCGTAGACTGCATAGCCGTTTATCTTCGGACCCTCGGACTCGAACTCCTGGCTGCATATCCCGTAGTTTCCGATAAGCGGATAAGTCTGGCAGAGGATCTGGCCTGCATAAGAGGGGTCCGTGACTGACTGCGTATACCCGGTCATGCCCGTGTTGAAGACTACCTCTCCTGTAATCCTGCATGTAGCTCCGAATCCTTCTCCGTGCCAGACAGAACCATCCTGCAGGGCCAGCGCAGCGTAAAGAATTGCATCGTTTTTAACGTTTTTGTGATTAATTTGAAGCCCTGCACTAGTTAAGGAAACGATGATATTTAAACATTCATTGACTGCTGCCAACAAATGGATTCTATTTAAGTGAAAATCACCAAGAATGATATAATATTATGTACCAGTTCAGCAAGTGGCTTGAGCCTGAACGCAGGATATGGCCGGTTTTCATAGCAGTCTTCCTGGTATTCCAACTGCTGAACATCGGTGCAGCATTCCCGGACTACAGCGGGTGGAAAACATTCGGATTCCCGTTCTCATATTTCCAGTATAATAACGAGGCCGCTTATTCGTATTTCAATGCGGTCAATCTCCTCATCGACATGGCCATACTATTCATAGTCGCAAGGATTATTCTCTTCGGTTACGCTAAGCTGACAAAATACGAGATAATCAAGTGAGCCATATGTTCAAGGGTCTCCACCATTTCCACAAGAGAAAGCGGATATACGAGAAGCACGAGCCCTATCCGCATCCGGACAAGTGGAAGAGACTCATGGACAGGCTCATTTACTTCATCGGTGTGATAGGTCCGCTCATGACCCTGCCTCAGCTGATAAACATATGGGTCTACAGAAGTACCGAAGGCGTTTCAGCCCTTTCCTGGGGGGCTTTCGGGGTGATATCATTCTTCTGGGTGATGTACGGGATAATGCATAAAGATAAGCCGATAATACTTGCCCATTCACTTTGGATATCATTTGACGTGATTATAGTAATCGGAATTTTTGCGATTTAACCTGGATTTACCGGTTTTCTGTCCACGAGCCTCTTCAGTTTGAAGTAAAGGGCGGGGCATTTCTCTTTCATGAAAACTCCCACTGGAGACGGGATGTGCCTGCAGGCAAATCTCTTCAGGGGCAATTTTTCCGGCAGGGAGTTGCGCTTTTTGGGATCCCAGAACACCCAGTGCTCGTCATGGTCGACTGATATCAGACGTGACCTGTAACCCAGTCTGGAGAACGTCCTGAAGAGCTCTTCCTCCCTGCAGCCATACTCCGGTATCATGTGCACATGGACGCTTACGTGGACAACGGGCCGCGCCCTTGACAGGGTCTCCAGTGCGCCTCTAACTGCCAGGACCTCGGCGCCCTCTATGTCCATAGCAATGACGCTCGGGCTGATGCCGGTGATATCAACGTAGTCGTCGATTGTGATGGATGGGATGCCTTTCCTGCGGAGCAGGCTCTCGAACCGGCTGTGCAGCTGCAGCCCGTCGCCTCCTCTCGTCCGTGGCCATGGGACGAATGCGCTCTTCCCCGGGGCAGGATCGCTCGTGCTGTCGCTGGCGAAGCCGGCCCAGCAGCCGCCGGGTCTTTCAAGCCCGTTTAACCTCCATACCGCCCTGATGTTGTTCCATATCTGCTGCCTTGGCTCGAACATGTGGACGTTGGAGCCGCCGGCCATCTTCGCAGCCAGTGCGGAGAATTCGCCCTCTTCTGCGCCCACGTCGAACACAATGTCTCCCGGCTTCAGGCTCCCCGCGAAAACTGTCAGGAACTCTTTCTCCCAGCTGGCGAAATCGGTAGATTTAGTCCTGTGCTCCAGCACTTTCAGCGGCCACCTGCCAGCGACGCTCACCATGCGGCCTTTTTCCGTTTTCATTCAATTACCCGCATTGTTCCCTCTGGATATCATTTGACGTGATTATAGTAATCTTTGTTATCATCATCTGGCCGGAAGCACAAAATCACAGGCATTCAGCATATTCTCGGGTGCAACTCCCCGACGGGCGTATGCAAGACTTTACTTCCCCCGACTTCGGTTTCAAGCACAACCTTCCCTTTTGGTTCTTCCTGAACTTCACCTATGATGGCAGCATCTTTGCCGTACCTGCTCTGTTTCATTGATTCAAGAATTTTTTCTGCCTTGTCCGGGCTTACCGTCATTATCAGCTTGCCTTCGCAGGCCGTGCTGAGCGGATCGATTCCCAGAATTTCTCCGAGCCTCCTGGCTTCATCCTTGATGGGAATGCTCTTTTCATGTATATGGAAGCAGACATTGGATTTCCTTGCGAGTTCATTTATGTTGGGGCTGAATCCCCCTCTCGTGGCATCCTTTGCCGAGGTTATGCCGCCAATCTCAAGCATGGGCTTCATCATTCCCCACAACTGCGCCTCATCGGATTTCAGCTCACTTTTAAAACCGAATCTCAATGCCACCAGGCTCATTCCGTGGTCACCCATCGTTCCGGAGACCATGATCTTGTCTCCGGGCCTGGCGCCATAATCAGAAATTACATCCCCTTCTATGATACCTATTCCTGCGGTATTTATTACCAGTTTGTCTATCTTGCCCTTTTCCATGACCTTTGTGTCCCCGGTTATCACGGGAACGCCGGATTCCCTGCAGACTTCTGCCATCTTGTCAAGCGTTTTGTTCAGGACATCCAGTGGAAGACCCTCCTCCATGATGAGCCCGAATGACAGAGCCAGCGGTTTCGCTCCCATGACAAGGAGGTCATTTATCGTCGCGCCCACGGATAAGCTTCCCAGACTACCCCCCGGATAAAACATGGGATCGACCGTGCATCCATCTGTCGTAAATGCCAGCTTAACATCTCCCAGGTCTATGATCCCGGCATCCTCCAGCCTGTCGATACCTGAACCCACAAAACTTGATTTTATGCCAAGCTTTTTGGCAATGACATTCTCTATCAGTGATTCCATCATGCTTCCGCCGGCACCCTGCGAAAGCTGTATTCTGTCAGGTATATGCACACTTCCTTTTTTCCTCAGCTCTTCTTTGGACTTTTTACTGATTTTCATAAGCATCATTACGGGTAATTGTAGTTAATAAAACATGCGCCTTCGACAGAAACCATGCATGCTCCGATGGGACTTTCCGGCTTGCACAGCTTTCCGAAATGCGGACAATCCTCAGGCACGGCGTTGCCCTTCATGATCTCCCCGCACTTGCATCCGGGTCTCGTGTCCAGGGATTTCCCTTGTTTTACCCTGAACCTTTTTCCCGCATCAAAACCGGAAAACTCATCTTTCAGCTTCAGGCCGGAATCCGGGATTGTGCCTATTCCCCTCCACCCTTTATCGCATGGTTCAAAGACATAGTTCATTATCCTTTGGGCAGTCGTGTTTCCATTCTCCTTTACGGCTCTGGTATACTCGTTCTCTGCTCTCGGCCTTCCCTCCTTCATCTGCCTGAGGACAGTTAAGACTGAGAGCAGTATGTCATTAGGTTCAAATCCGCCTATTACCATGGGCCTGGCAAAATTCCCGGCCAGTCTTTTGTAAGGCTCGCAACCGATGATTGTGGAAACGTGCCCGGGGCATATAAACCCGTCAATCCTGATGTCGCCTGATGACAGAATATACTCAATCGCGGGTGGTATAAGTCGGTGGCTGGAAATGATTGATAGATTTTCAAGCTTCCTGTTTCCCTGTATTTCAGATGCTATCGCGGGTGTAGTGGTCTCGAATCCGACCGAGAAATGGACCACTTCCTTTTTTGTTTTTCTGGCTGTCCTGGCAATGTCATCAATCCCGTAGATGATTCTTACGTCAGCTCCCTGGCTTTTTGCTTCGTTCAGTGATGATGTCGTTCCAGGGACACGGAACATGTCCCCGAAAGTTGTGAGTATCACGTCGTTTTCTTCCACGAGCCTGACAGCAAAATCTATCTCCGAGGCTGAAGTTACACAGACCGGGCATCCGGGACCGCATATCAGTTTGATGTTTTTTGGCAGCAGGTTCCTTAATCCCCAGCGGGCGATCGTCATCTCATGAGTTCCGCATACATGCATTATTTTAATATCTCTTTTTGGATTTATTTTCCCGATTTCCTTAAGTATATCTTCTGTTGCTTTCCTGTCTCTGAATTCAAGCATGCAAAAACCTACATTATTTCCTGCCATGCCCTGAAGAATCCTGCAGCTTCCTTCTTGTTTATTTTCTCTATGGAGAAGCCTGCATGGACGAGAACATAGTCGCCGACTTTTACGTCTGGAGTCAGGACCGTTTTTATATCCTTCTTCAGGCCGCCGAAATCTGCCAGCGCATATTCATCTTTCATTTTATCGATTCTGGCAGGGACTGCAAGGCACATACTATCTGAATGTGTGAAAGCTATATAAAAAATAACTAATGTTTTATCTTTCCCCTGCGCTTGACTATCTTTATCCGCTTGATGACAGACGGGTCTTTCCTGTCCACGTCCATCACAGCGAGCGTGAAGTTCTTCAGCTTTATGCTCTTTCCTCTCTTGGGCCTGTTATCAAACCTTGCAGAGAGCAGGTCAGAAACCGTTGCGAATTTCCCTTTTAACGGAACGCCTATCTTGTCCTGTACGTCCTTGACGAGCATGTCACCGCGGACTATGGCGGTCTTCCTGTCTATGTGATGGACGCGTACCCGCTTCCTGTCTGATTCGTCGTATATCTCACCGACTATCTCCTCCAGAAGGTCTTCCATGGTTACTATGCCCCTGACGCGCTTCTTATTGTCAATCACCACTGCCATGTGCGAGCTGTGTTCCTTCAGCTTTTCAAAGGCATCATCCAGTATATCATCCAGGTTCACGTAAACGAACGGGTCAAGGACATCCATGACATGCATGTCGAACTGCCTGTTCTTTATGTGCATGAGTATGCTCCGGAGGTTTACGACCCCCACGACCTTCTTGGTCTTCCTGTCGTAAACGGGTATCCTGCTGTACTTGGTCTGGAGCATCTTTGTCAGCACGTCCATGATGGTCTGGCTGGAGTCTACAGCGACCATCCGGCTGAGCGGTGTGTAAGCCTCCTTCACCGTGCTCTCACCAAATTCTATGACGTTCTGCATCATCTCCTCTTCATCGCGGTCTATGACGCCGGCTTCCGCAGCGAGAGAGAGCGCGGCCATTATCTCTTCCTCTGTTATCTGGTCCTTCTTGCTCTTCACACCTCCCAGCTTGAGGATTCCCCTGCTTATCAGTTCGACTACGATGATTATGGGATAAAGCACGTAACTAAGTATGTAAATCGGCCCGGCGACAAGCAGTGACATGCGCTCGGAGTTCTGGTGGAAGAACGATTTCGGAGTTATCTCACCGAATACAAGCACCAGGAACGTCATTATGCCCGTCGCTATGCCTATGCCTGAAGAGCCGAACATGTCCGTGAAGATTATGGTGGCAAGCGCCGCGGCGCCTATATTCACGACATTATTGCCTATGAGTATGGTCACCAGCATCCTGTGCGGGTTCTGTTTCAGCTTCTTCAGGGTCTTCGCCCCGCTCCTCCGCTCCTTCAGAAGCTTGCGCACCTTTATCTGGCTGAGAGAGAACAGCGCGATTTCCGCGCCTGAAAAGAATCCTGACAGCGCTATGAGCACAACAAGCACGAGTATTTCGAGTATCACTTAATTCACTAATTGAATATTGGTTATCGCTAGTATTAATTGATTAAATAATCAGGAACTGTTGACAGGCTCTGTGGTTTCTTCAACGCACATTCCGTCTTCGCAGACTTTCCCGGGTTCGCATTTGTAAAGCTTGGATTTGAATGTCGCGCCCTCGCAGTAGTATTCCCTCAGGTATCCCTCTTCCACGCCTTCTGTTCCGCAGTAATCGTCTTCCGTCTGGGTTATCTCGCCCTTCACGATGGCTTTCGTCACGCCTTTAACATAGTAGTTGATGCCGTCATTCTGGCCGTCATCGCTGTCTTCACAATCATAGCTGACTGTGCACCTGGCGTCCTTGCATATATAGGCAGCCGGGCATGAAACGCTCTTTGCCTTTATCTCGTTTCCGTCGCAGTACTTCTCCGTCAGCGTGCCGTCGTCATTGCAGTGATCCTCGAGCCTCTGCCCGCCTGCTTCAGCAACGCCCTTGTGGTATATGTCATAACCCCCATCTGTTTCCTCGCAGCTTGCTTCTTCTTCATGGACGTCGCCTTCCTCTACGCATGCGGCATCTGCGCATCCATGCTCGCAGTACTGGTGCTTCTTTATCTTGTTGCCTTCATCATCGAACAGGTAGACATGCCCTTCATAGCATTCCTTCGTGTACTGCGTTTCATCCATCGCCTTGCATGCGCCTTCCTCGCAGCCGTAATCGCAGTACTGGTGCTTCTCTATCTTGTTCCCCTGCATATCGAACTTGTAAACATGACCTTCATAACACTTATACTGGTATTCCTTTCCTTCCTGCTTACCTGTCTTGCCTTCCATCTGTTCCTTGTCGTAGCTCTCTATCTTTTCACCCGAAGAACCCTTCTTTGCTGCGCATTCTATCAGCTGCCTCTCCCAGTCAACCCATGCTGTCATTGCAAGCCCGCTGTCCTCATCGGTTATAGTGACCTTGTAATAATCCTTTGCGGTGACCGTCTCCTTTTCGCAGTCCGCTTTTATCTGGTCAAGTATCTG
>CAYUBD010000008.1:28734-31107 GCA_964442905.1 uncultured archaeon | reverse complement strand
GGAACGTCCTTTGCGTGAGCCTTCAGTGCATCAGCCTGTGCGCTGGCCTTTGCAAGCACGAGCCCGACAGTCTCTGATGTCATTATACCGGCTTCGGTCGCAAGCGCCAAGGCTTCCTGATGCGCCTTGGCCAACAGCAGCGGAACCGTGTCAGGAGTCACGAACCCTATGTTGATTGAAAGGTTGAACGCAGAAGCATAACATGACTGCAGCTGTTCCACGTAGTGTTCTTTCGGTATGAACAGCAGTTCCTTGCCGAACACCATCCCGTCGTCCCACACTGCCAGAAGGTTGAGAGATATCTCCATCGGTTCTATGCCGAGCTTTGATAGCAGATCGGCAAGCTCCGTTGTTATTTCATCACCCTTCTTTGCGACGGTTGATGCCTTCTTTACGACTATCTTGTCGCCCTCGACGCCTGCCTGTATCTTTGCCCTCTGAAGTTCACCTATGGCAGGTCCTGGAGGAAGATTCGTCGGACCTTCGGGTATGACTATGTTTTCCGGGGCTACGTCGCCTTTCTTTGCAGACGCCTTGGTTTTTGATGCGGCAATCACCTGTGCCAATTCGAATGGGTTATCTTCACTGAAAAGCATGGCTGGCTGGTTCTGTATACTCTCTTCAAGCTTTGAGACATTCTGCTTCTTCGACTGCTCGAGCGCGAGCTTTATGATCCTCTTCTTGACCATCCTGATTACAGCCTTTCCTTTGAGCAGTTCCTTTATCTGGTGAAGCTGCCTTGCAGGAAGATTGTGCATATCTAATATGCCGACTACCGGGTATTTGTCTATCTCTGCAATGAGATTCTTCAGTGTCTCTTTTTTCTTTACCGATACCATAATCATCACATATCCAGCTTTACAGGCTTGCCCATGGTAAGCTTCACAGCAGCGTTCCTTATGTTGTTCCTGCCCTTTGGAAGGTGTTCGTCCATGAAATTGAGGGCAGTCTCTATGTTTTTTATGACCTTCTCGTCAGGCATGGATTCATTACCGACCGCTATATGAATGACGGGAGTGGTGACGAGTCTGATTTTAACGGATTTCTTAGCTCTCGTAAGAATGCCTTCAAGGTTTATCTTCGGTGGCATGGGCTTTGGCATCTTACCCCTCGTGCCAAGAATAGCACCGAACAGCTTACCTATGGTAGGCATAAGGGGCGCTTCCCCGAACCACCAGTCATATTCCCTGGCGAGCTTCTTGAGCTTCTTCTTATCCTTCCCGAGTTTAGTTATATCATCCTTTGTTATGACAAGATCAGCATGCTTCTTCGCGTCAGCATAAAGTGAGTCAGCGATTACAACGGTCTTGAGGTCCCTTCCAACGCCTTCCGGGAGAAACAATTCGATATTCAGCCTGTTCTCAGGCTTCTTGAGGTCCATGTCCCTAAGATTGAAAATAAGGTCCCAGGTCTGTGCAAACTTTCTGGGCTTTGATTTTTCCTTCGCTTCATTGAGTTTTTCCTGAATACTCATCTTAACTCCTCCTACCGAAGTAGTTTAACGGAATTAACTAAATATGATAGTTAGTATATTTAAATATTTTTCCTGCGCCTCTTCAGAGTTCCAAGGTTGTGCGTATTATCATCGGTCAGGTAAAGCATCCTGGGCTTCAGGTCATGCTCAACGTTAGGAAGCCTGGCCAGGAATGATATTATCACAGAACCAAGCCTCAGAAGCTTCGGATCCTCGATATCCTTTGCAAGGTCGAGCTTCCCCTTTCCCTGAAGCACGTTCCAGAAGTGTCTGAATTCGTCCTTCGCGATGAACCTTTCCTTTTTTGTCAGCTCGGATTGTATATTCATACCGTTTTCTCCCACCGCGAGTATCCTGTTCTTTACGCCTCTGGAAAGCGTGTCTATATGACCTTTCTTTTCGGCCATTTCGGTTATGCTCTTCCAGACATTCTCAAAGAAATCCCTTGCCACTCCGACAGGGTTTACTACAACCTGCGGTGCAGAAAGTGTTGCATCCCTCTGAGAAATCAATGCCCTGGAAACAAGATTGAGCCTGTTCTCAACATCAATTATCTTCCCTGCGAGTTCCCTGTAATGCCTGTCTATCCTATCATCAAGTGCAATCTTTTTCTTTTCCATCCTATGGAACCTGTAATCATGAAGATCCTTTATGCCCTGTGTAAGCTGATACTGATTATTCAGCCAGCTCTTCATCCTCTCGATGCTGCTGGCGTGCCTGTCCAGTATGCCGGAATTTTTCTTATGTAACAGGTAATCTCCGAACCTGGCAAGCGCGACTGCGATGAGCAAAAAACCAACGATTACTGCTATGGGAGTGAAGAACCATACGTTGCCCAGAACAATGGCTACTTCTAGCAAAACAAACAGCATCCAAAATGTTTTATCCCACTTGTGCAT
>CAYUBD010000008.1:14779-28634 GCA_964442905.1 uncultured archaeon | reverse complement strand
CCTATCGTTATGCCCATGCTCCTGCAGGTGCCCTTTATCTGATTAGTATAAGCTTCATCATCAGAGCCGAATTTGGCCCTCGCTATCTTCTTAATCTGTTCCTCTGTAATGTCCCCGACCCTGTCCTGACCTGCAGTTGATGAACCTTTCTCAAGATTAAGTTCCTTGAGAATGAGAGCAGATGCTGGCGGTTTTCCGACTTCAAGCCTGAAATTCTTCGTAGCCGTATCAATTATGACTTTTACCGGAACCTTTATGCCTCCGAGTTCCCGCGTCTTCTCATTGATGGCATCAACAACATTCTGGATGTTTACACCCAACGGCCCGAGCGCAGGCCCCAGCGGAGGAGCTGCGCTGGCCTTTCCACCCTCGACAACCGCATCGATAGTCTGTTCAGCCATCAGTCTCACCTTTACCCTTTTTAGTAACCTTTATGAATTCGGTCGCGATTGTGACCGGTATTGGTATGCTTGCTTCAAGAAGCTCTATGGTGACTTCGTTCTTGTTTTTATCTATCCTTTTTATCTTGCCTTTTTCACCCTTGAACGGTCCTCCCATGATTTCCACGATATCGTTGATATCCACATTTATTTCGGAAGCCTCCGTCTTCATGAAGTGCTCTATGTCACCTATAATGACAGGCTTTTCTATGAGGCCCTTGGTATGCATGACACCCCTGAGTGCCTTGTGTATGTCACCCGTGCCGCCCTCTATGAATATATAACCCTTGAGTTCTGTTGGATGTATTACCGCCTTGACGTCCAGATTTTCAGCCTTAACCCTGCTGTTAATCATGTCCATTACTATATCTTCCCTTCCATTCGTCGTCCTTAGCGTGTATATCATTTTACTCTCCTAAAGCCCCAGGAATGCGAAAGCCAGGAACATCACGAATCCTATCACGCCGATAACAACTACACCAAGCGTGCATATCTTTGAAGACAGGACGAATTCATCCCTATCCGGCTTTCTGGCTACCTGAAGTATCCTCTTCCATTCCAGCAGCTTTCCCTTTATGTCTATTTTCATATACTGTTACCCTAGATTAGATATAATTAATCCTACGTTTATATATAAAAAATAAACAGGTTTTTTGCCAGCTTACTTGCTGACAAAGTCTATTCCAAGAACCTTTTCGATTTCCTTCTGCTTCTGTTGGGTGTATGTCTTCTCCGGTCCGTATATCTGGGACGACTTCACACCGGTGACTATAAGCATCGTCCTGACGCTGTCGCCGAGTGCCTTGTCTATCTGGGCACCCCAGATTATCTTTGCATCTGGGTTTATCCTGCTGTTGACGCCTTCAACGATCTCCTGGCATTCTTTGATCGTAACCCCTTCACCGCCAGAGACGTTTATCAGAGCACCGTTCGCACCTTCTATTGCAATGTCGAGCAGCGGGTTGGTCAGTGACTTCTCAACGGATTCGACAGCCCTGTTCTCAGAGTCCGATTCACCCATTCCTATCATTGCCAGGCCGCCGGAACTCATAACTGCCCTCACGTCTGCAAAGTCCAGATTAACCAGACCAGGCTTGGTTATCAGTTCAGCTATTCCCTTCACGGCATTGACCAGTATCTCGTCTGCAACCTTGAATGCGGTCAGAATGCTCACATCCGGTACTATTTCAAGCAGCTTGTCATTCGGTATGACTATAAGAGTATCAACAACAGACTCCAGGTTCTCAAGACCTTCCTGTGCGTTCTTTGTCCTCTGCTGACCTTCCATCACGAAAGGCATGGTGACGATGCCAACTGTAAGAGCACCGACTTTCTTTGCTACATCAGCCACGACCGGGCTCGCACCGGTTCCTGTTCCACCGCCAAGTCCGCAGTCTATGAAGACCATGTCAGCCCCTTCGAGAGCCTTCTTAATCTCTTCCTTGGACTCTTTGGCAGCTTCAGCTCCGATGCTCGGATCTGCTCCGGCACCCAGTCCGCCTGTAATATCCTTTCCTATAAGAATTTTCCTGTCAGCATCCGTGTAAAGCAAGTCCTGTGCATCAGTGTTGACTGCAACCGTTTCTGCACCAACAATACCGACCTGCATCAATCTTGATATGGTGTTGCCGCCACCGCCACCGACTCCGACAACCTTAATCTCGGCTTTCCTTGATTCAAGAATCCTTCTGAGTTCCTCATCCATTTCTCCGTCCCTCTCAATCCTTTCGGTAACTTCAGGAACCTGATCCATTTCCCTCGATAAAGGTTCTGTCTCCAATGCGGAATTAATGATTGATTCTGCAGTCATATCAACACCTTCCATTACTTTAATCAAATATACAATGTATGTAATCTCGTTAAGATTTTAAGATATTTAAACTTAACCCTATACGGCTCAAATGTATAAGAATAAAATGGAGGTTAGATATTTAAGCATTTCCCTGAGCGGACTTTTCCATTGCCGGTTTTTTGCCTTCAGCGTTCTTCGCAGCAGGATTTTTATTGACCTTCATCTCGACCGAATCCACACCATCGCACCACTTCTTCAGCGTCTCTGCGACGAGCTTCTCCACGAAGCTGTGCTTCTCATCAATTGTTATCGTCGCCTTCTTGTTCGCGACTGATACCTGCGCAGGTATCCTGTAATAGTCGAGCAGTGATTCTACCCTTTCCTTCGGTGTCTTTATCTCTTCAACGACCTCTACATCGTAGCTGAGCTCTTTTCCTGCCAGGGGATGATTGTAGTCGATCCTGACCCTGCCGCCGGACACCGCAAGCACTTTGCAGTTTCCCGCGTCTGTCTGCAGCACCAGACCAGGGAAAGGAGTGATCTTCTTTTTCGTGAAAGATGAATAGGAAACGACCTTTATGAGTTCAGGTTTCTTGGGACCGGCCCCTTCTGCCGGACTGACATCAAAAGACTTCTTTTCGCTGACCTTCATGTCGAGAATATGTTTCTCTACGCCGGGCATTATAAAGCCCGCGCCGATTATTACAAGAGTGGGCCCGTACTTCTTCTTTTCATCATAGAGATCATATTTTTTTGCGTCTTCTTCTTTACTCAGGTCGAATACTTCGCCTGTGGCCTTGATCCTTCCCAGAAAGTTTATTTTCACCCAGGTGCCTTTTTTCATGAGATTATACTTAAGAGCCGAATTTAAAAAAGTGCCGCTTCTTTTTCATGGAGAACGATATCCCGTAGAACCAGGAATATACTATCCCCACGATGATGACGAGCCAGTAGCTCACGAACCGCCATATCAGGATAGCGCTGGTCGCTGAAGCGAAGTTCACACCCAAGATTGTGAGTATGAATATGGTTGAAGACTCGTAAACGACAAGCCCTCCCGGTAAAAACGGTATGCCTCCTGCCAGGATGCCCACACCAAGGACCACGGCGCATGTGGCGATGCTTATATCCACACCAAGTGAGGTGAATATGATGTAAAGCGTTATTATCTCCATGAATCTCTCACCTATGCCTATAAGCAGGCTCTTTGCGAGCAGATCTTTCCTCCGGAAAGACTTTTTCATGTTGTCCCTGAACCTCAGCATCTCATGCGGAAGTCCCCTGACGGTACCCGGACGTATCCTGGATATGAGCCTCTCTACTTTCTTCGAGATGTAAACAAGCACCCTTTTATCGTAAACCACATATACCCCGAATGTCAGCGGCATGAGTATCATTGTCAGTATGGCCCACAGGGTGAACCAGTCGAATATATTGAAGAGTGACAGGCTCAGCGCTGCGAAGTATACGAGTCCCATCAGTGAGAGGAACGTTATGACCGAATCCATCGCAAGGCTGGCGAATACCCTTCTCTTCTGGGTTTTCACATGCCTTGAAAGCATATAGCCTTTCACTGGTTCACCGCCGAACCTGAGCATGGGTGTGACATAGTTGAACACCGCTCCTATCAGCGAGTACCTGAATACCACGCGGACGTCAGCATCCACATCAACGCTTTTCAGAAGGAATCTCCATCTATAGCTGTACACCAGCAGGGTGAGGAACGGCAAAACTATGATGAAAGGTATGAATATGGGGTTAATACCCACCAGTATGTCCCATATCATGTCAAAGCCTACCCACTGCTGGAGAATCACGAACAGTATCACCACACTCGCAATGAGCAACGAAATGATTTTCTTCATATTTTTATAATTGGACAAGCTCCCTATAATAGAATAAGGTTACCTAGCGGACTTCTATCCCGGGCTTCCCGGGCATGGCCTGTGCCGCTTTTGGAGATCCCGATTTCTCTGCATGCTCAACCAGAATACCACAGCCAATCCGCTCTTCCAGCGATGTTTTAAGTTCATTGAAGACCGCATGCTCTTCTTCCTGACTGAGAACAACATCAGGGATCTTTTCCGGATTCCTGAGAAGATGTTGGACAAGCCTGCTGACATCCTTCCCATGAGACCTGAACTTTTTTTCAGCCATTATGTTTTTGAGGATGACCCCGGGGTTTCTGGTACTTTTCATTTCCTTCTCCAGCTTCCTGAGGAAGCCGTACTTCCATTCAGGCGCGACCACGATCCTTATATTTTCAGGCTTCACTTTTGAAAGCCTGATTACATGTTCCATGTCAGCGCTCAGCTGGTACATGATGCTCTCAATACCTATGGCGTTATCATCCACCTTTTTAGTCTCCGGCCAGGCGGTTGTGGAAACGAAGCCATCCATCCCGATCTTCTCCCAGAGCTCTTCAGCGATGTGCGGTCCGAATGGTGAAATGAGCTGTATAACAACTTTCACGCAATTACCAAGAAGTTTCTTATCGACATCAGAGCCATCAGCATATCCATGAAGATAGCTTACAAACTCCATTATACCGCTGATTGCAAGATTGAACTGGAAGTTCTCTATCTGCCGGCTTACGTTTTTTATCATCAGGGATGTCTTCGCCTCAAGTATCTTGTCTCTGACAGATACGGCCTTGTATTCACCATATTCAATGTTCTTGACATTGTCCGTGACGACTTTGAAAAGTCTCGAAATGAAGCGGTATGTGCCCTGGATACCCTTGTCATCCCACTCAAGCTGGCTTTCCGGGCTGGCTACGAAAAGCAGGAACATCCGTGCAGTATCTATTCCGTATTTTTTGGATATCTCTTCCTGTGTCACTGCATTGCCAAACGATTTGCTCATCTTGTGACCGTCCTTGTAGACTATTCCCTGGTTGAAGAGCTTCATGAAAGGCTCATCGAATTTCAGAAGGCCCATATCCCTCAGAACCCTGATGAAAAACCTCGCATACAGAAGATGCATTACGGCATGCTCTGCCCCGCCTATGTACTGGTCCACGGGCATCCAGTATTTCATTGCCTTTTCATCGAACATCTTCTTTGATTTGGGATTGCAGTATCTCAGGAAGTACCACGACGAATCGACGAACGTGTCCATGGTATCGGTCTCTCTCTTCCCCTTCCCGCCGCATTTCGGGCATTTGCAGTTCACGAATTTGGCCGATTTCTTGAGCGGATTGCCTTCGCCCGTGAACTTGACGTCAGTAGGAAGCATGACCGGCAGGTCCTTTTCATGCATAGGCTGCATCCCGCATTTATCGCAATAGACTACAGGTATCGGAGTGCCCCAGTATCTCTGCCTGGATATGCCCCAGTCCCGTATCTTGTAATTGACGACACTCTTACCCATCTTCTCCTTTTCAATCCATTTCCCCATCCTGGGAAGGGCTTCTCTGTTATTCATGCCATCAAATTCACCAGAGCCGAATAGAATGCCATCATCTGTGAACGCATCATCATAATCCTTCGGGTCTGTGGGATTGCCATCCTTGCTTATCACGAACTTTAGCGGTATCTTGTATTTCCTTGCAAACCTGAAGTCTCTTTTGTCATGCGCATTACACATCACTATCCCGCTTCCGTACATCAGAGCGAAATTTGACACGTATATCGGCACCTTCTCTCCGTTGACCGGATTTATGGCATACCTGCCTGTGAATACGCCTTCCTTTTCTTTCTCTTCGTTGGTCCTGTCTATGATGCTTTCCTTCTTTACCTTCCTGATGAAAGCGCTGACTTCCTTCTCCTTTCCGGTTCCCCTGACAAGATCGCTTATCATAGGATGCTCCGGGGCTATGGCGATGAAAGTGACGCTGAAAACCGTGTCGCATCTCGTGGTGAATGTGGGAAGTATCGTGTCTGTGCCTTCAAGCTTGAAATATATGTCGACTCCGTGACTCTTTCCTATCCAGTTCTCCTGCATGAGCTTTATTTTTTCAGGCCATCCGTCAAGCTTCTTGAGACCTCCGAGCAATTCGTCAGCATAATCGGTTATCCTGAAGAACCACTGTTCTATCATCTTCTCTTCGACTTCACTGTCGCATCTCCAGCATCGTCCATCCTTGACCTGCTCGTTAGCCAGGACAGTGTTGCAGTCAGGGCACCAGTTGACCGGCGAGTCCTTCTTGTATACCAGTCCTTTCTCAAGCGCCTTCAGGAAGAACCACTGGTTCCACCTGTAATATTCAGGATAACACGTTGCTATCTCCCTGTTCCAGTCATATGACAATCCCAGAGATTTCTGGTTCTTCTTTATACCGGATATGGCACTTTCCGTATACTTCTTCGGGTGCGTCTTGTTCTTTATTGCAGCATTCTCTGCAGGCAGTCCGAACGCATCGTAACCCATAGGATAAAGCACATTGAAGCCATTCATCCTCTTGTACCGCGCCACCGTGTCACCCATCGCATAGTTTCGTATGTGCCCCATGTGCAGTCCCGCCGCGCTCGGATAAGGAAACATCTCAAGAACGTAGTATTTCTTTTTTCTGGGATTTTCATTGACCTTAAATATTCCGGCTTTGGCCCATTTGTCCTGCCACTTCTTCTCGATCTTGGCAAAATCCATCTTCATAACTAACTATTCAATGGGTTCAACATATAAATTTTCGAAGCGCAATATTCTTCAGTAGGCCCCCGTAGCCTAGTTTGGATAAGGCGTCGGCCTTCTAGTCTCGCGCTAGAAGATTCGAGGATTCCGAATGGATCGGGTCCTGTGAGAGAAGACAGCCGAAGATCGAGGGTTCAAATGCACCCTTTTCCACAGTAAACGCGGAAAAGCGCGCTCCGGAAAATACGCTCTCGCGTATCTGAGTTCCGAAAGGGGAATCAGGAGGAGCTTGGAACTGAAGGGGAATAACCAATCCCCTGCGGTTCAGTGGTGCTGGGAATCCCCCCGGGGGCATAGGATGCTTTATGGTATTCAAGATCATTCGTGCCGGAAAGAAAGTGGCTGAAATCGGGAGAAGTCTTGAGAACGACATAGAGTTCAGCAATTATCTGAAAAACAGGAAAGAGCAGGGCAGGAAAAGTCCACTTCAGGACGACATGGAGATACTCAACAAGTATATGGATTACGTCAGGTTCTCAAGACCAGCTTCACTTTTGCATGATGCCCCATCATTAGTGGAAAAAGAGGTTGCTGAGCCCATGCTACGTATGGGAAAAACATCACTGCCGTTCGCATTCGTCAGCGAGCTGGTGGCATCCCCGGAGAGATGGTCAGGTCATCATGTGATAATCGATGGTGAACTCGAGCACGTGAACACAAACAGGAACGGTGAGCACTGGCACAGGTTCATGGACCCAACCGGAACTGTAATAGCTGTGAGTAAAGAGACGTTTGAGCATAGTAAAGGCACCCTCTTCGGTGTGGCGCGCCATACATCCGTGGGCAAGCAGCTGTTCCTTGAGATCAAGAACTTTCATCCTGTACCAGAATCAGACAGCATCCAATAGCTTCGCCACTTTCTCCTGGCCTATGCTCATGATTAAAGGTGCAAGCCTCGGGCCGTAATCCTTGTCTATCAGAATCCTGTACATACTCCTGAAAAAATCTTTCGGTTTCACATCGTTCTCTTTGCATAGGTTGAAGAACATGTCAACAAGCTCCTGCTCATTCAGGGACTTTCCTTTCATTTTTCCTGATACGGACTTTATGAGATTCCTGATGCCGGGCTCCAGCTTCACATTCGATTTCTCCTGAAGTTCGAACTTGTACCTTTCGGGTGCAAGCTCCTGTATCCACTGCTTCGCGAATCCCAGCCTCTTCCTAAGATAATCAGTTTCAGCTTTCGACGGCTTGCCTGAAATGTGACCAGTCCTATGAAGTATCTTAAGCGCATCCTTCATCTCAGGCGCTATCTGTACTATCGAAGAAGCGTATGTCAGAGATATCTGCGGAGGCATAGTCTTTTCGATACTGCCAATGACAGAGAATTCATATATCCTCTTCTCCTGCTCATATTCTTTTTCATTCACCTCCTCTTTCTTGTGATAGACTCTCTGAGTCCTGTCGTACCTGTCGTAGAGGAGAACGATATCATTCTCATCGAAGGGGTCGAAATCAACCCTGGCGTGAGGCCTTGTCCTGACAAGAAGGTAACGGAGCATGTCTGCCGGCAGGTATTTGGTCATCTCTGAGAAGCTGACACCCATACCCTTGGATGTGGACATCTTCTTTCCGCCTACTGTGAAGAATTCATAACCCTTACCTGTTTCCTTTCTCGTGGATGGGTATGGCGGCGGGAAGTCCAGAACTTCATCTGCTATTGCAATCGATATGCTCCGACTCCCTCCTTTCGTAAAGTGATCTTTACCCGCGAGTTCACATACAACGCCTACAGTAGGCCACTTGGCTGCCCATTCGGCTTTCCATGGAAGCTTTCCGCCTCCCGTGTAAGGAGATATTTCACCTTCGTGCCCGCAGCCTTTTGCACATTTGGCGAGATTGGGTTCGCATCTGTATTTCACCACTTCCCGTTTAGCGTCCCATTCATATGCATTGGTTGTTCCTATTTTCCCGCATTTTTCACACTGTGGATTGAAAGGGAGTCTTCCCAGAGGATTTCCGTAGAATCGTTTGTAGATTTCCTGTATCTTGTTGTTGTTATCAAGTATCTTTTTTATCGATGCATCGAAATCTCCATCCCTGTAGCGTTTTCCTGTACTTTCAAGCTCAGCTACTATTCCATATTCATCGAACTTGTCTGTGCAGTCTTTGAAGTAATACTCGGCGAATGAATCATATCCTTTGACAGGACTCGGTATGTCCATGAACGGCATACCCAGATATTTATCGAATGATGATGGAAGGTCTTTGTTAGGCTTGTCGTACGGGTCTATGTCATCGGAGCTGAGTACGAACTTTGCGTTCATTCCAGCATCACGCATTGCCTTAGCTATAACATCATGAATTATCCAGCCTCGTCCTGAACCTATGTGTATCTTTCCACTCGGTGTTTTTTCGTCATAGACTATGAAACCCTTCTCCTTTACTATCTTCTTCAGAACTGGATTCTCTTCTACAAGCTTCTTCACACTCTGTGCGATCTGATCAGCCCAGAACAATGAATCATTTTCATTGGTCATAAAATAAAATACCCGTAGCGGCTTTTATAATAGAAGCATTACATGGCTAATTCATCTTTCCGGTCTCGCTCAACTCGTGCAGTAATTCTTCTTTATGTGTAATTTCTTTCCGGGGGATTTTGTCCATCTTTTTGCGGGCTTTCTTTCTACTATTCCAATTACGGAATCCCATATAGAATCCACCGGCACTAACCAGAAGTTCAGCGACCCCAAGGACATAATCCCTTTCAATGAGGCTGTATATGCCATGAGCTGCGATAGGAACAGAACCAATCTCATACACATGTCTGGTTAAGTACTCATCGACACCCTTCAAACCCTTCACGTAGTCTCCGAATCGCTTCATAACAAGCATATCGCAGAAAATTTTAAAAACGGAAGAGATTTTAGTTCCCAAAAGGTATTCTAATTATGAAAGTCCGTGCGCATGTCATAGTTTCAGGCCCGCGGCGCCCGGGACAGGGCAGAGCATGATTAATATATGCCTTTGTGTTAGCATTAAAGATGTTCTGGAAAAAGGAGCCGGACCCGGAACTTGAAGGAATGGACAGATTGAATATCGGTTGCGGCGACCATTGCATCAGAGACTGGCTGAACATAAGCCTGTGGAGAAATGAAGAGATTCCATACGGAACTACCAAAAAGATCAGAGGTGCGGTCGTATTGCATTTTGATGTGACAAACGGCCTGCCCCTTCCGCGCAACAGCGTTAAATATGTCTATGCAAGCCATTTCATCGAGCATCTGAAGTTTCAGGAGGGCATTAAATTTTTGAAACGGTGCCATAAGGTTATGAAAAAGGACGGAATCATCCGTCTGACGTTCCCGGATCTGGAGATGTGGATCAGGAATTACTACGAGGATAACATGAAGTTCTTCAGGGACTATTCGAGATTGGTGAAACCTTACAACGAGATCAGTGGGCTGAAGACGAAAGGCGAAATATTCATGTCGCAGGTCCATAACTGGGGGCACAAGTGGAACTATGACGCCGAGTCCATGAAGCACATCCTCGAGAAAGCCAAGTTCAGGGAGACAGAGACCAGGAAGATGTTCGAAAGCCGGATTCCCGACATAAGGAAGATAGAGCCTTCGAATCCGACGAGGCTTCTTGAGACGGCTTATGTGGAGGCTGTCAAGTGATTATTTGCTTTGGGTGATTGTCGTGAAAACGCGCGTGCATGTCATTGTCAGCGGCCTCGTGCAGGGCATAGGCTTCAGGTCCTCCGTGAGGAACGAGGCAGCAATGACCGGAGTCAAAGGCTATGTGAAGAACAGGAACGACGGAAAAGTTGAGGCAGTATTTGAGGGAGAAGAGAGCAATGTCCTTAATATGGCAGAATTCTGCAGGCACGGACCGTCCGGCGCCAGTGTCGATGATGTAGAAGTGAATATGGAGGAATACACAGGTGAGTTCAATTCTTTCGATATAAGGTACTAGCCGAAAAGCATCCCTGAGCTTGACGGTATGAGCTTCTGTATGTCGTCGTTGTTTATCTGCTCTATGAAAGGCCTGTCTTCAGGGCTGGCCTTGTACACGAGCGTGTCCTTTACCTTCTTTGCGAGCTCTGTTGCGGGCGTGTCACCCGGCTTTACAGTGACGAAATACTTGGTATATGACCTGAGTGCCATGACAGGTCCGGCTATGGCCTCGGCCTTCTGCTGATTCCTGTCTACGAACACACCAATGGCCATCTTTACTTCCACGTCTCTGAACCATTCCCTGTTACCATATATCATGAACGATCCCTTAGGCAGGCTCATACCGCTGGGCGGCGTCTTCGAGACCTGGTCAGGCTTCACGGCGTAAACGTCGATACTGCCAAGACCCTTGCTCCAGGCCTTGGAGCACGCAGCAGCGATTTCTGATGCTTCCTTCTTCACTTCCAGTGGTATCTGCCCGCCTTCATTCATCCCGGAGAACTTCGTACCTCTGGGTACCTTTGTCTTTATCACGACAAAAGCGGACCCCTGTATATCCGTATGGAACACAAGATCGTTATCATCCGTCTTCGTCTTCACCAGTTTCTCATTGGTAGCAGCATCCTTACCTGCGACTATCAGGAACTTCTTTGATGATATGAACCACCTGAAATTCTCGTACCAGTGCTTTCTTGGCTTCCTGGGTTTTTTCACTTTGATTACGGGTTTCTCTCCCGGAGATATCGTTTCTATCATATCCATCTCTGTCTTCTTCCCCTCCATCGCAGCCTCTGCACCTTCGTAACGCCTTCTGGCATCCTTGGAGCCCTCATAATAGTTGGCTGCGTTATCCTCCACGGACTTCCTGAAATCCAGTTCTATCTCTTTGCCACCAAGGTTTACGATAACGGTGCCTTCATGCTCATTTATCTCCACTATAGCCTCTGCCTCAGGCGTCGGTTCGCTCTGTGTCCTGCTCTTTATCTCGGACCATGTCATCCCGCTTGCATGGGCTTTTTGTATACCGTTGATCACATCTTCCACAAGCCCGTAGAACCTGTAAATCGTGTCAGCCATTTCTTTATCCTCTAGTCGCTTCCCTTTCATCTTCTCTACTGATTTCTCCTGACTGTCTATGATTCTCGCCAGCTTCTGCTTCTTCTCCTCTGCAGCCTTTGCCTGTTCATTCTCGCTTTCATCAATGACGGCTTTTGAGAACATCTCATCAAGAGGCGCTGACATGCTGGACCACCTGCCTATTATGGCCTCCTTCTTTGTCCTGAGAGGGAATGGGAAGACACTGCCATCATCGTAAGTCACCGGCTGGGCTTTCGTATCACCAAGGCTCTTCATGGCATCGAAAAGGCTGGAAATATCATCATCGGAGAGCTGACCTGAGGGGTGGTCAGCGCCGATACCTGATATCGCGCATATCTCATTCGCATAAGTTGAGCCGAAGCCAAGCTTTGCCACCACAGAAACCGTTTTCCCCTCGTTTTCGCCAAACATTCTTTTGAACGTCCCTGCTGATATGTTGTAGGGATTGGCATTCTCCGGTGGGTATGCGTATGGTCTCTTTGGACGTATCTCCCTGTCCTTCCAGCGCTGGACCTGCAAAGGCATGATTATGTTGTAGAACCTGTCGCAGAGAATGACATTGCCTGGCGGTATGAACTCAAAGATGATTATGTTGCTGTCTGTCTCTATCTCTATTATCCTGTCGAACCCGTGCTGCCTTATGCCTTTTATTGTCGCGCCTATGAGATGCTTCCTGAGGAACATGCAGAAGTTGGGGGGCGTCTCGGGCGCTTCCTTCTTATGCTGAGCAAGGAATATCTTTTCCGCGTCTGAATACAGCCAGAAGTTGCCTTTTGTTGAGAGATATACATCAAAGAGGAACTGCTTTTCTCCGGATCCGTACTGGTAAACTTTCCTGAATTTTCCACCCAGAAGAGAAGTCCGGAGCTCTTTCACTATGAACCTGAAATCAAAGGATTTTAACTCTCCAGTCATACTGCTTAAACTATGGTTTAGGAAAATAAAAAGCACGCATCAGACAAGCTTCTTGAAGAACATGTAATAAGAACCGGACCTTGTCTTCCTTACGTCTCCTAGTATTTTTGCCTTTTCCGCATCTATCTTCTCATAACTGGTAAGTATTGTGCTCCCGCTCCTGTCTTCTATTCGGTACCAATAGATTTTTTGCTTGCCATCATCTATATTCTGGAACAGGCTGATACTGCATCTGACCACTGCGTTTTTGCCTACGAAACCGGAAATATCCTTTATGCCAACTATCTTCTCATTCTTTTTCACCAGCGCTTCCGATGCAGGCGTTCCCTTCGGGTTTTTATGAAGCCCTATACCCGGCCTCAGCAGGATATCCTGGAGTTCGCTCATCCTGACGAACTCGGAGAGGCTGGAACGGATGCCCTCGATTTCACGTTTAAGCATTTTCACGTTCTCAGTGATTTCCACATCATCTGTCACAGCCAGTTCCTCAATCTTTCTGCCGAGCTTTTTTGAGACCTGATTCAGGCTTCTGAAGAGCTCATTCAGCTTGGTCTCAATCTCTTCAAACCTGACGTTTTCTCCGCGACCCTTCTGGTTGTATTCGGTATCTATCATCTTCTCATTCTTGAGCGAAGAGACGGCTTTCCGTATGTCACTGAGGTTCTTCTCAAGTGTACCTTCATCCTTCTTGACATGATTGTAGCCCCTGTTCCCTATTTTCTTCTCTATCGCTCCCATCTCAAATTCGCACTTTTTCTTCAGTTTATCATAGCTGTATTCAGGAATCTTGGACTGGGAATGCGCCTCTTCAAGCGATGCCAGAAACAGTTCAAGCTCATCCCTTTTTGTTATCAGTTCATCCGTGGTCCACTTTTTCTCCGGTTTAACATGAGGGGCTTCTGCCTTCACCTTTTTCTCCGGCTTCGCCACATCGTTCTCAGCAGCCTTCCCCCTTTTTGTTTTTTCCTCAGTTGGCCTTCCGCTCCCAAGCAGTATTGAGAACTCATCATCACTTCCCGTTTCCTTTCCCATAGTTTTATTTGGATAAGCCTGATAAAAAGTGTTGCCTTTCAGCT